>CAZSIZ010000133.1:0-15820 GCA_964606645.1 uncultured bacterium
TCGTTTCGATCACCTCGGCTTCACGATTCCTGCGGCGTAGCCGCTTCGTCCAATAGAAATAAATCGCGAATCCCGCCACGATTCCAGCACCGATGGAGGCGAAGAGTTCTCCCCCCAGGCCGAGAAGAACCCCCCACTCGAAACGGCTGCCGTGTTCGATCGATTTCACGATGGGGATCAGCAGAGCGAATATGACGATCACGAGAACGTCTTTAATCACCGAAACTCCCAGAATCAACTCGGACGCCGAGCCGCACGAGCGGGTTTCCTTGATGACGGCGATCGTCGTTGCGGGAGACTGCGCGACGGCGATCGTCCCGAACACCATCGACGCTCCCAAACGGCTGAGCGCCGGTAACGCGGAAAAGAACGGCAGCCAGTAAGTAATGAGATAAAACGCCGCCGTACCAAGTAAAAACACGCCTGCCGTCTGCGCTAGTGTGACGAATGCGATACCGCGCAGGCGGCTGCGGATCGATTCCAATCGCAAATCGCCCCCGGCGGACAGCGCGATCAAGGCCAGGGCGATGCGGTCGATAAGCGAGAAGTCCTCGATCAGGGTGTGAGTCAACACATTGCCGCCGTAAGGCCCCATCGCCATCCCGGCGAAGAGATAGCCGGAGATGCGCGGAAGTTTGATCAAAGCGAGAATTTCACCTAGAAGGTATCCAGCGAGGATGACCCAGCCCAACGCCATCATCATATCGACTGCCTGACGTGAATCCGCGGGAAGTGGATTCATACGGACGATCAGCAGTAGAATCAGCATGAGGAAAAATGCGGCCAGTCGTGATTTCATACGCTTATTCCTCGATCCCGGAAGCCTCGGCGAGATCACCCGAACGGCGCAGAACCGACGTCAGGATGTTCGCGCCGAACAACTGGTTGACCAACACCGTCAGGAGGGTGACGCTTAACGCCAGGTCCGCATACGGTCCGGGAGTGATGAAGGCGTAATCTACCACCAGCGCGATAGCCACGCCTCCCTGCGGCAGCATGGCGAATCCCAGCCGGTTGGTAACGCGATTCTCTTTCGGGAGAAAACAGGCATTGCCCACGACCGTTCCCATGCACAGCCCGAACGCCCGTGTGACGAGATACATCACGGAAACGATCAGCGCCGTGCCCGTAACCGGTGGCCATAACGCTCCGACAAATATCATAAAGACGACGAAGAACGGTTTTTCGGTCGAGGTGAGAATGTTCGAGACACGACCCCGCGCGAAGTTGGGTAGATTACTCAGCGTCGCGCCCACCACGAAATTGACGAACAGCGGCGACATGGAAAAGGAGGCCGCCAATCCGGATGAGAATATAACCGATCCGGTGAGCACCAGCAGCATTTCGCGTTTTTGAAGGCGCTCACTCGTCAGGTAGTGAAGCATCCATCCCAAGGCCACGCCCAGCAGCACCGATGCCGCAAACCATAGGAGGGTTTGAACGGTATGAAAGGTGAATGGGGCGGAGATTCCATTCGATGTAATCGAATCGGGCGGGAGAGAAGAAAATGGAAGGAAGGTATAAAGCAGGCTGCTGAAGAAGCCCAGACCAATGACCGCAATCGGAGTTCGGATATCCGCCAGGATGCGCAAAAGGCGGATGGCGGTTCCTCTGGCATTGGCGGTGTGTTTAATCAGCGCCAGGGCGGTATGCGTGGAGAGAGTGGCCACCAGCCCAAGCATGACGCAGAAGCCGATTTTGGCTATCGGTGTCTGTTTGGCGAACATGGCGTGATTCGATGGGAAAACGATCCGGCCCACCGGGTCCAGCGAAACGATCAACGAAAGAGAGACTACGGAAAATGCGATCGATGAAATACTGAATCCGATCAACCAGACGTGACGGGGAATACGCCGCACGATGCGCCAGTCGAACTGAATCCCGATCAAGAGACCGATCCAGCCCAAGCCCAGGCCTAACACCGGGGTCAGTTGCTGCAATGCCGCGTCGGTCAGCAGATTCGTGACGCGCGGACCGAGGATTAATCCCACGAATAGAAATTCCGTCCCCGCCAGCACGACGTATTGCAGACCGATAGAGAAACCACTGCGAAACAGCGTCAACCGGGACGCGGCGAAACTGAGAAGCAGAATGACGACAAAGCCCAGGATGACATTCATAATTCTAGGAAGGAAGACTGCCGTTGGTGAGCGTAAAGTCAACGGGAATCGTGAACAAGGTTCCAACGGAAGAATCGGTCAGATCGACATCCATTTCCTTCAAAATGCCGACCAGCCGATCGATGGTCTTCCGATTGGGGATCAGCGCGAAAATGTTCTTGTTGTAGGCTCGCGAACCGCGCGTGCTTTGCAGCAGACCCGCGAAGATGGGGACGTCTTTGGCGAGTACGCGCTCCATGGCAACTCCATCGATGACGGAAGCGCCGAAAATTTCCAACTCCACCAATTCGGCGAGAATATCGTCCAGGAATTCCTCTTGGTTGAGAATGATGATAAGGAGTTGCATAGGGATGGATTACCTGTTCTCGCGGTCTTGAATCAGAGTAAATATTTCCTCAGGACTGGAAGCGTCGAGAACCTGGCCGCGAAAATCCAGGTCGCGGAAATAACGGGATATTTTACTGAGAATACTGAGGAATGAGGTTTGCAGCCGGGGTTCTCCGGCGAGAAGAAAAATAAGATGGACGGGTTTTCGATCGAGGGCATCGAAATCGAAGCCCGACTTCGATACCCCCAATGCCAGAACCAGACCTTCGACACCGCTGGCGGTGGCATGGGGAATAGCGATTCCTCCGCCGACTCCTGTCGTTTTGATCGCTTCCCGCTCCAGGAGCGAATCGATCAGGCTGTCGACCGATTGGATTTTCCCGCTTTTCGCGGCCAATTCCGCCATCTCCCGAAGAACGTCCGCCTTCGAGCGGCTGCTCAGTTCCAACGAAATACACGATTGGTGACAAATCTCCGAAAGTATCATGCTGCCGATCCTTTCTGGGTTGTGGCCGGTATCGAACGGGTTTTTGCAATGATGATTTTTTATTATAAATGAAATTAGGGAAAAGATCGACGTGTATTGCTTGGAACGTGAATGGAATAGGTAAAGTATTCGTTTTTATGGATTGGGTTGGTTGTTCGGGGAATCGTTATTCTCTCCAAGGCCGAACATGACATCCAGCAGACCGATGGCAGTGGAAAGGCTGTCCTCCAGAACCTCGCCGGTCGATTCCTGAAATTCTTCCAACTGCCGGGCGAATCGCTCCAGTTCGATTTCACGTTCTTCCTTCTCCAATTCCTCTAATTCGCGTTCGAGGGTGGAGGCTTCGCGCTGGGCCTGTTGGAACTCGACGGGATCGCCGTCTTCGAGGGCTTGCTCCTGCTTGAGAAAAGCGATCGCCAAGTTGCGGTTCAGTCGGGTGTCATCGCTTTCAAGTTCGTTTTCCTCCTCGTCCAATTCCTGTTCGGAGAGCCGGTCTTGCTCCGAACTCGTTTCCGATAATTCCGAGGCCGCCTGATTTTCTTCCTCATCCTCCTCTTCATGGGTAGAGGGAACCTGTTCCTCTTCGGCAGGGGACGAAATTGGTGACGTCTGGCCGGGCAGCACACCATCCGAGCCGGTTCGTGTCACGAGTGTCGTCAATCCCGCGTTGTAGACGGGGCTGGAATTGCCGACGCCAACATCGAAAGTGATCCGGGAGTAGATGATATCTTCACCCAGAACAACCGCGCGGGAACGCAGGCGGGTTTCGTTTCGCTGTTCCTGAGCAGTGACGAGCAGGGCGGTTTGAGTGGGCGGCGCGGACAGACGGGCGGCCGGTTCGCCGGGATCGGGTCGATAATGAATTTGGGGAATGTCTCCCATGCCGCCTATAGAACTTGGTCCGCTAACCATTTTTCCTTCAATTCCATCTCTCTTACGGATAATTTCAGACAGAACTCTACATTATCGAATGATCGGCAATGAGCGGGGAAAACTTTAGCGTTTTTTTAATTTAATTTTTTATTTTTCGATTTTAATGAAGGCTTTTATGCACACTTTGAATCGGTTACTATTAGCAGGTACGTGGGATTCTTCGATGGCGAGTTACTCTAACCTTCTACGTCATCGTGTCCGCCTGCGGCGCGACGCGATGTAACCCAGAGGGAGAGGGGTCGATAGGGAGAGAAACCGTGATTTTATTTCAGCCGGTGTTTCTAAAGGAAGCGAACGAAGCCAACGCTTTTCTCGTAGGGTGTGCGGAAACGAAAGAGACGGTTCTGGTCGATGCCGGTTCCGACTCACCCGCGATCGACGAGTTTTTACGGAAGCACCATGCACGACTGACCGGGATTGTCATTACCCATCTTCATTGGGATCACGACGGCGGGCTGGACTCCATTCTTCAGCGTCACGACGTTCCGGTCTATTCGCTGACTGGACGGACAGTCAATGGAAAAGCCGTCGCCGAAGGGGATACGATTCCTCTGGGAAAACGGTCTACACGAATTTTGAAAACAACGGGGCATACCGCCGATTCGCTCAGTCTGATCGTCGATAACCGGATGGCATTTGTGGGGGATGCAATCTTCGCCGGGTCGATCGGGGGGACCTCCAGCGAAAGCGCTAAAAACGAAGAAATCCGAAATATCCGGGAAAAACTATTTACGCTTCCGGAATCGACGCTGCTCTGTACCGGTCATGGGCCGATGACAACGGTAGGAATTGAGAAAAACAGCAATCCGTTTTTCGTTTAGACTGATTTTCATAAATACGTTCGTAATGGCGTTTGTAAAATCCCAGAAAAGCATGAGATTTTACAAGTCGTAAGGCATTCAATTTGGCGTTACTATTGAAAACCGCTCTAACCGTATCGAATCCTGTCCAGCCGCTTTTATCGATTCGTTTTTGCCGATGTGGATGAGGAACCGATCAGACGGTCTTGCCTTTTGGTTGTCGTTCCTTTTTCCAATACGGCGATAACAAGTTCCTTGAATATCTCCAAGTTTTTCCATGTCATCGCGCAGTGAACCGGTTTGCCATTGGATTGCCTAACCGTCAAACCTTTATCATCCACCCTTAGCGGAATATCTTCCATCGTACAGAGCGAACCGTCATAAGCGAGATACGCGGCAGTGAGATCGAAAAGCGTGGAGCTGCGCGCACCGGGATTGTGAGGAAATTTTCCCTCATTAACCCAGAATTGATAGTTTTGGTAAAGCGATTGAACGACGAGATTGTCCGTAAGCATTAACTTTTGGTACTGTGGACCGGTGATTTTAACCACGCCCGCCGTGTCCAGGGGTGCGATGGTTAAATCCCAACCAGCCTGATACATGGCCTTGGCGGCGGGGATATTGTCACGCACATTGTATTCTGCATCCGATGTGATCATGTTATTGTATCCCCGATCGATGCTCCCGCTCATGGCGATGACTTTGGTCTTCTGGACGATTCGCGGTTCACGCTGAAGAGCGATCTGGATGTTGGGACAGGGACCGAGGACGAGGAGATTGATGGTTTCAGTCGCATCCATAATCATATCAATCATGGCCTGGATTCCATCATCGTAGATGGTGCCAGGATAGTCCTTCAAGTCATAATCTTCCGCCCATTTCGCCAGGGGGCCGGCCTCATCGTCGAACTTTTCCCCAATACCGACGGGAATGTCTTCCCGTTGGACTTGTTCGAGAAATTTTGCGGCGATCTTCGCCCGGCCCACGGTGTCGTGACTGTCGGTGAGAACCATTCTCAGGTCGATTGGCGGCAAAAGTATCTCTTCGGGGAAATCCTTGGGATCGTAGCGTTTGTGGAGAAGCTGTCTCAGGTCGATTTCATCCGTGCAGCAGAGAATGAACGACAGCGCCCAGGTGTCGTCGATATCCGATCCGATGTCCGTGTCCAGGATAAGGGGGATCGGGTCCGCCCAACTTGGAATCGATAACACGACAAACAGCAGGATGAGGATTGAAGGAAGTCCGGCTGGTTTTATCATCGTCTCTCTCCTCATTAATTCATCGATCGTTTTATTCAGCCTGAATGGTGAAGAGGCGAATTGGAATTTCGTTCAGATGACGGTTCCCGATTCGAGGATGGTGCTGCGGGGGATGACGACAATTCCATCGCGAATGTAGTAATTCGGACCATCGGCCTCGTGGATATTTTCCTGATTCAGGATACGGACATCTTCACCGATTCGGGAGTTTTTATCGACGATGGCGTCTTTGACGATGGAACGTTGACCGATGCCCAGCGGTGGGGCATTGGGGGGAATGTCTTCGGTGGATCGTTCGGAGCTGTCGTAATAATCCGCGCCCATCATGACAGTGCGGTAGATTTGAGCGTCGTCGGCGATCACGCTTCGCAAACCGATCACAGAATCTTCAATGACCGCGCCGGAAACGATGGCCCCGTCGCAGATCAACGAGGAACGGATCGTGGCCCGGTTGAATTTCGCCCCGGGTACGTATCGGGGACGGGAATACACGGGTCTGATTTCATCGTAAAAGTTAAATTCGGGAACGGGTTTCGTTAACGCCAGATTCGCTTCGTAAAAGGTTCGGATGGTTCCGATATCCTCCCAATAACCGTCGAAGAAATGGGCGAACACCCGTTTTTCACTGAGAAGCGAGGGGATGATATCGTTCCCGAAGTCCGAATCGGAATTTTTCGAGAGGGCCTCAAACAGCGCCTTGGTTCGAAAAACGTAGATGCCCATCGATGCGATGTGCTCACGTCCACCTGGATCGATCCCGTTATCCGTGAAAACCTGACGCGGGACTTTTAATTGTTCCAACCGTTCGGCATCGCTGGGTTTTTCTTCAAACGAAACGATCCGACTTTCATCATCGATCTGGAGGATGCCAAAATCCGGACAGCGTTCGCGGGGTACGGGCAGCACGGAAATGGTCACGTCGGCGTTGTTCTCGACATGGGTATGCAGCAGTTTCCAGAAGTCCATCCGGTACAGGTGATCGCCGGAGAGGATCAAAACGTGTTCAGGACGGCGTTGAACGAAGCGTCTCAGCGATTGGCGCACTGCGTCTGCCGTTCCCTGGTACCAATCCTTATTCTCCTGCGTCTGCTGAGCGGCCAGGATTTGAACGAATCCTTTGGAGAAGGCATCGAAACGGTATGTCTGTGCGATGTGGCGGTGAAGCGAATCCGAGTTGAATTGGGTCAAAATATAGATTTTACTCAAGTTGTAGTGGAGGCAGTTGCTGAGGGGTAGATCGATCAACCGAAATTTACCGGCAACCGGAACCGCCGGTTTCGCCCGCGATTCCGTGAGGGGGTAGAGGCGCTTCCCCTGGCCGCCACCAAGAATGATCACTTCCGTTTTTTCCGTCACGAGTGAAATCGGATTGGTGGTTTGTCGATCAAGTGCCATCGTCAGCCCCCTGGGAAAAAGATGTTAACCTGGCCATCGTAAAACGGCCGGTTCATTCCAGTTATCGTATTCTATTGTAATGGAGATACGTGAGGGATGGAATAGAGTAAGGGGAATAATTTACAGGAAAATTTCTTTCTCGATTCAGCCGGCGCTCGAATTTTCTTTGGAGAGCGTTTTTAAGATGTAGTCAATCACCCGTTTCTCCAAACCGGAATCGGGGAGAAGCGCGTCTCCCTGATAGATAACTTTGTCTTTCAGGGCCGCCTGTTCGATCGCGGAGGGAATGATTTCGTTCTGCATCATTCCCACCGACACCATCGCGGGAAGAATGACGATCCGCGGTGTTGTCCTCGACATTTCCGACAGTGCTTGCGCCAAGGGATCCGGGGAATAATCCACGGCGTCTCCGACGTAGGACCAATTGACCTGAATATCGGGGAATTGGGTCATCACGGTGGATTGAACGTTAAAAGCGAGGTGATTCCAGGCGGAGATGTATTTTTTCGATCCATAATAGACGATCATCAACCCGATGTTTTTTTCGTTCCCGGCAAGCCGCTTGAAACGCCGGGAGAGGTTATCGGCCAGCAGATCGGCCGTGGGCGGCGGCTTCAATAAACGCACCGATCGTCCCTTACATTCGTAATAAGCAATCCCGTCGCGCCATTCGATCAACTTCGCCACTTCCTCCACCCGGCATGGGATATCGACCGTCACGTGCTGTCCGAGGGTGAGGAAGACCGGCAAGGCGATCGTGTCATTCTCGCTTGTTTGGCAATGATGATCCAAAGCTTCTTGAATGGTAGGGCTGGCGTGTTCGAGATAACACCATTTGACTTCGTCGAATCCCACGTCACCTTCGTGTGTGGGCCGGATATTGGAACAGAACGTTTCGATGGCGTGATTCCACGCCGCCGAACGGCTTCCATGCGCGATTATGATCAATGTTCGCTGCGGCATGGTGCGTGACCTTTCTATTTTGAATAGATTATTAAATACCAGGGATTATTATTCTTGCCCGGCTGTCTTTCGCAATCGGGAAAGCACTGCCGAACCGAGCGCGAAGAGGCTTGTCAGCCATATTATCAGGATACCCACTCCCCATGCGGGCGAGAAGTGTACCCAGAGTCCGATCAAACCGAAATCCATTCGGTCGAAGGGTAAATGCCGGATGAATAACGAGTGTTGGAGGATGGGATTCCATAGGAAATTCCAGATCAATTGCGATTCGAGAACCCCGTGATGTTTCATCAGGGTTAAGATGACGTCGTTGAAATCAATACCCGATCCAAGCAGCTGGACGGCGCATCCAGCCAACCCCAGAATCCCAAGCCAGACTTTGAAGCGGAAGGTTTCGCCATCGACAACGGCCGCCAGTGGGATCACGGCCAGGGGGAGCAGCGGGACCAGGTGACGTGGACCGAATCCCCAGCCACCCCACCAGTTTCCCCAAAAGCAGTAGAGCATGAATAAAGCACCCACCATGCCCGCCCACAGAGAAGCGATGATCGGCTGTCTTGTGTGAAATGGACGGACCGACAGGAACAGCATCAGCAGGATGGGATTGAAAAACCAGATATTTTTTCCCGGCGAAAAGAGAAAACCTGAGACTGCCGGGAAGGGATTGAGGGTAAAACCACCTTCGTACCCCCCGGCGGCGCTTCCCCCCCAGTAAAACCAATTGTAGAACAACACGAATCCAGCGCCGATCAGACAGGGGAGCATCACTCCAAGACAACGCTTCAAACGCTTGGCGGGCGGTCCGGGCTGCCGGGCCATACCGTAGAGCAGAACGGGAATGACGATGCCCATTTCAAGCCGAACCGTCACGAGCAATCCCACGGCGATTCCACAAAGCCAGGCGAATCCATCGCGGCGAGTTGCGAAGAAACGGATCGCACCATAGAAACCGAGCAGCAGCAGGAATGCCGCCAGCGATTTATTGTAATCGTAGCGCGCGTAGCAGAAGGCCAGGGTGGAGAGTCCGTAAAGCATCGGGATGGCGGTCTGAGCGGTGGGAGAGAATCCCAGACGTCCGATCGCGAGCGAGAGTAGGCCAACCGTCATTCCCGTGATGACCGTGTTCATCCAGCACATACATTTGCGCCGCACCCAGTCCGAATTCCAAGCGGGGGCGAAACGGCACAGCGTATCACCGAAAGCATAGAAAGGGAGATAGACGATTGAATAGGTATATCCCTGCTTAACAGAGACCTTGGGGAATGGTTGGCCGGTTTCGACGATGGCCTGGGTCAACCGGTACGAACTGGTCGCGTCGACGGTGTAGCCTTTCTTCCGGCCCATCAGTGGTGTCAACAAGGCAATGTAGAACAGCGCGATGAGAACCGGTATGGAACCGGTGTAGAACCGAAGTCGTTTCATGACCTTCCCCGTGCTTGGAATGGTTCTGCTTCGCTCATTATGCCAGATTCCCGGAAGGGCTTCAATTCCTAACTTGCTTTACTAATCCTCTCCCAGAGGAAGAGGGAACTTATTCGTATTTTTATAAGAATAATTGCTGTAGGCGGTTTGATTGAGATACAATGATTGTAACGCAAAGAATGGAATTAACGACACATGAAATTTTCGATTCACCGTTTCATTCTTATTGTTATATGCCTCTTAGGATTCACCGTTCCCTGGGGACACGCGCAGGATTCGTCTTCAACCGGGCAGGACTACCGGGAGGCTATGAGGGATTTCGTTGAATCCATCAGTGCTTATGCCAAAGCAGTTCGGCCCGGCTTTATTATCGTTCCTCAGAACGGCCACGATCTCATTACCTTGGATGGTGAACCGGACGGTGCTCCAGCGAATGATTATTTGAATGCCATCGACGGGATTGGACGCGAGGACCTTTTGTATGGTTACGAGGATGACGATGTGCCAACACTCCAAGAAGAGAGCGATTTTATTTCCGAATTTTTAACGTTGGACGAGTCGTATGGAGTGCAGGCTCTGGTGACGGATTATTGCTGGACTCGTTCGCATGTCGATGATTCCTACGATACGAATGGATCCAGAGGATTCGCTTCGTTTGCCGCCGATCACCGCGATCTCGACAACATCCCCGCCTATCCCACCGCTCCTAACCTGGTCAGTGCGGGTGATATTCATTCGCTGAAAGATGTGAAGAATTTTCTATACCTGATCGACCCAAGCGGATTTTCCAACAAATCGGCCTATCTGGAAGCGCTGCAGGCAACGGATCACGATCTGCTGATTATCGATGCGTTCTATCAAAACGAATGGCTGACTCCAAGCGACACGGTTTCCTTGAAAATCAAAGCCAACGGCGGCGCGCGGCTGGTTATATCGTACATGAGCATCGGCGAGGCGGAGGACTACCGGTTCTACTGGAATTCGGATTGGAAGACTGCGCCTCCCGCCTGGCTGGCCGGGGAGAATCCCGACTGGGAAGGAAACTACAAAGTTCGTTATTGGCTGCCGGAGTGGCAGACAATCGTCGTCGGCGAAACCGATTCGTATTTAGGGAAAATCCTGGATGCGGGGTTCGACGGTGTCTACCTCGATATCATCGACGCGTTTGAATATTTTGAAGAAATTACGTCTGTTACACAATGGAGAAAAAACGAGTAGAGCCTCGATCTTCCCTAATCCGACACAGCCGGAATCTAGTTGTGTTGTGGTGCAGCCTTCCAGCCTGCTTTGCTAAGAAATCATGCAGGCTGGAAGCCTGCGCTACAATCTCAGCCGGAGAAGTAGAGATAGGCCGCGAGAATGAAGACCAGCACCGAAGCCGACATGGCGATATCCCGCCAATCCCAACTGCTGCGCGATTCACGCCGGTGCTCGTCGGTGATGGTGGCATAAGTCAGGCCGCTGATGCGTTGTTCGCTCGTCGCCGTTGTAAGATAACTCACGGCAATCATGACCGTGACGCAAACGACGAAAATCAGCAGGCTGTAATATTGGAAATAGATGTTATTGACGATCCACAGGAAAGAGCCGTTCGTATAGCCATTTTCATAACCGCCGAGTTTCAGAGCGATCGGCGTATCGACGGCCAGGCGAAATACACCGAGGAAGAATCCGACGATCAACGTCGCGAGACACCCGGCACTGTTGACCCGCTTCATAAAGACACCGAGGAAAAAAACGACGAAAATCGGCGGGGCCAAATACCCCTGCACGCCTTGAAGGTAATAGTATAATCCCCGCGCGCCTTGAATGACCGGAACCCACATCAGGCCGATGACAACCATGGCCGCCGTGGCCACTCGTCCGATCCAAACGAGTTGCTTCTGAGAGGCGTTGGGGCGGAATTTCGAATAGAAGTCCATCGTAAAAAGCGTGGACGAGGCATTGAACACACCGGCCAGGGAACTCATCAACGCCGCCAGCAATCCCGCCACGACGATGCCGCGTATCCCCACCGGGAGCACATGCTTGACGAGTAACGGGTAGGCCGCCTGTGATTTTTCGACATCCAACTGGCCGTCCGAATATAGCGCGTTGGTCAACTCGGCGGCGCTACCGCTTTCGGCCAGGGCGAAACAGATCATACCGGGGATGATAAAGATGAAGACGGGGAGCAGCTTCAGGAACGCCGCGCAGATACTGCCCCGGCGGGCTTGCTGCTCGTTGGGAGCGCCGAGAGCGCGCTGCACGATGTATTGGTCCGTACACCAATACCACAGGCCGATGATCGGGGCGCAGAAGAGCATTCCCAGCCAGGGGTAATTGCCGTTGAAATACCAGGCAATACGGCCGGTTTCCTTGACCGGCGCCCATGTGCCTTCGACTCCTTCGGGGACCAGCGGCTTCCACAAGTTAAACATATCGGAACCGCAGACCTCACGCAGCGCACCCCAGCCGCCCAATGCGTCCAATCCGTAGATCGTCACCAGCAGCGACCCGAAAACCAACACGACGGTTTGGAGGGCTTCGGTGTAGGCCACGGCGCGCAGACCGCCCAAAACAGTGTAAATCCCAGTCAAAAGGATCACCAGGATCGAACCGATCCAGAAACTGTCCATGACGACAAAGCCTAAATCGAGATGAATATCGGGAAGTAATGTGCGGAAGACGATTCCCCCGGCGAAAATCCCGACGGCGATTTTGGTCAGGACGTAAGCGACGAGCGAGATGATGGATAGAATCCAGCGGGCGGTGGCGTTGAAACGCTTTTCAAGAAATTCCGGCATGGTGAAGACTCTGGATCGCGCGTAGAACGGAACGAACACCCAGGCGAGCACCAATAAGCACCACGCATGGAGTTCGTAATGGGCCATCGCCACCCCGTCCGTACACCCCGATCCGGCCAGACCGACCAGGTGCTCCGAACCGATATTCGATGCGAAAATCGACGCGCCTACGATAAACCAGCCTAAATTGCGTCCGGCCAGAAAGTAGTCGTCCGCCGTGTTTTTACTTTTGCGAATGACCCACCATGCTAGGCCGAAAAGCAGCGCGAAATAACCTGCGATCATGATCCAGTCGAGTCGTTCCATTTTTCCCGTCCTTCAGTTATCAGTTGTCAGTTATCAGTTTTCAATTAAATTTAGAATTATTATAAGGATTTAATCCTCTCAGGTTGACATACGCCAACTTGCATCGGATATCCTGACTATCATACCAACGTTTAAGTACACGTTTCAATGTCTATATCGGATTCGCGGGAATTCCGATGGACTGAATCACGGTGTGAATGGATAATGGATGTGGTTTTTCGCTGTTTGAGGGTGGAATTCCACTTGTTTTTATGGGAAAATGAATGAAATATTTAGACTAAATTTGGCATTTTCAGAAACAAGGAGAAAAAAGATTATGAAAGCACTGATTGGATTTTCAACGATTGTTTCGCTCGTCTTTCTTTTGGCCGCTGCAGGCCAAGCGCAGGAACCGGTCGGGATATTTGACGATCATATCGATATCGGAGAACCGGACATTCCGGGATTCGTCGAACTGACGGACGGGAAGTATATGGTGGACGCGGTGGGGGCGACAATCACTCATCGCACGCAAAACGACCAATTTCATTTCGCGTATAAGGAGATGACGGGCAGTTTCGCGATCGAATGCACTCCCTTCCCGATTGACGACGCTGGCCGGGCCGGATTGATGATCCGGCAGGACTTGGATCCCGATTCCGCGCATTTTTCGTTTTTGTATACCAGCGAAGCGGCTTCGGATGGAAACTCGGCGGAAGGAGGCGTTTTCCCGACGTTCAGAACGTTGAAAGGGAAAGGGTCCAAACGCGACGGGGATGTGGCATTGGATTACGCGGATCACAACGGCCCCATTCGGTTGGTCAAGCTGGGGAACAGCATTCATTCCTATACTCAGAATGTCGACGGCGATTGGGTATTGTGGGAAACGGAAGTGATGCCCTTCACCCAGGCGGTCTATGCCGGATTGGCGGCGACCGCCGAAAACGCGGGTGGTCTCGGACTCTTTGAATTTTCCGATGTGGCCATCGAAGAGCTGCCGCTTCACGTCGAGCGTGAGATTCCGAATGACACGTTCGAGGCGGGGGCTTCAATGGCGATCGAGATCACCGCCAGCGCACGTGAGACGGTGGCGACCGTTACGATTCAGGAAGTCGTTCCAGCCGGATCGACGGCGTCCAACATCCAGGCGTCCGCCGGGGATGTGACGGACAACCAGGATGGGACCATCGACTGGATACTGACCGATCTGTCCGGCGACGCGACATTAACGTACGATCTCAAACTGGGAAGCGGAAGTTCCGCCGCCTGGCAAGGGACGTTTACCGATGATACCTATCCAACCAGCTTCATCGGGAACGATACGATCCTGCCAAAGATGCCATCGTTTCCTTCTGAAGCAGATACGGTCGATATCGATCCGGTGTTCCCCACGCTGATTCAGGTGGAACAAGGCTTTCCGTGGAATGAAGATGATTTCGATCTTCTCGCCGACCCCCGATTGACGGGCGGCGTGGCGATGGTTTCAGTGCGAGGTTTCAGTTCTGGATCCCTGCTGGAATATCCGATCAATATTGCGGAAGCGGGGACGTATTATGTGTTTGGTCGGGTGCGGGGCGAAGATGGGAACAGCGATTCGTTTCACTTTGGAATCGACGATCCACCCCCCGGAACCGACGACTCACGCTGGAACGGCAATAACGCGCGAGCGTACAACAACGAGTGGGTGAGCAGCTCGGGTTTGGGGCTGGATCCGGTTCCCTTCGATTTGGAAGCGGGCGAGCATTTCATGTATCTCGGCAACCGCGAGGACAGCGCCAGTATCGACTGGCTGTGCTTCACGACCGATCCTGATATGAACCTCTCCGCTTTCGACGACGCTATCGTCCAGACATTCGTCGTCAATCGGATATTGCCCTACCTGGAATACACCTTACCGGCGTCTATCGATGTTTCCGTGGAACTCACCGCTCGGGAAGGGGCCGATATCGCGCTGAACGAAACGCCTCCACCGGGATGGACGGTATCCGGGATTTCCGCTTCCGCCGGAACGGCCAGTTTAGTGGGCGAAACCATTGAATGGACATCCAACGCCAGCGGAACGCTCACCTACACCGTCACGCCATCCCTGGGCGCTGTCGCCGGTGGATTCATCGGAGACGGAGTCGATCAGGCCTCCGGTTATGCCGTTCCGACCGGAGGAGATCCATACGCGCCCAGCGTTCTGAATTTTGCGCTCGCAACCGATCCCATCGATGTGGGAAGCGACACGGTGTTTATTCAGGCGGAATCGCCGCACGCGTTTTCGGGCGAATTGGTGGTGAAAGCCGATTCGTCGCTGGTGAGCGTGTTGTATGTGGAATCGTTGACCACCGGCCGCACCTCCAGCGTTCTGGACGGTCAGGAACTGACGTTTAATCTGAACGTTCTTCAGGCAGGCACGTATTACCTCTTTGCGAATTGCCGCAGTGAAGACAGTGGTACCGATTCGTTTATCGTCGGCTTCGATCAGGAATTCCAGGGATTGGACTACGTACAAGAGGTCATCGATCCGTTTGGTTATCAAATATCGGCACGCCTGGAGTTTGGCCGGGCCTGGTATCAGACCTACGATCCGGCCGGGCGATTCTGGGATACGACCGGCGAACCGAGAGCGTTCGACTTGACCGCCGGGGCACATACCTTGAACTGGCACTCCCGCGAATCGGAAGCCAAGGTGGATTGGATCGCGATTACGACCGATCCCGCAATCGACATCGACGCCCTTCTCGAACCGGGAGAGGAAACCTCGGTCGAGAATTTCATGCTGTACTAAATCGATTGAAAGAGACTTTGTGATGATGACCAACCGCCGTTCCTTCGGGGACGGCGGTTTTTGTTTGGAACGTCTCCTTCTTACGCAGGGGCGAACGGGGAAGTATACTCTTATTTCATATTCTTTCCGCTAACCCGGCAGAGCCGGAACCAAAGAGGGATTTGTACGATCGATACGCTAATATGTATTCACCCTCACCCCGGCCCTCTCCCAGAGGGCTACTCTCCGTACTCAAATCAGGAGAGGAGAATGGAGCGGGGAGCATCGGCT
>CAZSIZ010000134.1:0-15777 GCA_964606645.1 uncultured bacterium
GCTATTCGTTCGATCTTGATTCTTCTTGAGTGTCGTGCGAAAATCGGTGTTAAAGTAAAATCCGGGGAAAACCTGATACGAGAAATATGATAATACAAATTTTATCACTGGTCATTTCATTTTCAACGGTAGGTATATAAAAAAGTGATTGAGATTCTTCATTTGTTGACGAGCGGTTTGAGATGGCGGTTGAAGAAGGTGAGCGTGTGGGATTCGACATAGGGGATACCCAGCATCCCGGTGAACAGAATACCGCTGTAATGGCCGGTGGGGAGGTAGATGGTTTTTGGGCGTCCCAACGCTTGGCGCAGGAGTTCCCCATTGTGGCGAGGGACGGTTTTATCGCTGCGTGCGATGAAGAGCAGCGTCGTCTTGGGATCGATCCAGGGGGCCGTCCGCAGCGGTTCGGTCTGGAGGGTGTCTCGAAGCCGTTGTTCCAGTTCCGGTAATGTCAGGTTCTCTTTTTCCCGCATCGTTTCGGTGATTCGACCGAGTTTATCCAAATTGCTATGAGTGACGATCGAGGCCAGGTCCCCTCCCGCCAAGGCGAAGACGTTGACTTTCAGCTGGTTGTCCACTCCCGCCAGAACGGCGTTTTTGATTCCTCCATAGCTGATCCCGAAACTGCCCAGCGCCTCACTCGCGGCTCCCGGCTGCCGCGACAGCCAATCCAGCGCCGCCCGGTCGCGCCGCACGGCCGATGCCAGGCGGTTTTCCAGGGCGCTGGGTGAATCAATGCCTTCTTTCAAATCCGGGGGGCGGTGAACGACAAGACAATGGTATCCCCGTTTGGATAGATAACGGGCGAAATGAGACGCGACGCGGTTTTTTCCCCCAAAGATGGGTGAGACCAGAATGGGGGGATGCCGTCCGTTGGGAGAAAAACGGTAGTAATCCATTGTTATTGAGTCGTCTTGATCCGGGGCGGTCAGGGTGATCCGCTCGAAACCGCCGTTCATCGTTTCCCGGCTGGATTCGGCCCAATTCGCGTTGGGATGATAGGCTTCAGCGGCGTCATCTGGGTGCGGGAACGGCCCCCGGTATCCCGGATCGGGTCCAATCGACGCGCAGCCGACCGAAATTAACGCCCAAACGCCGACTAAAAAAAATGGGCGTGAATTGCAACTTGTGTGAATATTCATCTTGCCAGACAGGTAAAGGTTTCGTATGATAGTAGGACGGCATTGGTGCCGTTCCAAGATTATTCTTAGAATATAGCGGAGGAAACGATGAACTGTCAGAAATTACTCTTATTATTCGTGATCGGTGTTCTGTGTGTTTCGATGATCGGCTGTGCCAGCACGAAGAAAGTTTGCTTGGACGACCAGACCATCGCCGAGAATATCAAGGATGGACTGGAATCGGCTTCTGGCCCCAAAGGCCCCTTCAAAATCGATATCTATGTCAACAAAGGCGAAGTCACCCTGGACGGCCGAGTTCCTAACACCGCCTCGAAAGAACGGTCCATGGAAATGGCGCATGTCGAAGAGAGCGTGAAAGACGTTAAAAGTTTCCTCGAAGTGAAACAATGAAACAATCCGCCGGTCACGCTGAGGTCGAACTGGTTCAGGGCGACATCACCCGGCAGAATACGGATGCGATCGTCAACGCCGCCAATCGCTCTTTACTTGGGGGAGGGGGCGTTGACGGCGCGATACACCGGGCCGGAGGTCCGCGCATTCTGGAGGCGTGCAAGCCTCTGGGCGGGTGTGATACCGGCGACGCCAAGATCACGACAGGGGGGGATCTTCCTGCCAAGTATGTGATTCATTCCGTTGGTCCGGTTTATCAGGGCGGGGGCCTTGGAGAAGCCGATCTCCTCGCCAGCTGTTACCGGCGTTCGCTCGAAATCGTCCTCGAGAATGAAATCGAATCGATCGCCTTTCCCTCCATCAGCACCGGTGTCTATCGTTATCCCGTCGATGAAGCGGCGGAGGTCGCTTTGAAAACGGTCAAGTCGTTTCTCGAATCCAATCACTCGATCGCTTTCGTCCGTTTCGTGCTTTTCGATCGAAACACGTTCGACGCCTATGCCGAAGCCATGAAGAAATTGTGGGCTTGAGCGGCTCGATGTATCCGTTCGATTTCTCGTAGCGAACGATTGACGATTGGCGGGGGATCGATGGCTCTTTTTTCGAGTGTGATTTTTTTTGAAGAAAACCCTTGTCAATCGAAATGAATATCCTATAATGTTTAAAGTCACACCAATGAAACGAATCCAACGGCATTCATATTCCAAAGAAAATTCCTGAAAACTATATCGATTATTGTGACCCAAAGGTGTGAGAACTGTTTTATTTTTTATATTGTGTTCCTGTTTTGTGATTTTATAGATGGTGAGAGAAATTCATTTATTCCATGCACGATTCTAGTTTCTCCGGTTCGTTTTATTTTCCGAAATCGAAATCAATTCACAAACGTGATAAGACTTAATGCGTTCAATCTATGATCCGATAACCTGAAATCAATAACCGAATAATCCGCCCGGCGCTGTATTTCTTATCTCTGATTCTTGTTTAATCCGCAGCCTGGTTGAGAAATCTCCATGAGCCAAGTTTATCTCTTAGACGGAAGTTCCTTTTTCTATCGCGCATTTTATGCGATTCGTGAGCTTCGCCGTTCCGACGGAATGGCGACCAATGCCGTCTATGGATACATTCTCTCGTTAAAAAGTCTGCTGAACGAATATCGACCGGAAGAGATTGCCGTCGCGTTCGACCGTCCCGAACCGACGTTTCGCCACAAACAGTATAAAGAATACAAAGCCAACCGCTCCGCCGCCCCCGACGACCTGATCGCTCAAATCCCCTGGATTAAAAAAGTTACTGAACGTTTGGGGATCCCTCAATTCGAGCGCCCCGGCTTCGAAGCGGACGATCTGCTCGGTGCGATGGCGGTCTTTCTCGCCCAGCGGGGACGGGAATCCGTAATCGTCACGGGGGATAAGGACTTATTGCAACTCGTCAACGGTTCCGTCTCCGTTTTACGTCAGGGAATCAAACAGAACGTGCTCTACCGCGAACCGCAGGTGCGGGAACGGTACGGTGTTTCTCCCACGCAGTTCATCGACGTTTTGGCGCTGATGGGCGACAGTTCCGACAACGTTCCCGGCGTGCCGGGCATCGGCGAAAAAACCGCTATCGCCTTGATTCAGGAATTCGGCTCGCTGGAAGCGCTCTACGAGAACATCCCCAAAGTCTCCGGGAAAAAACGCAAAGAAAACTTGACGGAATACCGGGATCAGGGATTTCTCTCACGGGAACTGGTGACGATTGAAACGAATATCCCCCTCGATCTGGACGATGATTTCGCGCGAAGAGAGCCGGTCGATGAAAACAGCCTGCGCGAACTGTATGAAGAACTGGAATTCCGCGCGTTCGCTTCCGAACTGAGAAAAAACGCCGCACCCACCGAAACGCCCGAACGCGATTACTCGACCGTCACTAGCCCCGACCGGCTGGACGAAATCATCGCACGGATCAAGGAACGCGGGGCCTGCGCCGTGGACACGGAAACCACCGGCCTCGATCCGATGGGTGCGCGAATGGTGGGGCTTTCGCTGACGGTTGAAGATCATCAGGGGTGGTACATCCCTATCGGGCACACACAGGGAAACAATCTTCCCCGCGAAGTGGCTCTGGACCGTTTGAAAACCATTCTCGAATCGGACACTATCAAAAAAATCGGCCAGCACTTAAAATATGATTTCCACATTTTTGCCAACGAAGGCGTTCGACTGCGCGGGATCGCCGACGATACCCTGATCGCCTCGTACCTCACCCAGCACCAACGCCGAAGCCATAAACTGGATGACCTGGCGTATGACGAACTGGGCATGTCCATGACGCCCATCAGCGATCTGATCGGCAGTGGGAAGAATCAGAAAAACATGGCGGATATCGAGATCGAACGGGTCTCCGATTACGCCTGCGAAGACACGGACGCGGCCTGGAGACTGGGTTCCGTGCTTCGGCCCCGAGTGGACGAGTACGGAATGGCGGCGCTCTATCAGGAGATCGAAATTCCACTGCTATCCGTTCTTGCCGATATGGAACGGACGGGTATTCAAGTCGATCCGGAAATCCTCAAGGCGCAGTCACAGGAATTGGGAGAGGAGATGGAGACCCTTGCCGGAAATATCTTTCAATCCGTTGGAAAAGAATTTAATCTCAACTCCCCTTCGCAATTGGCGAAAATCCTGTATGATGATTTAGAATTGCTATCCGGCAAGAAACGATCCACACGCGCAGATATCCTTGAAAAACTGGCAGGCGAAGGAGTCGCTATCGCCCGTCATATCCTGGATTACCGGCACAGACAGAAAATTAAATCCACGTATCTCGATGCGTTACAGAAACTGATCCGGCCCGAAACCGGACGCGTCCACACCACGTATAACCAAGCCGTGGTCAATACGGGGAGGATTTCAAGCAGCGATCCAAATTTACAGAATATTCCCATTCGAACCGACCTGGGCCGGCGAGTTCGGAGCGCGTTTACGGCGCGCGAGGGATACCGGCTGATCTCATTGGATTATTCCCAGATCGAACTTCGCATCCTGGCGCATATCACACAAGACCCAGGACTGCTGGATGCGTTTTCCAAAGATCAAGACATTCACAGGCGGACGGCATCGGAAATATTCAGCGTGCCGTTGGACGATGTCACACCGGATATGCGTCGCAAAGCGAAAGAGATCAATTTTGGTTTGAATTACGGCATGTCGCCTTACGGTTTGGCGAAACGGCTGTCGATCGGCGACCGGGAGGCCGCTGGATATATCGAAACGTATTTTTCCCGTTATCCGCGCGTTCAAAGTTACATGGATGAGACCGCAGCGTCCGCTCGCCGAGACCTCTATGTCACAACCATTCTAGGACGGCGTATCCCAACGGCTGGCGCGCGAGACGACAATCGCATGAGGCGTGAAAACGCCGAACGCGCGGCGATCAACGCCCCCATTCAGGGATCGGCGGCCGATCTCCTGAAAAAAGCGATGGTGCTCGTACACAAGGACATCCAATCCGGCGAGATCGAAGCGGACATCCTGCTGACAGTACACGACGAACTGATCCTTGAAGCGAAAGAAGACCGCGCCGAAACCGTCTGCAAGCAATGTCGCGAGCGAATGGAACACACACTCGAACTCTCAACACCGATTCCCGTCGAATCGTCCATTGGCTATAGCTGGGCGGATTTGAAATAACGATGGCTATTACGGGGATCAAGGGCATCCGTCAGATCGGCCCGCCGGACACGCCGCCGGAAAAGAGAGTGCTGGGACTGACGGGAAACCCTGGCGCGGGCAAGAGCACGGTTGCCGGTTTGATGAAAGAGTTCGGCGTGAAAGTGATATCGGCCGATGAAGTCGGTCATGAAATGCTAACGAAGCAGTCACCGATCTTTTCTCGACTGATCCAGGAATTCGGGGAATCGATCTTGAACCGGGATGGCGAGATCGACCGTCGGATTTTAGGGCAAATCGTTTTCGAGTCTCCGGACCGGCTGACGGCATTGAATTCGATCGTTCATCCCGCGATCGTCGCCCGAATCGAAGACCGGATCGCATCGTTTCGTCAATCGGACGAGGCCGGTCCACTGGTGATCGACGCGGCGTTGATCTACGAATGGAACGTGGCCGATCGTTTCGACGGTGTGATCGCCGTCATTGCTTCTCCGCCGTTGCGTAAAAAACGTTTTCTGGAAATGCGGGGAGAAAGCGGAATGAACTTTGACCAACGGGAAGCGGCACAGCTGCCCGAAAGTGATAAAAAACAATTCGCGGATACCGCGATCCATAACAATGAAAGTATCGATCAACTCCGCTCGACAATCAAAGAGTGGATGGAAAACTGAAAGGTTAGAACAAAAATCATGGAATCCAAAAACCAAACCCGGCGGCCCAGAACGAGCAACAATCGAAACGGTAACTTTTCGAACAATCGAAAAAACAGCATGGGGACGAGAGACAACCGGCAAAATTATTCCGACCCTCCCACGCCACCGAAAAACGCCGTGCCCGTGGCGGCCCATTCTCCCATGTTGGAGATGGAAACCCTGAAAAAGAAGACCATCGCCGAACTGATCACGATCGCCAACGAGATGCAGATCGAAGGCGTCAGCGGACTGCGGAAACAGGAACTCATCTACAAAATCCTGGAAAGCGCCGCCGCCAAATCGGGCACCGGCGAAGCCAGCGAACTGGAAGGCAGCGGCGTTCTGGAAGCCTTGCCGGAAGGATTCGGTTTCCTTCGCAGCGCGGATTACTGTTATCTGCCCGGACCGGACGACATCTATGTCTCTCCGTCGCAAATCCGGCGTTTCAGCCTGCGCAAAGGCGATACGGTGACCGGGATTATCCGCCCGCCGAAAGACGGCGAACGGTATTTCGCGCTTTTACGTGTCAAAGAAATCAACGGCGAACCGCCCGAAGCAGCTAAAGATAAAATTCTTTACGACAACCTGACGCCACTGTTTCCCGACCAGCGGATTCAGATGGAAAGCACTCCCAAGCGGATTTCCGCCCGCATCATCGATTTGATCTGCCCGATGGGACTCGGACAGCGCGCGTTGATCGTCGCGCCGCCCAACTCCGGGAAAACGATGCTGCTGCAAGAGATCGCCAACAGCATCACGGCCAATCACCCCGACGTGGTTCTCATCGTGTTGCTGATCGACGAACGGCCTGAAGAAGTGACCGACATGAAGCGCACGGTCGATGGTGAAGTCATCTCCTCCACGTTCGACGAGCCGCCCGAGCGTCACGTTCAGGTTTCGGAAATGGTGATCGAGAAGGCGAAACGGCTGGTCGAATACCGGCACGATGTCGTGATCCTGCTCGACAGTATCACCCGTCTCGCCCGCGCCTACAACCAAATCGCTCCTCACAGCGGAAAGATTCTGTCCGGTGGGATCGATTCAAGCGCCCTGATTCCTCCGAAGCGTTTCTACGGCGCCGCGCGAAACATCGAGGAAGGCGGAAGCCTTTCCATCATGGCGACTGCGTTGATCGACACCGGCAGCCGGATGGACGATGTCATTTACGAAGAGTTTAAGGGAACCGGTAACCTGGAGCTTCACCTCGACCGTAAACTCGCCGAACGCCGAATCTATCCATCCATCGATATCAACCGATCCAAGACACGTAAGGAAGAGCTGCTGATGGAGCCGGAAGAACTGGAACGCGTCTGGCTGCTGCGGAAGGTGCTCAACGAGATGAACGTCAGCGAAGCCGTCGAACTGCTCATCGAGCGTATGAAGAAAACCAAAAGCAACCAGGAATTCCTCGATACACTTCACCAATCGGATATCTAAGCCTGACGGCCACGAAGGCGCCGGACCACTATGGACACCCAGGGCGTTCGTTCCGAAATCAAAATTATTCCGCGATTCGCCGAATACGTTTTCCGTTACAAAACCCGGTTGTGTTACGCCGTGCTCTGCAGCGTCATGATTGCGATTCTATCGTTGATGCTGGTGGCGTTGCTGAAGCCGGTCACGAATACGATATTCAAAGATCGCCCGGTTGATTCGGCTCAATCGGTTGCGCTGGACCCAATGCCTTCGGTCGAAGATTCCAGCAGTCTGTTCGATTTATTAGCCGGCGGGAAATTCATCGATGTTCTGCTGGAACCGGTCAACCGGGCTGTAGAACGCTACGCTCAAAACGATCCCCTGGCCACCCTGGCCGTTATTTGCGCCTGCATTCTCTTCATCGTGATGCTGAACGGGATTTTCCGTTACATCCAGGAATACATGGTGAAATGGATCGGCGGCAGGGTCATTCTCGATTTGCAGCACGATCTCTTCAATAAGATGATCCATTTCAACGCGGCTTATTTCGCCCGTCACCGCGTCGGTTTTCTCATTTCCTATTACACCGTGGATATTCGCATCATCGGGACGACTGTCTTCCATGTTTTCGGACGCATGCTGCTCGATCCCATCATGCTGCTGGCATACCTCGTTACGCTGTTTCTGATGCAATGGAAACTGACGCTGCTCTATCTCATTATCTTCCCGTTTATTTTCATCACCGTTCGTTACTACGCCCGTAAAAACCGCCGCGCGGGACGCAAGGCACAGAATATCACGGCTCAGATGGGGGCGTTTCTCCAGGAGCATTTCAGCCATATTCGCCTCGTCCAGGGCTACGGCATGTACGACCGGCAGCGCCTTCGTTTCTGGGGGGAGGCCAAGGGCGTCTTCAACGCCACCATGTCGATGGTGCGCGCGATGGCGGCGTCCTCACCGATCAACGAACTGATCGGAATCTTTGCGGTCTGCAGTGTTCTCATGCTGGGCGGATATATGCTTTTCAGCGTTGAAGACTCGTCGTTCAAGGGGGGCGATTTTACTGTTTTCATCGCGCTTCTGGGCCTGATGTATCAGCCCGTCAAACGGATGGAACGAACCATCCAGCAGATTCAGCACGGCCTGGCCTCCGCCGAACGGGTTTTCGACGCGTTGGACACCGACGCCGCCTTGCCCGAAGTGGACGATGCGCTGGAACTGAAATCTTTCGAGAATGAAATCCGTTTCGATGGCGTTGAGTTTGCTTACGAAAAAGAGACGCCCGTTCTGGAAAACATTGCGTTGACAGCCCGCAAGGGTGAACAGGTCGCCTTCGTTGGGCCGAGCGGGGCGGGGAAGAGCACACTGGTCAACCTGATCCCCCGTTTCTACGATCCCGATTCCGGCTCCATTACGATCGACGGGCACGATCTGTGCGATTTGAACCTGGCCTCCCTTCGCCGTCTGATCAGTTTCGTTCACCAGGATGTGATGGTTCTGGGTGACAGCGTCAGTTTAAATCTAACGTGCGGAGACGAATCCTATTCGGACGACCGGGTCGTCGCTGCCGCGAAAGCCGCTCGCGCTCACGAGTTCATTACCGCCCTGCCTAACGGTTACGATACGATTCTGGGAGAGCGGGGCGAATCGCTTTCGGGGGGGCAGTGTCAACGGATCGCACTCGCGCGGGCGTTTCTGCGCGACACACCGATTTTGATTCTCGATGAAGCCACATCCTCACTCGACAGCGAATCCGAACGCCATATCAAGGAATCCTTACAGCAACTGATGCAGGGACGTACGACGCTCGTCATCGCTCACCGTTTGTCCACGGTTTTGCAGTCGGATAAAATCGTGGTCCTGGAAGCCGGGCGCATCATCGATATGGGGCGTCATGCCGAACTGTTGGAGCGTTGTGAACTCTACCAACGCCTGTATCGGCTTCAATTCAGCGACGAAGCGGTGGCCTCGAACGGAACGAAAAAAAACGAAAGTTCCTCACCGCTTTAGGGGGATGGTGCGGCTCGCTTCGCTTTGAGCTGGTTGATTCGCTATGGATCGAAAAATTCTTCCTGTTGTTGTCCTGCTGGTTCTACACGCGGTTCTTCTCTGGAGCAGCGCGCGTCAGAAGAATGCTTCCGTGGATGAGATGAGCCATCTGGGCGCGGGATTGTATTCACTTTCCACTCTCGATTTCCGCATTAACCGCGCCACCTCTCCTTTGCAGAATATGCTGTGCGCCGTTCCCGTGCTTTTGTTCGAGGATTGTGAACTGACTTATGACAACGAATGCTGGCGGCGGGGGATTTGGAACGGTGTCGGTTCCCGGATATACGAAGCCAATCCGGATAACTTTCACGATTTGCTGATGACCGGACGGATGAGTTCCATCGCACTGTCCGTGGCCTTGTGCGGTTTGATCTTCTGGTGGGCCTATCGATGCTGGGGCTACGCTCCGGCGCTGGGCGTGCTGCTGCTGGCTGTGCTGGAACCGAATGTTATGGCGCACGGGCGTCTTATCACCACCGATATTTCCATCACGCTCTTCTTTTTGCTGACTGCTTTCCTCGCCTGGCGATTTGGCCGAAAACCGAGTTGGCTGAGATTGGGTGTGTTAGGAGCCGGTTTTGGATTGGCCTGTTTGTCCAAGCATTCAGGGCTTCTGCTCCTTCCAGGTATTCTTCTTGGTTTCGGTCTGCTTCATGGCATCGAACGTGAGAAGCGTTTGCTTTTTTTCGCCGACCGTTTCAAGAAAATGCGTCCTGTTTTTCATCGGATTTTCTATTCAATAATGTTGACCGCTCTCGTTTTTATGTTCGGATTATTCGTGATCTGGGCGGGATACGCTTTCGAGGTCGGCGATTCGATCTCCGGACCGGTCCGGCCCGGCCATTGCCAAATCTGGCAGGTCTCCCAGGTTCCCATTCGGACCGCTCTGATATTGACCGGCTTGGACCGTTTTTATCCCGTGGATATCACCAATGAAAACGATCCGTATTTGTTGCTCTTGCGAAACTGGCTTCCAGCCTACAGTCATTGGGAGGGCGTCTGCGCCAACGCCATACATTCCAAGAATGGCCACTGGTCGTATTTCATGGGCGGTGTCTCTAACTGGGGCTGGACGTCGTATTACCCCGTGCTGTTTCTCATCAAAACGCCGATCCCTATTCTGATCGTATTGATGCTTGGCGCGGCCGCCTTCGCAACGAAGCGGATTTCCTTGGATAGGGTTTCATGGATCCATTTGCTCGCGATTCCTGCTATATACGGTTGGCTGATGATTTTCAATAATCACGCCAATATCGGTTATCGCCATTTTCTGCCCGTTCTTCCCTTTCTCCTGATTTTACTTGGGGGTGCCGCGTTCAGTGCGTTATGGAATGGATTCAATTCTCTTCGACTCAAGGGGTGGAATGGGGGAAAAAAATTTATACCGATCGCGATAGGAATGGTCTTGCTCGTTTGGACGGTATTTGAAGCGTTTTCGATTCACCCCCACTATCTTGAATATTATAACTCGCTGATCGGTGGTCCGGAAAACGGGAATCTTTACGCTGTCGATTCGAATTTGGACTGGGGGCAGGATCTGTTCTTTCTTAAAACCTATCTGGAAGAACGGGAAATCGACGACGCCTGGCTGTTCTACTTCGGCCCGGAGGAATATCCCGACGCTTACCGCATCCCACATCAGAAGCCCAATAAAATGAAACAGTTGGAACCAGGAACCTACATCATCAGCGCCACTCACCTGCGGCAATTCGCCGGGATCCTCCGCCATCTGTTTCTCACCCCCCTTAAGGACCGCCAGCCGGATGATTACGTCACCCCCGCCATAATGGTTTACTATGTGGGCAAAGATATCGAATAAAACCTCATCGCGGTTTTTAAATACAACGAATTCTAAATAGATAAAACCATAGGGCATCCCCAACGTTCCATTCAACAGACGCTATCCAGAATCCAAACTGATTATTGACCTTGGAGGAATACTAATTATGACCTCGAAACGTGTACTCGGTGTTTGTTTTTTCTCTCTCGTTTTTTGTCTTATTTGTGTTTTTAATACCGGTTCGGCGGGGAATGTCTTTTCTCATGTAACGCAACCAGCATCGGTGCTGAAAACCTTGGATGTTGCTTCTCCTTCCCACCTTCCAGGGCGAGAAGACCTTCCCCTGTATCCGACGGCTTTGGAAACGAAGCCAGACATTCTGTCTCCTTGCTGCACTGAGGATGGTATGGAAGTGGTAACGGCTTTCACTAAAAATGGAAAATACGTTCTCATTCCCGTTCAAGTCGAAAACGGTGCGCCATTACACTACAGCGGGAGGATTTCGGATTGTTACGGAAAAGATCGACAATTACATGTGGATTCCAACTATTTTCCGGAACTCGCCAAGACCGGGCTTCATTCCGATGCGGCGTTAGATAAAAAGGATACGATCACAGGGATGCCTGTCTCCGTCATTACATACATCGGCCGCCCCGGTCGATTTTCTGGTGCGGGTTTTATGGCGGACGATGAAGATATTATCTCGGTCCTGAAAGGGGATAACGCTTTGGTCAAACAACTGGATTTGACTCATCCCCAAATGGCCAAACCTCTTTTTCATGTCTGGAATATGATCCTGAAAGAGATTGAACTTGGAAATTTAAGACGGTTTTC
This sequence comes from uncultured bacterium, assembly GCA_964606645.1. Taxonomy (GTDB): domain Bacteria; phylum Hinthialibacterota; class Hinthialibacteria; order Hinthialibacterales; family Hinthialibacteraceae; genus CAZSIZ01. The sequence continues at coordinate 11,957 of CAZSIZ010000134.1, forward strand.
AAACATCCAATATTTCTTCTACAACGGAAAAAAGAATAACATGAAGGCAGAAAGCTTTAAGGGATATCAGGTATCCATATTTAATGACGAAATCCAGGGACGATTCGAAATCGATATTCAACGAGAATTCACCCCTGAAGAAAGAACGTTTTTGAAAGACAAGTATTCCCATCTCTCAGACCGGCAAATGGCCGTGCTGGAAGAAAAACTGTCCTTCATTCACTTCAGTGAAATGGTTCCCTACTACATTATGCGTTATGGTTTCTACGAAGGCCATACCGACTATAGAGCCGATCCCATCGCCCTCGCCTGGTTGTTCGGCTTAAAAACCCTTGAAGAGATCGAAGAAGCGTTCGAGGGGAAATTGGATCAGGCGTTGACCCAGCATTTCACACAGGAAACCATTAACTGATTTTCCTGATTCGGCTGAAAGAATCTTACTTGGCGTCCAGATCGAGAACTGCCGCGCCGTCGATCGCTCCCTGTTTCAAGCGTTGTAACACTTGATTGGCTTCTTCCAGGCGAAATGTCTGCGTGTGGGTGACGACGGGGATTTGGGCGGCGGCCCGGAACAGTTCTTCCCCGTCGGCGCGAGTGTTGTTGGTCACGCTTTGGATACTGCGTTCGTAGTAAAGGTGTTCGCGGTAGTTGAGAGGCGGGGTGGGGGACATGTGAATCCCGGCCAAGGCGACTTTCCCCCCGCGTTCGAGTACGCGAAGCGCTTCGGGAACCAGGGGACCTGCGGGAGCGAAAACGATCGCCGCGTCGATCGGGTGAGGCGGATCGTCTTCGGCCCGCCCCGCCCAGACGGCCCCCAGTTCGAGCGCTAAATTCCGATGGGCCTTGCTTCGAGTAAAGACGTAGACTTCGCAGCCCCGATGAAGCGCGATCTGAATCGTGATATGCGCGGACGCGCCGAAGCCGTACAGTCCCAGCCGGTCACCGCGTTGCGCCCCGCTGATTCGCAACGCCCGGTAGCCGATGATCCCCGCGCATAAGAGAGGCGCTCCCGCCGCCGACGCGAGCGGGGAGGGAAGCGGGTAGACGAAATCTTCCGGCGCGACAGTGTATTCAGAAAAGCCGCCGTTGATCTCGTAACCAGTGAAGCGGGCGGAATCGCAAAGGTTTTCCGAGCCGCGTTGGCAGAATCGGCATGACCCGCACGTTTCGTGCAGCCACGCGATCCCTACCTCGTCGCCGATCCGAAACCGGGATGCGTTCGCGCCGACTTTATCCACGACTCCAATGACCTGATGCCCTGGAACACACGGCCCGCGAAAGGGCAGGTCTCCCTCGGCTACATGAAGATCGGTCAGGCAGACGCCGCAGACTCGAACCTTCACCCGAATCTGTTTCTCTCCCGGTTCGGGAATGGGCAGATCGACGAGATGCAGGGGCGACGAATCGATTGGTCCCGGTTTTTCGATCAGCATAGCGCGCATGAGAGACCCCTTTCATGTTTGGGCAATAATAGTTGATCGTCTCTTATCCGTCAAATCGATGTTCAATCCACCCCGTCGTTTCAAGCGTGACATGACACTACGTCGATTAAGAATGAAAGCCTTGACGGGTTAAAGGCGGGGAACTATATTCTTATGCCGTGTCAGGAACAATGACTTTACAGCCATATCACTAAGGATCGGTCATGGTTAATCTCGAAGAAAAACAGCGGGCCGCCTCGCTTCTCGACATCTACGGCGGGTTGCTGACCGAACGTCAACGGGATTTCATGGACCTCTATTTCAACGAAGATCTGTCGTACGGAGAGATCGCCGAATCGGAGAATATCTCCCGCCAGGCGGTTCACGACACCATCTCCCACGCCAAAAAAGCGCTGGAGAAATTCGAGATCCATCTCGGACTGGCCGGGCGTCAAGTCGATTTACCGGCCAATCCGAATTCAAGCGATATCGATATCGAGCCATTGAAAAAAGAGATTGCCGATCTCTCCCGATACGCCAACGATAACGATCTGCTATACGACACCGATAAATTACGCCGCAAGGTCAAACGCTTGCGGGAACTGGTGGGTATGGATTAGCCGATCCACAGAATAATTCGATCGAAAGTGTCACTCGGAAAAACAGCAGGAGAAACCGGGGATGTTTGAAAACCTTCAGAGCCGATTCCAGGATATCTTCCGCCGCATGAGCGGCAAAGGCCGCCTGGACGAAAGTTCCATCAAGGAAGTGCTGCGTGAGGTGCGCTTGGCGTTCCTCGAAGCGGACGTCAACACCAACGCCACCAAAGATTTCTGCCAGAAAATCGAACAGCGCGCTCTTGGGGTCGAAATCCTGAAAGGCCTGGATCCCGCCCAGCAGGTCATCAAAATCGTCAACGAAGAGATGATCGATCTTCTCGGCGGGACGGAGGGAAAACTGGACCTACCGCCGGGAGGCGAAGCGCGAATCATGCTCGTCGGCCTCCAAGGTTCGGGTAAAACCACCACCGCCGCCAAACTGGCGAAACGCCTGAAATCCGAAGGCCGAAAACCCCTGCTCTGCGCGGGGGATATCTACCGCCCGGCTGCGATCAAGCAGTTGGAAGTGGTCGGCGATCAGGTCGATGTTCCCGTTTTCCAGATGGGAACCGATGCGGACCCCGCCGACATCGCCCGCAAAGGCTCCAAACACGCGCACCGCGAAGGACTGGACACCGTCATTCTCGACACCGCCGGACGCCTCCACATCGACGAAGATATGATGGAGGAAGTACGGCGTATCAAAAAAGCCTGGCGGCCGACGCACATCATTCTCGTCGTCGACTCGATGGTCGGTCAGGACGCCGTCAATCAGGCCCAGCAATTCAACGAAGGTTTGGATATCTCCGGATCGATCCTCACCAAATTGGACAGCGACGCGCGGGGCGGGGCGGCGATTTCCATTCGCTACGTCACCGGCCGCCCCATTTTCTTCGCCGGTACCGGTGAACAACTTGACGACCTGGATTTCTTCTATCCCGACCGCATGGCGTCGCGAATTCTGGGCATGGGCGATGTTCTCTCCCTCATCGAAAAGGCGAAAGCCAACATCGACGAGGAAGACGCCCTTCAAATGCAGCAGAAAATCCTCAACGAAACATTCACTTTAGACGATTTTCTCAACCAAATCCGCCAAGTCAATAAGATGGGCGGGATTGGAAGCATGATGTCGATGCTTCCCGGCATGGGCGGGATGGAGAGCGCCAAGGATATCAATATGAGCGGCGACGACATGAAATTCGTCGAAGCCATCATCCTCTCCATGACCCCGACGGAACGGGCAATGCCGCAGATCATCAAAGTCAGCCAGAAACGACGAATCGCAACGGGTAGCGGGACCTCGCTACGGGAGGTCAACCGCCTTCTCAAACAGTTCGCCCAAAGCAAACAGATGATGGGATTTCTCGCGCGGGGCGGCAAAAAGAAAAAAGGCAAAAAGAACAAGATGAATAAAAAAATGATGAAGAAGATGATGGGAATGCGAGAGATGTTTCCCGGCATGTAATTCATCAACTGACAGCTGCTTAACCGGGCAGGCACAGGGGCCTGCCCCTACATCACCTAACTAACTGATAACTGATAACAATAAAAGGAGATAAGGCATGGCAGTTAAAATTCGTTTGAAAAGAATGGGCAAAAAGGCGGTTCCGTTTTACCGTTTGGTCGTTGTGGATTCCTGCTGGAAACGTGATGGAAAAACCATCTCCGATGTGGGCTGGTACGATCCTTGCAAACAGCCGGCGCAGAAATCATTCAAGGAAAAAGAAATCTATAAGTGGCTGGAAAACGGCGCGCAAATGAGCGAGACGGTTAAATCACTTCTTAAAAAAGAAGGATTCCT
>CAZSIZ010000135.1:0-14898 GCA_964606645.1 uncultured bacterium
CGTTTCGATCACCTTGGCTTCACGATTCCTGCGGCGTAGCCGCTTCGTCCAATTAGCGTGACGGGTATCCCCCAATAAACTCATTTTTTCTTGTGGTCTGCCCGCAATGTAGTACAATCTTATATTAAGGTTACGTTTAATCCTTTGGATTTATGGATTTTTTGTTATTTTTATTTTCGTATCTCCTTTATTTTAATTGATTTATTGACGTGTATTTCGAAGATCACACAATGATCCGAGTTGTACTGCTATGCTCCGAAAGTAATTTTTTATTCATCAAAGAGAGTTGAATTTTATGGATAATTTTACTTTTCCAAAGTGGATTGTTTTTGTTAAACCTGCATTGGTAATTGTCCTTTTTTGTGTTCCGGTCTATGCCGTTTCTCTACTCTATTATGGAGGCTCTCCCCGTACGACGGATGTGGGGTATATGCCGAAGCAACCTGTGGAGTATAGTCACGCACTTCATGCTGACGAATTAGGCATCGATTGCAGATATTGTCATAACACGGTTGAACAATCCGCCCAGGCCTCAATCCCAGCCACTCAAACCTGCATGAACTGTCATAAATTAATCAGAAATTCCAGCCAGAAGTTAATCCCCATTATCGAAAGCCACACAACGGGAATGCCGGTTGAGTGGATTCGAGTTCATGACTTGCCTGACTATGCCTATTTCAACCACAGCGCTCATGTCAATCGTGGCATCGGTTGTGTTTCCTGTCACGGTCGAGTCGATAAAATGAAGGAAGTGTATCAAGTCAACACGCTTAGTATGAGCTGGTGTCTGGATTGCCACCGAAACCCCGAAAAATTTCTGCGGCCTTTCGATCAGGTCACTGTTATGGATTGGGAGCCTGCAGGTGATCCAATGAAGCAAGGATCCGAATTAAGAGAGCAATGGGATATCAATCCTTCCACGGATTGTTTGACATGTCATCGGTGATAATTTTATGCAAGAGACCCAGGCTGTAACAGAAGATAATGGAAAAACCTATTGGCGCAGTTTGGATGAACTTGCCCAAACGGATGAATTCAAGTCTTTGGTCAAGCAGGAATTCCCGCATCATGCCAATGAGTTGCTTCGCGGTCCAAACCGACGTCAGTTCCTGAAAGTCATGGCTGCTTCACTGGGTTTGGCCGGTCTTACAGGATGCCGGTGGCCAAAGGAAAAAATCGTTCCCTACGCCAATCGACCCGAAGACCGTATTCCAGGAATCCCGGAACATTTTGCAACGGTGATGGAACTTTCCGGTTCAGCAAGCGGCCTGCTTGTCACCAGTTTCGATGGACGTCCCGTAAAAATTGAAGGAAATCCTAGCCATCCCGGCAGCCAGGGAGCCACATCCTCCATCGCCCAGGCAACCATTCTTGAACTATACGATCCGGATCGATCCAAATTTCCCCTTCAACGGCTGGAAGGGAAATCCACTTCCCGTTCATGGAATGATACCAACGAATTTATCCGAAATCATTTTGCCCAGAAAAAAGATCGAAAGGGAAAAGGCGTCTTCATCCTGAGCGAAGCCTCTTCCTCCCACAGTCTTCAAGATATGCGAAACCGCCTGAAAAACGTTTTTCCGGCGTTGAAATGGCATGAGTACGAATCAATCAGTACGGATAATGAAAGAGAAGGAACACGGATCGCAACCGGCCAAACCTTACGCGCTCATCCTCAATTCGATCGAGCGAAGATTGTCCTCTCTCTGGATTCGGACTTTTTAAATACCCATCCGGAAGCCATCAAACACGCAAGAGAATTCACCCAAGGCCGCAAACCGGTGCCGGGTGAAATGAACCGATTATATGTGGTTGAATCAGCCTATTCGATCACCGGCGCTATGGCCGACCACCGTCTGCCAATCCCGGCTGGGAAAATTCAATCATTCCTGCAGAATCTAGCATTGGAATTGATCGACAGTCATCACCTGGATGTTCCTGCGGTTGGGCCTGAAATGAGAAGATTCTTAGCGGATTCATCTTATGATTTCGATCGAAACTGGATCGAGGCAGTCGCCGAGGATTTAGTAGAAAATTCCGGTCAGAGTCTGATTGTCGCTGGATACCGGCAATCCCCCGCCGTTCATGCCCTGACAGTGCTGCTTAATGAAATTCTGGGGAATACGGAAAACACGGTTCAATACACCGAAGCAATCGATCCCAATCGACTCACTCATATTGAGTCTATCCAATCCCTTATCCAGGCAATCCAAAATGATGAAGTGGACACCCTGGTCATACTCGGTGGAAACCCTGTTTTTGACGCTCCGGCGGATTTGGAATTTGATCAAATGCTGAAACAAGTATCCCATTCCATTCACCTGAGTTTATATGACAACGAAACATCCCATCAGTGCCAATGGCATATCCCAAGAGCTCATTTTCTGGAAGCCTGGGGAGACGCCAGAGCCTTCGATGGAACGCTTTCTCCCGCCCAGCCCCTCATTCATCCTCTCTATAATGGGAAAAGCAGCATTGAATTCATCGCCGATATTTTTGGAGACAATACCCATCGCGGCTATGACATTGTCCGTCGGGCATTACTGGATTTCTCCAATCCATACGAGTTTGAAATCGCATGGCAGCAATGGTTGAATGATGGCGTTATCCCCAACACGCAATTCTCGTCTCAATCCATTCAAATACAGTACCAAACCATTTTAGAAAATCTGAAGAACGAAAAAGCAAACCGAAAAATACCCACCTTGGATAACCTTGAAATCGTTTTTACTCCCGACTCAAAAATATTCGATGGGCGCTTCGCCAATAACGGCTGGCTGCAGGAAACACCTGATTTTCTTACCAAACTGACTTGGGATAACGCGGCACTGATCGGCGTATCAACCGCCCAAAAACTGGATATTCATCAGGGGGATGAGGTACGGGTTCAATACCGGAACAATCGCCTGGTATTACCTGTTTACATCATGCCCGGACAAGCGGATTACTCAATAACCGTTGCTTTAGGGTATGGCAGAACCCAGGCCGGTCAGGTCGGCAATGGAGTAGGTACTCGTGCCAATCTCTTGCGAACGAGTGATGCCATTCATTACGGTGCGGGAGTGACACTGGAAAAAACGGGTAAGCAACAGAAATTGGCTTGCACGCAAGATCATTTCGCCATCGATCCCGTTGGCCGACAAGAGAAGTTACGCCGAATCCCCGAACTGATCCACGAAGCATCCATCGAGGAATTCAGCCAGGATCCGGATCATTTCCACCATGACGAACATCATGCTCCGGTTGAATTATGGAGAGCACACGACTACCCGGAAAACCGTTGGGGCCTATCCATCGATCTGAATCGCTGCATCGGCTGCAACGCCTGCGTTACGGCCTGTCAATCGGAAAACAACATCCCGGTGGTTGGGAAAGAACAAGTCAGCAAAAGCCGCGAAATGCACTGGCTGAAAATCGACCGCTATTTCTGTGGCGATGAGAATAATCCCAGAATATCTCATCAACCTGTTGCTTGTATGCATTGTGAAGACGCTCCATGCGAACAGGTTTGCCCCGTGGCAGCGACGGTTCACACGTCAGAAGGCTTGAACGCAATGGTTTATAACCGTTGTGTGGGAACCCGTTATTGTTCCAACAACTGCCCCTACAAAGTTCGCCGCTTTAATTTCTTCAATTATCAAAAAGACTTGCAGGAAACGAGGAAAATGGCTTTCAACCCGGACGTGACCGTACGCAGCCGGGGAGTGATGGAAAAATGCACATTCTGCGTGCAGCGCATCGAGCGGATTAAAATCAAATCCAAAAACGAACGCCGTCCGATCGAGGATGGTGAAATCGCTCCTGCCTGTGGTCAGGTTTGCCCGGCAAAAGCGATTACATTCGGCGATTTGAATAATGATAAGAGCCAAGTGGCCCAGAATCATGCGGACCACCGCGCTTACACCATGCTGCATGAGTTGAACGTTAAACCGCGTACGGCTTATTTAGCCAAAATTACGAATCCAAATCCAAAATTAACAGATACCGGGATAAAGAATGAGCAACACCACACTGACGCCTAACCATGCGCTCGATCGAGAAATCGACAACACGGCCAACGATCCGGCAGTCCGCCCCACGCTGATTGTTGGCGACAACGACCTTGCATCCGTCACTGAAAAGGTCTGCCGTATTGCCGAACAACCCAAGCCTCCCCGCGCATGGTACATCGCTTTTGCCGTGTCCTTATCCTTATTGGGCGTGTTAGGAATTGCAATCTCTTATCTCATCTTTACCGGGGTGGGCGTATGGGGTTTGAACCATCCAGTCGCTTGGGGATGGGCTATTGTCAACTTTGTTTTCTGGGTTGGAATCGGTCATGCCGGAACCCTGATATCGGCAATCCTGTTTCTGTTTCGACAGAAGTGGAGAACCAGTATCAACCGCTTTGCGGAAGCCATGACGATCTTTGCGGTGATGTGCGCAGGCATTTTCCCCGGGATTCATGTGGGACGTATTTGGGTGACTTATTGGCTGTTTCCCTATCCCAATCAGATGGAGATGTGGCCTAATTTCCGCAGCCCTCTTTTATGGGATGTATTCGCGGTTGGCACTTATGCCATCGTATCTACCTTATTCTGGTATATTGGCATGATTCCCGATCTGGCCACCATGCGGGACCGCGCAACATCCCGAACCCGGCAAATCCTCTATGGCATCCTTGCAATGGGCTGGCGGGGATCGCACCGCCATTGGCATCGTTATGAATTTGCTTATCTCATCCTGGCCGCCTTAGCCACACCGCTCGTCTTAAGTGTGCACTCGGTGGTGAGTTTTGACTTTGCCGTCGCCCAACTTCCAGGATGGCATACAACCATCTTCCCGCCCTATTTCGTAGCCGGAGCGATTTTCAGCGGATTCGCTATGGTGGCCACCTTGATCATCCCTGCCAGAAAATATTTCGGCTTACGTGAAATCGTCACACTTCGCCACATCGAAAATATAACCAAGATCATCCTGGTCACCGGCTCGATCGTCGGCTATGCCTACGCAATTGAATTCTTCATCGCTTGGTATAGCGGCAACCAGGTTGAATCATTCGCGTTCATCAACCGCGCTTTTGGTCCCTATGCCTGGGCCTATTGGACAATGATTACCTGCAACGTCATTGTTCCCCAATTTTTCTGGTTCAAAAAAATCCGTACCAATATGCTGATCGTCTGGTTCTTGTGTATCCTGGTCAATGTGGGAATGTGGTTTGAACGGTTTGTCATCGTGGTCTCGTCTCTCAGCCGTGACTTTCTGCCATCCAACTGGGGGTATTACACACCCTCCCTGATTGACATATTGACTTTTATCGGAAGTTTTGGTCTGTTTTTCACCCTCTTCCTTCTTTTCTGCCGCTACCTTCCAATGGTGGCGATGGCTGAAGTAAAAACCGTCATGACGCACGCTCAATTGGAACATGGACATCATCGAGGCGTTGGGGACTATCACGGAGATATTCCCCACGCGCACGATCCGAACTATTGGGGGAATCAAGACTAATGGAGAATACACCCAATACACAAGAAAAAACTTTGTACGGCTACCTGGTCGAATTCGATTCCGCCTCCGCTACTTTAAAAGCGGCAGAACAAGTCAGGGATTCCGGATATAAAAAATGGGATGTGCATACCCCGTTCCCGGTCCATGGGATGGATGATGCGATGGGAATCCGGCCGACAATTCTGCCTTGGATCGTGCTGGTTGCCGGTATTACTGGCCTGGTCGTTGGTTTGTTCATGCAGTGGTGGACGAATGCGGTGAACTATCCACTCATCATCAGCGGGAAACCTCTGTTCAGTTTACCCGCCAATATTCCCGTCATATTTGAATTGACGATTTTATTCAGCGCATTGGCAACATTTGGTGCTCTTTTTGCTTTGAATAATTTACCGGAATGGTATCATCCCGTTTTTACAAGCAAAACTTTTCGCCGGGTAACAACCAATCGGTTTTTTATTGCAATCGAAGCCATAGACCCGAAATTCGATTCGGTCCAAACTCGTGAATTTCTTGATCGTTTAGGTGGAATATCGCTGGAACAAGTCGAGGATTAATCCATGAGAAAATATATTATACTTGGTTCGTGTATCGCCGTTCTGCTTGCCGTGCTGCCCTTCATTCTTATTGCCAAAGCACGGGCAACACGTTCGGATAAAACAAGAATACACCTTATCCAGGATATGGATAATCAACCCAAACTCAGAGCACAGAGTGCCTATTCCCTCTTTGCCGATCGACGGTCCATGCGTCCGCAGGTTCCGGGCACGATCGCCTATGGCAAAGCGCGGCTGGATACCCATTTTTATCAGGGAAAAGTCGGAGATGAATGGGCAACTACATTTCCCGATCGAGTTAAAGTATCCATGAACCTGATCCAGCGGGGTCAGAAACAGTTTCAAATTTACTGCGCCGTGTGTCACGGACATTCGGGCTATGGTAATGGAATGGTGGCGCTTCGCGCGGAACGTCTGGATGAAGGAGCCTGGACTCCCCCCCTTTCCTTCCATTCCAGCGCCGTCCTGGAACGTCCGGTGGGACATCTCTTCAATTCGATCTCAGAGGGGATAAGAAACATGCCGCCTTATAAACACCAGATTTCCGTGGAAGACCGATGGGCTGTCATTACTTACGTTTTAGCCCTTCAACGAAGCCAAAATGCCAGTCTGGAAGATGTTCCGGAAGAATATCGATCCGTTTTGAAATAGACGAACGAAAAGATAGGAGAAGCAATCTTGCATAACACGGATCATGAACACATAAACGGCGATCGAATACGCTTAAAAGGATTAAACTCAACCTGGGTTAAGAGAATGGGCGCTGCAGGCCTCTCTTTACTTGTCATCACTTTCCTATTGAGTGCCTTTTTTGAAGGCGGCTTAAAACGCTTTTTCTTCGCCTATCTGCTGAATTTCAGTTTCTTTCTCAGCCTCTCTTTAGGAGCGCTCTTCTTTGTCGCGCTTCAGCATATCACTCGCGCCGGGTGGAGTGTGACAGTCAGACGTCTGGCCGAAATCATTGCCGCCAATCTTCAGCTGCTTGCATTTCTATTTATCCCCCTGATCTTTGGATTGGGGCAATTGTATATCTGGGCGGATCCCAATGCCGTTTCTCACGATTCCCTTTTGCAATGGAAGAGACCTTATTTAAATATCCCCTTTTTCATTATCCGTTGCATTCTCTACTTTTCCATTCTTTGGTTTTTCTCCAATTTCTTCCTGAAAAAATCAATCCAGCAGGATAAAACAGGCGATGTCCAATTATCCCTATCGATGGAACGAATGAGTCCGGCAGCCATTATCCTGGTCTCCCTGACCATCACCTTTCTATCCTTCGATCTTTTAATGTCGCTTGATCCTCACTGGTTCAGCACCATTTATGGAGTCTATTATTTCAGCGGATGTCTGGTTGGCTTTTTGGCGCTATTGGCCGTTCTCTCTATTCTACTTCAGCAAAAAGGCGTGATGGAACATGTCATAACCACCGAACACTATCATGACATCGGGAAATTTCTTTTCGGCTTTATCTTCTTCTGGGCCTATATCGCCTTCTCACAATACATGCTGATCTGGTATGCCAATATACCCGAAGAATCACTTTGGATAGTTCACCGGCAGCATGGCGCTTGGAAGTGGATCGCTCTGATATTAATATTCGGTCACTTCGTCATTCCATTCGTGGCGCTTCTTTCCCGATATCCCAAAAGAAGAAAAACCATCCTGGCAGGCTGGGCAATTTGGATGATCGTTATGCACTGGATCGATCTATACTGGCTGATTATGCCTGAATTCAGCCACGATCGCATCCCTATCCACATCGTGGATATTGCATGTTTGCTAGGATTGGGCGCCCTGTACGGTGCGGGATTACTCTGGACAGCCAGAGACTGTTCGCTTCTCCCGATCAAAGATCCTCGATTAACGGAATCATTGAATTTTGAAAACGCATGAGGTCAGCGATGGATAACTATGACGGTTTAAATACACCCATGATTGCATTGGTGGGATTCTTCTCATCATTATTGGTGTTTGCTATCTTTATCTTATCATTAACTTTTTTTCATATTCAGAATGATGCCGAATACTATCGAAAAGTGGTTTCACAAAGAAATGAAGAACTGGTCCAGGTCGTGACGAATCAAAAAGAACAACTGTATGGCTATCGATTGATCAACGAAGCCAGTCAAACCGTCGCTATCCCAATCGATGTAGCAATGGAATTGGTTGTGAATGAACTTAACCAGACAGAAGAATAAGTAAAGACGAAACGGAGGCTAATAATCATGAACCTTACCTATTGGTTTCAACCGAATTCATACCGCATCATGATTCCAATGACCATCGCGTTCTGTTTTATCACAACACTTGCCTTTGCACAACTGAACCAGGAACCGGATGAATTGAAAGGGATCGAAATCATAGAACACCTCGACGCCGAACTCCCTCTGGATGCAGTTTTTAAGGATGCCAATGGAAACGTAGTCAAACTGGGTGATTCTTTCGATGGCGAGCATCCGGTTATTCTGACATTGGTTTATTACCGATGCCCAATGCTATGCGGTTTGCTTCTGGATGGCGTCATGCAGGGGATCAAGGAGATTCCATTAACCGTGGGTAAAGACTATAACATCGTCACCCTCAGCTTCGATCCCTTGGAAACTTCCAACATGGCAAAAGTCAATCAACAACAACGTCTGAAAGAATATGGCCGCGCAGAAGCCAGGGAAGGATGGCCGTTTCTGACGGGCAAAAAAGATCAGATCGTACGAGTTGCCGACTCAGTAGGATTTGGATATAAATGGAACGAATCAAGAAAAGAATATGCCCATGTCGCAGTCATCATGATTTGTACACCCGACGGGAAAATTTCACGATATTTATACGGGATTGAATTTAACGCTTCAACATTACGCCTGTCGCTGGTCGAAGCGGCTCAAGGGAAAATTGGCACAACCGTCGATAAAATTTTTCTAACCTGTTTTCGATACGATCCGTCAGATAGTCAATATGCCCCCGTCGCGATCTTGATAATGCGACTGGGAGGAATCATTACCCTGCTCCTCTTAAGTATCTTTTTGGGGGGATTTTGGCTGAATGAACGGCGTAAGAAAATACAGGTTGCAACAACAGTAGAAGAGGGATGATAGTGGATCGATTAGCCCAAATCTGGACAGATGGAATATTCGCACAATCGAATGGCTCATTCTGGATGCCTCCACAAGCATCGACCAATGCCAGTGAGGTGGATTTTGTTTTCAATTTCATCTTGTGGATTTCGGTTTTTTTCTTTCTTTTGATTGTTGGTCTGATGGCTGCATTTGTCTTACTCTATCGCCGCAGAGAAGGATACGAACCGCAACCTTCTCCCAACCATAGCAACACACTGGAACTGATCTGGACCCTCATTCCCATCATTATTGTAATCGTAATCTTTTATTTTGGATTTAAAACCTACTTGAATACAAAAGTTGCCCCAGCCAACGCAATGAACATCTATGTCACAGGGCAGAAATGGGATTGGTTCTTCAAGTATCCCAATGGATTCGTGGATAACAATCTCCATGCCCCCATCGATAGACCCGTGAAATTGATCATCACCTCCGATGATGTCACTCATAGTCTCTTTATCCCAGCCTTCCGCTTAAAAATGGACGCCGTTCCAGGCCGCTACACTACCGCTTGGTTTCAGGCAAAAGATGTTGGAACCTATCCCCTTCTCTGTGCGGAATATTGCGGGACGGGCCACTCCGACATGCTGGCAACCGTCGAAGTCCACGAGCCGGGAGGATATGAAACCTGGCTTGAAAAAGCCTCCAACATCCACAATGAAATGTCCCCTGCGGAAGCCGGGAAATATCTGGTAGTTAAACGATGTACATCATGCCACACCGTCGATGGCACCGCTCACACCGGACCGACTTTCAAAGGATTATTCGGTAAAAATGAAATGCTCAAAGGCGGTTCAACCGCCCTGGTCGATGAAAACTATACCCGGGAATCCATCCTGGAACCGGGTGTTAAAATCGTGGAGGGCTATGGAAATGTCATGCCGACATTCAAAGGGAAGCTGACCGACCAGGACATTATGGCCATCATCGAATATATGCGAACCATGAAGAGTGAAGAATAATTCTTCTCTCAGATTTGTAATCGCCGTTTGAGCGAATCGATTATAAGAGACAAATTAGGAAAGCACATACTATGACAAACAATGCCTCAAATTCAACATCACAACCCGTTGAATCCAATCAACCATCCCCAGTTGAAGAGAATTACCTCACTCATACAACGGGCTGGAAATCCTGGTTATTCACGCTGGATCACAAACGAATCGGCATCATGTACCTGATGTCCACTCTGCTCTTTTTCTGTGTCTCTGGAATGATTGCAATGCTGATTCGCATTGAATTATTAACCCCTCAGCAAACGATCGTCGACGCCGACACTTACAATCAATTCTTCACGCTGCATGGCGCTATCATGATTTTTTTGTTCGTCATCCCAGGCATCCCCGCGTCTTTAGGCAATTTCATCTTACCGATCATGCTGGGTGCAAAAGATGTCGCGTTCCCCCGTTTGAACCTGTTCAGTTATCATTTGTACTTATTCGGTTCTATCTTCGCCTTGCTGTCATTGGTTCTGGGAGGCGTGGATACAGGATGGACTTTTTACACGCCCTACAGCACCACCACAATGACCGGCGGCGTTATTTCAATCCTGATGGCCGCTTTCATTCTGGGCTTCAGTTCTATCTTTACAGGACTTAATTTCGTGGTGACCATCCACAAACTCCGTTCCCCCGATATGACTTGGTTTAAAATGCCGTTATTTTTATGGTCTTTATATGGCACTGCTGTCATTCAAATTCTGGCAACACCCGTTCTGGGTATCACCGTTCTATTATTAATGATCGAAAGAAGCCTGGGGATAGGAATCTTCGATCCCAACCTGGGCGGTGATCCCGTTCTGTTCCAGCATTTTTTCTGGTTCTATTCCCATCCGGCCGTTTATATCATGATACTTCCTGCAATGGGTTTAATCAGTGAGATCATCTCCGTTTTCAGCCGTAAACACATTTTCGGATATACCTTCATCGCTTATAGCAGTATCGCGATTGCCCTGCTCAGTTTTATCGTCTGGGGACACCACATGTTCACCAGCGGCCAATCCCCGCTCGCCAATATGCTATTCAGCCTTTTAACCTTCAGTGTATCCATCCCTTCAGCCATCAAAGTCTTCAATTGGCTGGCAACGATGTATAAAGGATCCATCCAACTGGATACTCCTATGCTGTATGCCTTGTCCTTCATCTTTATATTTGGAATTGGAGGATTGACAGGATTATTTCTCGGCACCTTATCGACGGATGTCCATCTGCATGACACCTACTTCATCGTTGCTCATTTTCATTACACCATGTATGGAACCGTGCTCGCATTTCTGGCTGGACTCCATTATTGGTGGCCTAAAATGATCGGACGCCGATACAACGAAACATTGGGACGACTCGCATGTTTCATGCTTTTTATTTCCTTGAACATCACCTTTTTCACCCAATTCCGCATGGGATCACACGGAATGCCAAGAAGGTATTTCAATTACGATGAAGTATACGCTTCGTTTCACATCATCTCTTCACTCGGAGCATTCATGATGGGACTTAGTTTCATACTCATGGCGGGCTATCTGATATACTCTCTCTTCCGCGGAGAGAAAGCAGCCGCCAATCCCTGGGGCGGAGGAACTTTCGAATGGCAATGCAGTTCCCCTCCTCCCCATAACAATTTCGATACACCTCCGGAAGTCAAAGATCCCTACGATTTCAACCACCTTCAATACGACAAAGAAATCCAAGGGTATATCTGATGACTATTGATCCAAATGTATCAATCATCATTTTTCTGCAACACCAATGAATCTGAGGTAAACAAAATATGAACGACCAGACGGAATCGGTCACGGCTGAAACGCATAACAGTGTTCAACCATTCCTTCAGCATCACTTTGATACTCCTCAACAACAATATGAATCGGGGAAACAAGGGATGTGGGTTTTTCTGGCAACTGAAATCCTATTCTTCAGCGGTCTATTCGTTGCCTATACGGTTTACCGGGCGCATCATCCTGAAATATTCATCTATGCCCACCAATTCCTTGATAAAACCTTGGGAGCCATCAATACCGTGGTCCTAATCTGCAGCAGTTTAACTATGGCCTGGGCGGTTCGCTGTGCCCAGATCAGCTGCCAAAAAGGACTTATTGTCTGCCTGAGCCTGACACTGATATTCGCTTTCGTTTTCCTGGGAATCAAATTCGTTGAATACAAACATAAGTGGGAACACGGACTGCGATGGGGGAAAAATTATACTGCTTCCCATATTCAACAAGATATGGAACCTCTCGATCAAACATTACAAATTCCAGAACAAAACAAAACGGAAAGCCAACCCCTGAGTACTCCAGATAATGAGGCAACCAAGATTCCCCCGTCTGCCATTGGCCCCACGGGATTGGCTGAGAGTGAGAATCTGGATCACCCCGAACCGAACAATGTCCATATCTTTTTCGGTATCTATTTCGCAATGACCGGCCTGCATGGACTCCATGTATTGGGAGGAATCATTGCCATATCCTGGCTGCTGCGCCGATCGTTCAAAGGTGATTTCAATGCTGACTATTTCACCCCCGTCGATCTGGTCGGACTATACTGGCACTTGGTCGATTTAATTTGGATCTACCTGTTTCCGATGCTCTATCTTATTGGGTAATGTTTGCAAAAAGAATTGGTAGGAGAGATTCTATGACCGAATCACAATCAAACATACAGCAGACACAAACGCATTCATCTCATAAAAAAGACGCCGTGCATGTGATGCACCCACTGATATTACTGGCCGTATGGGCATCCCTGCTGGTCTTGACCTTCATCACTGTCGCTGTTACTTATGTTGATCTGGGTGATTATAACCTGTTGATCGCAATGGCAATCGCATCCATCAAAGCAGTATTGGTAATCCTGTTTTTTATGCACATGCTTTACGATCGCCCCTTCAACGCATTGATCCTGATCGTCGCCCTGATTACCGTAGGAATCTTCATCATCTTCGCGCTGTTGGATACCACCCAATACCAACCCTTTATGATCCCCGACTATGCCCCCGGTCTGGAAAGATAAACGAATTGGATCAAACAATCAACCATCCAATATCACTCCTGGATTCAAAGCATACCAAGCGAACCAAAACGAATACCGAATCTCCAACGCCTCATCGGAAATAACCAGTACAGACAACGGTGATTCAAAAACCTGAAACTGAATCCGAACCCTAAAAACCTCCGTTGCCCATATACCCGAATCATCCGCGTGCCGTGCAATAGAATCAAGAGAAAAAACCTGACGTTTCCCATCAACACCCACAATCACCACAGGCAATTTTTTCTTGACATCCTCTCCGGGAGGTAAAGGAGAGACAGGAAAGTGAACCAAATCAGAACCAAAATAATTACCATAATGCCGTTTATAACGCTTTTTCAACTTTTTTTCCGGATAAACCACTTCCGTATCCGGGTGCATTTGTTTCCACGTTTTCCAACTAACCACAGCACAAGGAAGAACACGCAATTCCTGATTATCCCGGGCCGCCGTACCGGATACCGCTTTCCCCAGGAGTTGGCTCCACAAACTCTCTTGATGAGGAGTTTCCTGTTTGTCATAAATCAGAGTGTTGGAATTATATAGCAAGCCGCTGAAACCAAAAGTTAATTCCCGCTCACCCATTCGCCGCTCATAAACAACGGCACTATCGCACAAAGGATTATAGGTGATTAAAACAGGCATATCCCCAAGTCTATCATTGACAACTTCATGCCAATTCAAAACACGAAGCGGATAAGCTCTGCTCAGTCCATCGATTTCAATTCCGATCACACGATCCGTCGAAACGAGATATTTCCCATGCTCCTCCCGATTCATATCGTCGACATCCGACGCTTTCATCATTCGTGGATACTCGAGAACAGGCATACCATCTTTTGGCATTCCGGAAGCGCATAAATATTCGAGGTTAAAAGAACTATCAGTCAGATCAAATAAATAACTGTTAACATTCCTGCCATCCCCAATCGCATGAGAATCAAGGGAAAAGAGAAAAGATTTCAAAATAATAAATAGAACCAGAAAAGAAATTAGAAGGGCCGATATAATTATCCATCGACCAATAGGAAACTCGGAATTATCAGTCGATTGTCCTAATGGAAGATCGTTCACAAGTATATTCCTAACGTTTGAATGGGGTCAAAAATCTCTGGTTGAATGGCTGAACGACGACTTGCGGGTTAGAGGCTTGAGTGATTAAATACGATCCATTACGGGAAATCCCGGTTTTACAATCCAAAACCATCACCAACAGAAGTAATGAAAGGTAAATATTACTCGCCAAGAATAATTTTCGCGCATTCCGATAAGTACACTGTTGATAAAAGTGAATGCTAAGAACTAAAAATATCATCCCTAAAATAGAAGAGCCAATAAGAAAAACAATCCCCGTTAAATCAGCTAGCAAAAACACGATCCCCACTGGAATCAGAGCCAGGCTATAGAGAATAATAACCGTGCAGGTCAATTGGTTCGAACGATCGACGATCGGCAACAGACAAAATCCACCTCGCCGATAGTCCTCTTTATAAATCCATGCCAGAGCCATGAAATGAGGAATCTGCCAGATAAACAGAATCGCCCCCAAGGCCCAGGCACCAAAATCCAGTGAACCGGTCACTGCGGCCCAACCGATCATGGGGGGGATCGCTCCACATATCCCACCAATCAATGTACACAGGCTGCTTCTGGGTTTCAGTGGAGTATAAAACAGTACATAGATAACGATATTTAAAAACGCCAGAAAAGCCGTTAAGAAAT
>CAZSIZ010000135.1:14908-15765 GCA_964606645.1 uncultured bacterium
ATTGACGCCAAAAGCAAGAAGCGAAACTCCCGCAAATGATAGGAACGTTGACCAGATAAACGCTCGCCTGGATGTTATCCGCCTTGCCGGCAATGGTCGATTACATGTCCGTTTCATCCGCGCATCCCGGGAACACTCCAGCCACTCATTAAAAGCATTGGCTCCCAAAGTAGCGCCGGCCGTGCCAAGAATCGTCATAAAAAGCAGATAAAAATTGACCGAAAGCCTGCAAGCCATCAGAAAGCCAGTGATGGTTGTAACCAATATCATTGCAGACAAGCGAACCTTGCCCAGTTCGAAATAAACACGGAAAAATCTAAAATATAAGAAATGATTCTTATTCATCGCATTCATTTAAGCCGTACCCTTGATGAATTCCCACTGGGCTTCCATTGCCCTGAACAAGCGAAACAGATATATGTTCACATGGCAACAAATCACCAAAATAGTAAATAGAGACGCAAAAAATACTCAAAGACTCTAGCCTATTCCATGCAATCATTAGTATAATTGAATATATTGAAAAATCCAGAAAAAATGGAATCAAAGTCAATGGAACGGGATAACCTCCCGAACCCTGAATACAAAGTGACAAAATCAATTCTCAAATGGAATGACCCATCATGAATATTTTTAAACAAAATGAAATCCTCACTTTAGGTTTTGGCACAACGGTTTTGATGTGGGCCATCGGCTATTTCTGCCGCTTGCCCGTCATTTTCATCCCCAGCCAAATTCTGTTTTCTTTATTACTGCTATCCCTTTTATTCGGGGGCTTTATAGCAGGATTGACGACCTCCTATGGCTGGAAAGCGGGTGTTTATACGGGGCTTTTAACGGCCTTCCTTAATCTACTT
>CAZSIZ010000136.1:0-15721 GCA_964606645.1 uncultured bacterium
GAGGAAAAGATGGCGATGTGGCTTACGGACGCGCGGCTATATCTCTCTCAACAGAATTACAAGCAAGCGCTGACAATGGTTAAACTGGCGTTGAAACGCGCTCCAGCCCATGAGGAAGCGCTGGCGCTGCAGAAGCAATTAAAGAAGTAAGATTATTGAACCCTTCAATCTTTCAAAGGGGCAACTGCCCCTTTTTTTTGTTTATTTTCATTCTTAAATTGGATCATTCCAGGGTTTTGCGATACCATAAGGGAGAGAATCGTCTATCGGACGAATTCTCATTAATTGACTTTACGATACGGACAGGATTCCACGATGGGCCCCGATAAAATACGAGAATTGTTGGAGCAGGTTCAATCCGGCGCACTTGGTGTTGACGAGGCGGTGGAGGGATTGAAGCATTTTCCCTACGAAAACCTCGGTTTCGCCACGATCGACCATCACCGATCCTTGAGGCAGGGAACCGCCGAGGTGATCTTCTGCCAAAATAAGGAAACCAGCGAGATCGTGGAAATCATGAAGCGTCTTCACAACAGGCATCAGCCGGTTCTGGCGACCCGGACGAAACCGGAGGCGTTCGAGGAATTGAAAACCCACTTTCCCAAGGCGGTGTTTTACGAGCGTTCGGGTGCCGTGACGCTTGGTGAGGAAAACGTAAAGTGCGTGGGGAATGTTTTAGTCGTCTGCGCGGGAACCTCGGACCTTCACGTCGCCGAAGAAGCCGCTGTCACCGCCCGCTTTACTGGTTCCAACGTAACACAGCTCTCTGATGTCGGCGTGGCGGGTCTCCACCGATTGCTGGACCGGCTGGACGTGATTCGGGCCGCCAACGCGATCGTGGTCGTTGCGGGGATGGAAGGGGCGTTGGCGAGTGTCGTCGGCGGTTTGGTGAGCGCCCCGGTGATCGGTGTGCCGACGAGTGTCGGCTACGGCGCGAGTTTTGGAGGGGTGGCCGCACTGCTGAGTATGCTCAACAGCTGCAGCGCGGGAGTGACGGTGGTAAATATCGACAATGGATTCGGGGCGGGTTACGCCGCCAGCCTCATCAATAAGCGAATCGGTCTTCGGGGAACGGAGAAAGAAGAATGAGTGCCGCTCGATTCTTTCCAGAAACACGTTATTGGCTGTGCCTTGGAGCGATCGTCGGAGTGATGTTCGTTTCTCTTCCAGGGCATTCGGATATTGTCACGCTGAAGGATGGTGCCAGTTTCCGCTGCGAAGTGATCTCCGAAACCCAGTCGCCGGACACGGGAGCGCGTTTTCTGCAAATCAAAATCAACAACGCCGTCAGCTGGCTGAACTGGGATGCGGTCGAGCGGATCGATCGGACGACGCTCTCCAGCCAGAAGGAAACGAATATCGAAGCCATGCTGGACCGGCTGATCGAAAATGGAACTGTCGTTCCGGCGCTGCGGGAGCAATTGGAATTCGCCACACCTCCCAAACCGCCGAAGGATGAGGAAATTCCCTTGCGCGTGAAAACGATTCGGGGATGGGCCTATCTCTACGAAAACATGCGCGCGGTCTCGAATCGGAAGCGAACGCCGCTCACGGAAGGAAGCCCGATCCCGAAGAATTACATTATGATTCTCTCGCCGAATACGCGCGTGACGCTCGAAATCGCGAATTTAGGTGAGATCGGCCTGGAAGGAGGAACCCGGATTCGATTCGACAACATTCAGCAGAACCGGACTGGTACCTACGAAGTCATCGGGCGATTATTTCACGGGAAAACATGGTTCAAGATCGGCGCGGATCAACCCAAGTGGGAACGTGTGATCTTGAAACTGAATTCAACGAGAAGCGTCATCCAGCAAGCGTTGATCTATGTGGAAACGGGTAGGAAACAAGGAGAATACGATATCACCTATCTGGAGGGAGAGAAAGATTTGCAATTCTGGCGCGATCGTAAGGTGGAAACTCCTTACGCCGTCTCAGTGGGACAAACCCTCAAAGTCTCGCCCGGATTGAATCGTCTCCCCGCCGTTGCCGCGCCGAACGCCGAAGCGCTTCTCGCACGGGTGAAAACGTGGGATGATTGGCAACCTGAAACACTGGCGGCCGAGATGGAATTGGTTGTCCCCCCCTTGCGCACGTTTCCTTCCTATCTCGCCATTCCCGCCCTTCATCCATACCGCTTGACAATCGACCAATCGATCACCATGCCGCCCGAAATCCGAAGCCAGGGAGCCATTCTAGGTGTCTACCGCAGCGCACTGAAGCGCTACAAATTCGACACCGGCCGATATCCAACTTTCGATCACGGGCTGGACGCGCTGGTGAAGTCCTTCGGGGCCGCTTCGTGGCGGGGGCCGTACATTCCCTTGGAATTGCCCCGCAAGGACGCGTGGGGTAACGATTTCATCTACGACGTCTATACGGACAATGGCCGTCAATACGTCGACGTACGAAGCAATGGGCCGAACGGAAAAGACGATAAAGGCCTGGATGACGACGTGCGGTAATCGCAGCCGGTTTATTAAAAATTCCTCCATATTGAAAACCATCCATCGAACGTTTTATTGTTAATTCTGCAAGTGCCGTTCCTCTCGCAGGGACACTCGTTCTCATGTATCATAAAATCACTAATAAGCGAATAGGGTATTTTCCCGTTCGCCATTTGAAGTATCATGGATTTTTCAAAGGAGAATGATTATGACGAAGAACATCATGCTTGCCTCACTAACCGTTTTGATTGCGGTATCATCGATTGGCGTACCGGAATCCGCGCGGGCCGCCGACGTGCCCCCTGAATTGAAAGTCGGTGGTTTTATGATTGGACCCCAGGCGTATTCATTCAACCGTTTCAGTTTCTTCGAAGCGATCGACAAAGCCAAAGAAGCGGGAGCCAGCGTCATCGAAGCCTATCCCGGCCAGCGCCTCAGTCCGGATAACAAAACCCCGTTCAATCACACCGCCTCGCCCAGCGTATGGGCCAAAACCAAGATCAAATTGGAATCGGCGGGTGTCAGGATTGTCAATTACGGTGTGGTCGGTTTGGGGAACGATGAAACCGAAAACCGCAAGGTGTTCGATTTCGCCAAGATCATGGGGATCCCCTGCATCACGACCGAACCGGCCGAGGGCTGTTTCGATCTGCTGGACAAACTGGTCAAGGAATACGACATCACCGTCGCGATTCACAACCATCCGAAAAAGGCGAATGATCCCAAGTATAAGTATTGGGATCCCAAATACGTGCTCGAATGCGTTCAGGGCCACGATCCCCGCATCGGGGCCTGCGCCGACACCGGGCACTGGATGCGTTCCGGCATCAAACCGATGAACGGGATCAAGACGCTGGAAGGCCGCATTATCAGCCTTCACCTGAAAGACCGCAACGAATTCGGGATGGAAAAGACTCACGACGTGCCGTTCGGCCAAGGAAAAGGAAGCGTCAAGGAAGTGCTGGACGAACTGCGGCGGCAGGGCTTCAACGGCAATATTTCCATCGAATACGAGCACAACTGGGACAACAACGTCGGCGATATCGCTCAGTGCATCGACTTCGTTCGCGAGTATGGAAAGAAAAACTAGGGATTAGGGTAAAACGTTGTCCCTACACCCTTATCACTCTCAACCGTAACCATTCCGTCGTGCTGCTCGATTATCCCATACGAAAGAGAAAGTTCAAGATACATAAAAAATTCACTTTATTCTGTCGTCTTTATGGATTTGCTCGGTCTACATCAACCGTGAGTTGCAGACTGACGGAGTTGAAGAAGTCCACGCTCTGGGCGATCTCAGGCATCGAATCGTACCAGTCGTACGAATATTCCAGACCGAACATGGTAGGTTTGACGCGGAGACGTTTTATCTCCTTCAGGATAGTTTCCGTACCTCCTGCGCCCGTTCCCCAGGGGACATCATGGCCCTCTTTCGATAGAATATCCAAATCGTGCATCTGGATGGCAATCAAGCGCTTTCCAAGTACACGAAGACCTTCCACGGGGTCGATCCCCGAACGCATCCAATACCCCACGTCGGCACAAACTCCGATTCGGTGGCTTCGACCATCGCAGACTTGCAGTATTTTCTCCGGATGCCAGTAATGAGGCGACTGATCCTTTCCGTGATTATGAATGGCGAGGTTAATGTCATACTCGTCGCAGAATCGCTCGATCGTATCGAGCGCGTCTAGCGGTGGCTCGGAGATGAACGTCTCGATACCCATTTTTCGTCCGAACTCGAACACACGACGACAGTCTTCTTCGTTGCCGGGAATTTGAGCGTAGAAATGCGTCAGCAAACGAATACCGGCCGAATCCAACTTCAGCCGGATTTGCTCAAGCTCCTTGTCACTGAGTTGGCAATCGAAATTCTTGGGGATATCGCTGCTGACCTTTTGAAAGCTCAATCCTCCGAAGTACGACAAACCCAATTCCTTCGTTTTGTCGATGGCTTCGAATAGCGTGTATTTGTGAAATGTGTAGGCCGTCATACCCAGACGCCAGCCGAGTTGCTCTTGGGCTTTGGTGGCCGGAGTCAACCTGGCGCTGGGCAGGGTTGGCGCAGGCAAATCTCCAAGAGCGAATTGCACGGCACCCAGATAGAATCGCAGCATTTGCGAGGCCGAGAAAACATTCGGATTATGGCCGATGGTGCTATAGAAAATGCGCCCTCTGCCATAGTGACGAACCCAGGCCAGGGCGTAATCGTTGTCCGGGCGTTCTTGTTTCCAGCGTGAGTCTTTTGGAGTCAAATTCGTCTTTTCCGTATCGATGCTGAAGAGCACGCGAACCCGCTCTCGAGAATATGGTTCGTGTACACGGAAGAATTCGTCGCGGTACTCAAATCCCTGGCCGCTGAAAGGCAAGTTCAGGGGATGGGCGGGGCTGTCGAGTTTGATGAAAACGCGTTCATCGTTTTCGCGATGCCGAGTGCCACGCGCGCCTAACATGATGCCGAATTCCGGCCAGTCGTCGCGGCCGGACTCCCAGCGCACGAACGCTGCGGTTGTTCCGTGGACACCAAGCAATCCGCCGCCGCCGTACACGAACTCGAGCAGGCTATTCCTTAACTGAGGATCTTCAAACAGATTTCCCACTGTGTTGTTCAGGAACACTGCATCGAATTGGCAAAGGTTTTCCGGCTTGAAAACCGCGGGATCGCGGCTGATCACCGTCTGGAAAGCCCCCGTTTTTTCGCCCATCCGCCGAAAAGCGTAATTCGCGTAAAATCGCGACGGGTGTCCCGGGTATCCGACATTGACATCGAAGATCAGCAACTTGCGGGATTTGGAAATGGGCGCAACGGATTCAGCAGGCAGCACCTTTTCAATCTTGATCCGGTCTTCCTCGCCGATGAGTGCTTCGCCGGTCACTTGTCTTGCTGGCTGCGGATTGGTTGTTTGTGCTTCAGCGAGTTCGGCAGGCTGTGTCAATGCACCAAAAGCAATTAAGACAACCGCTACCCATACAATTCCACTGGAGATGTTCATTGGTCAGACCTTTCGTTCTCTCGCAATCACCCGTCGTCTGTCTTTTCCGGCTACAGCCGCCACGGTTCTCGTATCTTCCGTGAGATGAACTGGTCCGCCTCTGGATCATTGACGAACCGTTCTTTTTCCGGATCCCAACGGACCTTGCGGCCCAACCCAAGGCAGATGTTCGTCAGGTGACAGGCGGTCGTCGATCGATGGGCAATCTCAGCGGGTGAAACCGTTTCGGCCCGTGTCTTAATACAGTCGATAAAGTTCTTCTGGTGGTCCCGGCTCGTTTGTAAATGGAGTTCATTCGCTCCGATCTCAGAA
Organism: uncultured bacterium; assembly: GCA_964606645.1. Lineage (GTDB taxonomy): Bacteria > Hinthialibacterota > Hinthialibacteria > Hinthialibacterales > Hinthialibacteraceae > CAZSIZ01. Next base: position 5,753 of record CAZSIZ010000136.1, read on the forward strand.
CCGAGGATCCCTGAAGGCTCCGCTTTAATCTCGGTTCGGCTGACAAAAATCCAACCCTTGTCGCCGATGAACTTAATGCCTTGCGGATGCTGCTTGTTGTCGGTAAACAGTACGGTCACACCATTGGCATAGCGAAGCGTCGCTCGCCACGTGATCGCAGTATCGTATAATCCACTTTTGGGGAAAACACCGCTGCCTTCAATTTCGACCGGACCGGTTAAGTCGGCATCCATGGCCCAATGAGCAATGTCGAGGTGATGGCTCCCCCAGCTCGTGATACGCCCGCCTGAGTAATCGCGAATTAATATCCAAGGACGGACGCCAACACAGCGGCCTGCGCAGTAGGGAGCCAAGGGCGCTTGGCCGAGCCACATATTGTAGTCGAATCCTTCGGGAACCGGTTCTTCCGGACAATCCTTGCTTGTAGCACCGGCGTGAATACCCACTTCAATCGTTTTTAATTGGCCGATCCGTCCGTTGCGAACCAACTCCACTGCCCGGCCGAAACCCCAATGCGAACGTTGCTGGGCGCCGTGTTGGAACACTCGGCCAGTCTCTTTGACCGCGTCGGCCAGTGCGCGTCCCTCTTGGATCGTCAGCGTCATCGGTTTTTCAAGGTAGACATCCTTGCCTGCCCGTACGGCGGTCAGGGCGGGAATTGTGTGCCAATGATCGGGAGTAGCGATCACCACGGCGTCTACATTACGATCTTGAATCAATTCGCGGAAATCGTTGTATACAGCGCAGCCCCGGTAGACGCCTTTTCCGAATTGATCGGCATATCTTGAATGGATCCGTTCCCGAGCCGTTTCGCGTTTGTGGGTCCACGGATCGCACCCGGCCACGATTTGTACATCGGATTTTCCGAGATAGCGTCCTATATGTCCGCTGTTCATTGCGCCAAGACCGATGAATCCCAAGCCAATTCGGTTGCTCGGAGCCTTCTTGGCTTCCAAGCCCAGGGCTGATGAGGGAAGCACCCAAGGTGCTCCAACGGCAAACGACCCCGCCTTGAGAAAGCCGCGCCTCGTCGTGCGCTCGTATCGATTTGACATAGTCCGAACTCCTTTTTGGTGTTACGGGTTCTCAAAACGAGAGGTGTCACTGTTCCGGAAAATCTTTATCATAAACTCAGGGTGATAGAATCCCGATTTTCCATTCTATTACATCACCGCAACAATTCCTACGTCTAAGAAAATAATCCGATTTACGCTTGACAGGCACACGTTGTTCTTATCACTGTAGACAGAGGTGATAAAAAGCCAAACGCCCGATCTATCGCAGAATCAAAGGCTCAATTCGGTTTCCGCGAGCCTTTCGCAGTAAGATTCTCGTAGATGTGAGCTTGATCGCGGCAGCCAACCGCGAGGTCAAGATCACCATCTCGATCGATGTCCCCGAGCACCGCTTCGTGAGCCGGCCCACTGGTCTTCACCGACCAGGCGGGTTTCGCTGCAAGATTCCCACCATCGTTCAGATAAAGAAACAGATTGCCGCCGTGTGCATAATCCGCCGCGATCGCATCCGTATCTCCGTCGTTGTCGACGTCCTGGAATTCGAATCCATGAAATGCCGTTTGCGGCGAACTACGCCATTGGACCTTCATTTTCGGAGTGCCGTTTTGCTTTACCAACTGCAAGCTCGTGCCAACTTGATTTCCCCACGGCCCTTTCGCGCAAAACAGTTCCGGCTGACCATTGCGATCGAGATCACGCCAATAAACTCGCTGCGTCCACGGGTTTGCTTTGTCTTCGTAGATCACTGTACCATCATCGAACGCTCCGTCCGTATTGCGAAAGACAACAATCTTTCCCGCTCGATAGCCCGCCACGATATCGAGGTCACCATCGCCCTCGAAGTCGGCAAAAATCGCCGTCTCGGAATACTCGGTATGGCCGAGTTTACGAGTGACCTTTTTGGCAGGCATTCCGGTTGTATTCTCAAACAGGGCGACACCATTCACCGGTTCACCGCCTGCCATCACCATATCGAAGTCTCCATCCCGATCGAAATCGCCAAAATCGATTTGATTCGCGTTTGCGATTATGCCCGTTTCCCAATCGGGCGTCACGTTGAACTTGCCGGATTGATTCAAGTATAGCGTGCAATGGCTCTCGTGTGTGGCGGCCAAATCCATCCACCCATCGTGATTGAAATCGAGCACGTCGATGTGGTCACAATCTGTTGTTTCGCGTGACTCCCAGAACGGTTTCTTCGCAAACTTGCCATCTTGATTCCTATACAAGACCCAGCGTTTCGGATTCGGTGCACTGGTCACAAAATCTAAATCACCATCGTGGTCGAAATCAATGAATCGAGCGATGCCGTCACCTCCCGACTTTGTCGTACCGCTACTCCAAATCGGTTCCTCTGAAAAAATTTCCTCGCTGTGGACTAAACAAGAGAACGACAAAAGAACGATCGCAATCGTTGAAGGTATTAGAGCGGAATAGCTCATTTTTTACTCCTTATGGTTCGGGGGAATGATAAGGATTTTATTCTTTCAACCATTAGAGTAAGTGTAGCCCTAGAGGGATAGCGGTACAAAGGGCAAAACAGTCCCAGGGCCGCCAAGCGGCCCTGAATTTCTCACAAACATCAAATCGGATGAGGAAGCGGTGTTGGTTCTTGCTGATTTCATTAAGCATCCCAACCTGAGCTCGGAAGCATTGGCTTCAAGGATTTCCCGCAAAGGGCAGCGCATCAAAGCGGTTGGAATTCGTCAATTGTTGGAATCTCATGACCTGCTAAAAAAAACGTCGCGAGATCGGATTTCCCTCAACAGGTGGATTTTCTCTATGCCACCATTGTTGGATAAACCCAACCGCCATTTTCGGTGATAGTTTTCATCAAAATACCGCACTTTTCGACCGCCACAAGTTTCCATTTCAACCACCGTCACCACTCATCCCCCAAGTAAACCGTTCATCCCAAAATACGTTTGCTCGTCACATACTGCCAACCAATTTCGGTCAATAAAGTAGAATCCAGTGTGCAATCATCGAATAAAAGAATCGATGCTGGATGATGAGAAAAAAAGTTTTCCTCTCAATCGATTTTTCGATCTTTATCGGAGTAGAGGTTAACAATTTTTAAACTAAAAGAACGATTGTTCTATTCACAGGGAATCCAGACAACCGTTTCCTGTCAATCTTAAGAAAGAAAGGAATTCAGACAATGGTACATCCAACAGGACCAATGGGTGGAGTGGGTGGAGGAGCGATGGGACACCAGACAAGCCAGGCGCTCACTGAGGATCAGGTCACGCAAGTGCGGTCCATACTCTCCGAATACGACGCTTCATCACTGAAGGAAAATGACCTCGCCGCAATCAACCAGTCGTTCAAGGACGCGGGGATTCGACCCTCTCACTCACTGCGCGAGACCATCGAATCCGCCGGTTTCGATCCCGAGGCGCTGCACCGGCAAGGTGGCCCGGACGCCAAGGAGAGGCCTCCTCTCTCTCAATTTCAACAAGGGAACAAAATCAACATTCAAGCGCTGCAATCCCTTCAGGAGATTCTGGGTGAGTATGACTTTTCGAACTTATCCTCCGATGATGAGGAGGAGTTGACTAGCCGGCTGCTTGGTTCCGGGCTATTTCGAGCGGGACCGATACTCGACGTGACCGTTTGAGGGATTCTCACTCGCACCCGCGTGAAATCATCAAACTGAAAGAATCGATACAGGATTATGAAAAAATATCTTTTTCTCTCAATAATTCTATTGATCGTAGTCGGAGCGGGTTATCAACTCATGCAAACCCGGGCGGAGGATACGGCTCAAGAAACCGTTGAAATCGTGAATCCAACGATTGGCAGCATTCAACAGACCATCGAGTGCAACGGGCGAATCATTTCCAATCTCGATGTTGAAATCAAGTGCAAAGCCAGTGGCGAGATTATCGGTCTTCCATTCGATATCAGCGATCGCGTTCAAAAAGACGATCTTCTTATGGAAATCGATCCAGTCGATGAACTTCGAAACGTGCGGCAGGCCGAAGCCACGCTTGCATCCTCCCAAGCCAGACTCGAACAGGCGAAGTTGAATCTTGAGATTGAAAAGAAGCGTATCGATACCGAACGACAGCGACTGAACGCGACCCTTAAATCGGCGAAAGCCAAAGCGGTTGATGAAGCGTCGAAAGCCGAACGGATGAAAGAACTGCTGAATAAGAAATTGATCGGCCAGGAAGAATACGATTCCTCCCTCACCAGCAAAATCCAAGCGGAATCGAATCTGGTAACGACGAACGTTCTGCTGAAGGAATTGGAAATCCGTCAAAGTCAGCTGGCGGTCATGCGTGAGGATATTAAGTTGAATGAAGCGAATGTCGAGCGGGATCAAATCAACCTCTCGAACAGTCAGCGCCGATTGGAGGAGACCAAAGTCTATTCTCCAATCACCGGGGCTGTTTCCAATCGCATGGTTCAAGTCGGTCAAATCATCTCGTCAGGTATTACAAACGTCGGCGGTGGAAGTCCGGTCATGATTTTATCCGACCTGTCGAAAATTTTTGTGGTTGCTTCCGTGGATGAGAGTGATATCGGAAACGTCGATCTCGGACAATCGGTGACGGTGACGGTGGATGCCTTTCCAAAATGGTCTTTTCAAGGCGAGGTCATTCGAATCGCGGTCCAGGGGGCCAACCTGTCGAATGTCGTGACGTTCGAGGTCAAGATTGAAATCCTGGACGATCGCAAACAGTTGCTCAAACCGGAAATGACTGCGAACGTCGAAATTCTTGTCGCGGAAAGAAACAACACACTGCTTGTCCCCTCCGAAGCGGTTTCAGTCAAGAAGAATCGACATTGGATCACGGTCCTGACCGTCGACGGTCAAGAAGAACGCCGACTGGTCGAAACGGGTATTACCGACTACGAATCCATCGAGATACTCAGCGGCATACAAAAGAGCGACCGGGTCGTCATTCAAGAAAATGATTCCGACGACAGCCGTTGGAGCCGCTCGAAGGGGATGTTGATGCCGCCGCCCCCACGCCCCCGGTAAAAAATAAAAGCCGTTTGGAAATAGTGATGATTGAAATCGAAGACATAACCAAAACATACCGGATCGGTGACGAAACCATCCACGCGTTGGACCAAGTGAGTTTAACGGTGGAGGACGGTGCGCTGGTTGCGGTGACCGGATCGTCGGGAAGCGGGAAATCCACGCTGCTCAATATTCTCGGCTGTCTGGACCGTTCCGATTCCGGGCGCTACGTTCTCGCGACCGAGGATGTTTCACAATTACCGGACAACCGCCTGGCTGAAATCCGCAATAAGCATATCGGATTTATTTTTCAGACCTTCAATCTGCTACCGCGAATGACCGCGTTGGAAAACGTCGAACTCCCATTGCTATACGCCGGTTATTCGGATGCCAAACAATTGGCGAAAAATGCCCTGCAAACCGTCGGCCTGGCGGACCGTATCCACCACGAGCCGAATCAACTTTCCGGCGGACAGAGGCAGCGGGTGGCCATTGCCCGGGCGATTGTGACCCATCCGGACATCATTCTCGCCGACGAGCCGACCGGTAATTTGGATAGCGCCACTTCGGAGGAAATTCTATCGCTGCTCATCGAGTTGAACGAACAGGGCCGGACCATTTTGATCGTCACACACGAACCGGATATCGCGAAACGCTGTCCCAAAGAGATATCCATGCGGGATGGCCGGATTGTCGACATCCAGCTGAATCATTAGGAAATCAAAATGTTATTTTGGACGATTATTAAAATATCTCTGAAAAGCCTTTGGGGAAACAAGTTAACTTCTTTTCTTGCGATCCTGGGCATTATCATCGGCGTGGGAGCGGTCATCACGATGGTGGCCATCGGTTCGGGAGCGCGCAACAGCGTTATGGAGCGTATCAATTCCATGGGAACCAACTTGCTCATTGTCCGTCCAGCCCGCGCTCAAGGCCGAGGTGTCCGGTCGGGTTCCCGACAAACGCTGACGGTCGACGATGCGGAAACGATCGTGAATTCCGTTGATAACATTCGCAAAATCGCGCCGGTCGTCAATACCAGAGCGCAACTGAAATACTACAACCAAAATACCAATACGAGCGTGTGCGGCACCACCAGGACTTACTTTTCCATTCGCAATTTTCAACTCGAACAAGGCCGATTTTTCACGGAGTATGAATCGGAACGAAACAGCCGGGTCGTTGTCATGGGAAGCCAGACCGCTGAGGATTTGTTCGGCGATACGGATTGTGTGGGGGAAATTATCAAAGTGAAGGGAATGAATTTCCGGATTATCGGTGTTCTGCAATCGAAAGGCGATCAAGGCTGGTTCAACCCAGACGACCAAATCATCATGTCTTATACGACGGCGATGAATCAAATACAAGGCGTGGATTATCTTTCGGAAATCGATATCGAAGTGACCGATGAAAACACGATCGACCGTGTTGAAAATGTCGTGGAAAGTCTGTTGCGCAAACGGCATCGGATGCTTCCTGAAGACGAAAGTGATTTCCACATTCAAAACCAAGCCGAAATGCTTGAGACCGCCTCGAATGTTTTGGGCACGTTTACGATTCTACTGAGCGGTATTGCCGGCATTTCGCTGTTGGTCGGCGGAATCGGTATTATGAATATCATGCTGGTGACCGTCACGGAGCGAATCCGGGAGATTGGAATTCGTAAATCCATCGGCGCGAAAAATCGTGATATTTTGAGTCAGTTTTTAATCGAGGCGATTTTGATGAGCAGCATTGGAGGATTGTTAGGAATCGGGTTTGGATGCCTCGCTTCTTATGGATTGGCTTTCTATACTTCGCTGTCTCCTGAAATCGACGCGTTTTCCATCATTCTCTCCATCTCAATTTCCGCGTCGGTCGGTGTGTTCTTCGGATTCTATCCGGCGAAACGCGCCGCGTCGCTGGACCCGATCGAGGCGTTGCGTCATGAATAAAAAACTTACCTATACAACCGCCTGTCTCGCCGTTCTCATCAACGCTGCGGCGAGTGTTCAGTGTGAAGAGGATCAGACCATTCCCCGCTTATCCAGTGTTGATGATAAGCAACCGGCGATCGAATTGACGTTAGCCGATGCCATTATGATGGGATTGGAAAACAATCGGGAACTGCATATCCAACGCTTGAATCCCGAAATACGAAAAGCGATTGAAGGGCAGGAATCATCGAAATTCGACCCCATTTTATCCAGCCGCCTATCCTTCAGCCAGGATCGATCCCCCGGTTCCAGAGAGGATACCAAACGTGAAGGAATCACGGGACAACTCGGCGTCACAAAATTCATGCCGTCGGGAACCACGATCGGTATCGGTTTAGACAGCAGCGTTTCGGATCACTCGATGCTGAACGAAACCGATGCGGCAGCGCGGCTTGGGGTTGATATCACTCAATCGCTCCTTCAAGGTTTTGGCGCGGACGTCAATCTCGCCAGCATTCGCCAGGCCCGTAAGGATACGTTGTCATCGGAATACGAACTTCGGGGATATGCGGAAGCCTTGGTCTCCACCATCGAGAATACCTATTGGGAACTCTATCTGGCGCAGGAAAACCGGCGTATCGTTCAACAATCGCTTGACGTGGCGAAAGCGCAGCTGGCCGAAGTGCTTGAACGGGTGCGAATCGGCAAGACGGCGGCGACGGAACAGGTGGCGATCGAAGCGGAAATGGCCTTGCGGCAGGAGAGCCTGATCGATATCCACAGCCGTATCCAAACCATCCACCTTCAGTTGCTGAGGTTCTTGAATCCAAACCAATCGATTGACTGGAATACGATCTTTCAACTTCAAGAGCGACCCTCCGAAACAATCGTTCAATTGGAATCCGTCGAACGCCATGTCGATCTCGCTATCCAGATGCGCCCGGAATTGAATCAAGCCCGGCTGCAAATGGATATCGACGACCTTGAAATCGTCAAGACCCGCAATGGCTTGCTGCCAAAACTGGATTTATTCATTACGCTGGGGAACACGGGTTACGCCGATTCGTTTGGGGCTTCGTTCGGTCGATTGGATGGCAAATATTACGACATTCAGACGGGATTCGTCTTTCAGTTTCCGCTGGGGAATCGGGCGTCGAAAGCTCGGCATCGAGTGGCCGTATTGAACCGCGATCGACAGGAAATGGCCATAGAGAACCTGAATCAATTGATCCAGGTCGATGTGCGCTCGGCTTATATCGAAGTGAACCGGCTGGTGGAACAACGGAAAGCCACTCGCGCGACACGTCTTCTCCAAGAAGAGAAACTTCGCTTTGAAAGAGAAAAGTTTCGCGTTGGAAAATCCACCAGTTTACTGGTCGCCACCGCGCAGAGGGATCTTCTTTCCAGTCAATTAGAAGAAATCAAGTCTCTTGTCAATTATCACAAAGCGTCGATCGATCTCTATCGTTTAGAAGGTTCGCTTCTTCAGCGGCGGGGATTGTCAACCCAATTCGAACCAGCTATCTAAAACGGGAGTATTTCATGAACCAGGCCGTCTCGACCAACCGAATTAATTCCATGGACGCTTTGCGCGCTTTTGCGATGTTGATAGGTCTATACATACACTCGACTCTCTCTTTCGACTTCGAACACTGGGCGGGGATCAAAGATGTGTCAGTCACTACGGCCTCGACGGTCGTATTGAAAGGTTCTTTTATCTTTTTTCATTTCTCTCGAATGCAGGCTTTCTTTTTAGTCGCCGGTTTTTTCGCTCACATGCTGTGTCATCGCGATGGACCCGCCACGATGCTGAAAAATCGGGGCAAACGTATTTTTTTACCGTTTGCCGCCGGGATCGTCTGTTTAGTGCCCCTGGTCCAAGCCATACGAATTTACGGGATGGCGAAAGCGCAATCCCCGGATGCGTCGATCCCTTGGGGTGCGATCGGTTCGTATTTCAATTCAGCGGAATTCTGGCATCGGTTGAGTCCCCTTTATCTTTGGTTCCTACTCTATTTGATCGTTTTCTACATCGTTGCCGTATTCATTCGAAACATTATCGAACGGTTTGATTCACAACAAAGATTAGTGAAAACCTCCGACCGTTTTATCGCTTATTTATGCCGATCGAACTGGGCGCCTTGGATTCTGCTTCCTCCTGCGTTTGCGATTTCGATTCTTATTCGCAATCCGATGATGGCGGAAGTGGGGATGGATTTTTTCCCGGAAATCGGATTGCTGATGATGTATGGCCTGTTTTTTCTCTTCGGATGGCTGCTTCACCGGCAAATCGATCTCTTGCAGGAATTGGGGAAGCGTTGGAAAGTCCATTTCGCAAGCGGGATTGCTGTATTAATTCTTACGGGGATCCTGGCCGGTACGATGTTCCTGGTCATGGGGCCTCGTGGTATGAGACCGCCTCCTCCGAGTTCCGATTCCGAACAGTCAATGCAAACCGCTACTGACAACGAATCTCATCGACCGGGGAAATCAGAATTAATTGATAACATACAAGCGAAAAACAATCGTCCTGAGCCGAGTTCGGAATTCGTTCACGCGCCTTCTCAGCCGGAGAACACTCAACGGTCTGTCAAATCCCGCCGTCGTGAAGGACCGGAAGGACGAGGCGGCCCCCCGAGACCGCCTGATTTACGGAATGCCCCCTGGCCGGTGATTATCATGTTTCAATGGCATCGCCTGTCGAATCAATTTCTATCGTGGGCGTTTACATTGGCAATGGTCGGAATATTTGTGCAGTATTTCCAGAAACCGAGTCCGGTTTTCCGTTATATAGCCGATTCAGCTTATTGGCTTTACCTGGCTCACGTTCCCGTTTTGATGCTGATTCAAATCCAGATGGCCCATTGGGCGATTCCCTGGTATCTGAAAATCGTTTTGATGAATGGCCTTCTTTTTATTATTCTTCTGGTGAGCTACCATTTTTTGGTTCGCTCTACTTTTATCGGAGTCATATTAAATGGACGTCGGTATCCATTCCGATTTCCTTGGTGTCAGCCGCCGGGCTAGTCTGACCCACCCGGAGTCACCCGGTGTGACCCGT
>CAZSIZ010000137.1:0-15443 GCA_964606645.1 uncultured bacterium
GCAGGAAGACGGAACGATCACGATCGGCGGCAAGGAAGGCAAAGCGATTGAAGAATCGGGCAAGATGATGCTGGTGCCGGGATACGATGGAGACAAGGTTCCCACGACGGTCCCCTTCTCGCTCTACATCCGCGCGATCGAAAAATCGATCCGTGAATTCGGCGTCCGGGTCATCGATGCAACCGAGGGCGGCGCGTATTTTGAGGGAACGGAACGAATGCCGCTGCAGGATGCCTTGGAACAGACCTTGAAGGAACCGGGAGTTTCCAAGTGCCTGGCCGCTTTCCGGCAGCAGCGAAAATCCGCCGATCTCCATGATATCACCGCCAAGATCGAGGAAGGTAGACGCTTGATGAGCCGGTCGCTCGACGCCTGCCGAACGATGATGGAAATGCTACGCCAGTGGCAACGATTGCTGGAGACCGGCCAGGTGAATGCTGAATCGGCTCAGCAGCGCTGGAACGAATTCAACAACGTGTGGGTCGGGATGTGCCAAGAGCCGCTTTTCGACGGATTCCTGGGCAACTCGGTCCAGCACCTCTATCTCCGCCGACAGCAGTCCACTGCCGTCCGCAATGACAATCCACAGGAATTTCTCCAGGTGATGCACGATAAATACCAATCGATCCTCAGCGAAATGATGACCATTATCCAGAACTTCAGCCAGTGCATGGAACTCGCCGTCCAGGCACTTCACACTACGAATACGGAATGAAATTAACTAATCAATGGACGGATTAAAGGGAATTGAATCATGAAAATCGGAATCGTCTGTTACCCGTCGATCGGGGGAAGCGGAATCGTGGCGACGGAACTGGGTAAATCCCTGTCACGGCGCGGTCATCAGATTCATTTCATCAGTTACGACGTGCCCCGCAAACTGGAAGGGGCCGACGAGGCCTTCCATTTCCACCACGTCGACGCCCCGCTGTATCCTCTCTTCCGTTTTCCGCCCTACACCCTGGCGCTGGCGTCCAAGATTTACGAGGTCTGCCTGGAGAACACCCTGGACGTTCTGCACGTGCATTACGCGGTTCCCCACAGCACCTCAGCGTTCCTGGCCAAGGAAATGCTATGCAGCCGGGGGCATCGTAAGATGAAAGTCATCACAACCCTTCACGGCACGGACACCGAGCTGGTCGGACAAATGCCGTCGTACAAACCGGTCGTCGAATTCAGCATCGATTCCAGCAACGCCGTGACCGCCGTCAGTCAGCATTTGAAGCAAAGCACGCTCGATCAGTTCACGATTCACCGCCCTATCCAAGTCATCCACAATCCCATCGACACGGAACTGTTTTCCCCCCCGGCGGAACCGAAAGATTTTCAGTCCACTCCCAAGAATGTGATTCATGTCAGCAACTTCCGTCCCGTCAAACGGATCACCGACGCCATCCAGGTTTTCGATCTGATTTCGGCGGCAGTTCCGGCCAAACTGACATTCATCGGAGAAGGGCCGGATCGTTCGGCGGCGGATATGCAGGTCTGCCGTTTGGGGCTGAAGGAGCACGTCGAGTTCCTCGGACCGCGCACCAATGTCAGCGAGATCATGAAACACGCCGATCTGCTGATCTCCACGTCGGAAAGTGAATCGTTCGGATTGACGATCGCCGAAGCGATGGCCTGCGAAGTGCCCGTCGTGGCGACAGAGGTAGGGGGCGTGCCGGAGGTAGTGGAAGACGGTGTCTCCGGTTTACTCGCTCCGGTGGGTGACGTGCAGATGCTGGCCGAAGAAGCGATTCGGATTCTCACCCAACCCGATTTGCACCGTTCGCTGGGCCAGGCAGGCCGCAAGCGGATTCGGGATCGTTTCAGCATGGAAGCGATCACCACTCAATACGAACAACTCTACGAACAAACACTCCAGCTCGAAGAAGAAGACTGCGTAAAAAAATTCCTCCAGCAAGCCAAACAAGAACAGCCAGTGTCTAGGGTTTAGGGTCCAGGGTTTAGAATGTAGGGTGGGTCACGCTTTTCGACCCACCATTACTCACTGTCATTTCTTCGTATAATCGGGGCAGGAGCGGGCGTTGGGGCGTTCGGGGCGGGTGCAGATCGTACCGTAGTCCCACTTGCAGGAGTCGCAGAGAAAGGCCCCGCCCTTCAGAACCGAGGTCATCTTCGATTTCCAGGTCTTCCACTTCTTGATGAAATTTCCCGTCATGGTTTGTCCGTCCCGCTTTCGATCGTTGTGCTGTCGAACCGTCATCCAATACGAGTATACCGGAAAACCGGCGTACTGAAAGTTTTTTCGTAAACCCGCTTTCAGGGCTTATGGTTCGGAAAATAGTCTGATAATTTTGAGAATGAGATTAACGAGAACTTGTCATCTTAGGAGCAACCCATGAAACGGCGTGAATTCATCAAATCGGCAGGCCTGGCCACGGCGGCTTTCGGCCAGGTTCCATCTTCGTTTGCAGGCAGCAGTCCATCCAAAAAACCGAACATCATCTTCATTATGGCCGACGACCTTGGCTATGGTGACCTCGGTTGCTACGGGCAGAAGAAGATCAAAACGCCCCATCTCGACCGTCTGGCGAAAGCAGGTCTGCGATTCACTCAGCATTATTCGGGAAGCACGGTCTGCGCCCCCTCGCGCTGTTCGCTTATGACGGGGTTGCACACGGGCCATACTTACATCCGGGGCAACCGCGAGATTCAACCCGAAGGCCAGCATCCCATCCCCGCCGATACCGTCACCGTGGCGAAAATCCTGAAGCAGGCCGGGTACACGACCGGCTGTATGGGTAAATGGGGCCTCGGCGGTCCCGACTCATCCGGCGCACCGAACAAGCAGGGCTTCGATCGATGGTTCGGCTACCTCTGCCAGCGCCAGGCGCATCGGTTCTATCCGACGCATCTCTGGAGAAACGATGAGAAAATCGAACTGGGCAAAAAACAGTACTCACACGATCTGATCGCCGAAGAATCGCTTCAATTTATCGAAGACAACCGGGATAATCCCTTCTTCCTCTATCTACCCTTCACCATCCCCCATGCGGAACTGAATGCGCCCGAAGACTCTATGAAGGAATACCGGGGGAAATTCGAGGAGAAACCGTTCGCGGGCCGGGGCAACTACGGTCCGCAAGAAGCGCCCAAAGCGGCTTATGCGGCAATGGTCACACGCATGGACCGCGACGTTGGCCGGATTGCCGCGCTGCTCAAAAAACTGGGGATCGACAAGAATACGCTTATTATGTTCACCAGCGATAACGGACCCCATCACGAAGGCGGCAATGACCCCCATTTCTTCGACAGCAACGGCCCCTTGCGTGGCATCAAACGCGATCTCTACGAAGGCGGTATCCGCGCCCCGATGATCGCCTATTGGCCGGGCACGATCGAAGCGGGAAGCGTCAGCGATCATATCTCCGCGTTCTGGGATATTCTCCCGACGTTCGCCGAACTGGGTGGAGCGAAGGTTCCCGGCGGCATCGATGGAATCTCCATGCTTCCGGCGCTGACCGGCAAGACGAGAAAACAGAAGAAACACGATTTCATGTATTGGGAATTTCACGTCTCCGGGTCGAGGGGGATCAAGCAGGCGGTCCGTATGGGTGATTGGAAAGCGGTTCGAACCGCGCTGGGCAAACCCCTGGAGCTCTACAACCTGAAAAACGATCTGGGCGAAACAAAAAACATCGCGGACCGGCATCCGAAAGTGATTGCGAAGATCGAGAATTATCTCAAAACCGCCCGAACGGAATCGGAGATTTTCCCTTTGAAAAAGCAATAAGGAGTTCCTATTATGCCTCGAAAATTCAAGCGGCGTCACGTTCTGAAATCGGCAATCGGTGCGGCGGCGTGGGCAGTCTGTCCCCGCGTGTCGTGCGGCGCGTCCCGGTGCGGCAAACCGAACATCGTCTTTATCCTGATCGACGACATGGGATGGAAAGACGTGGGCTTCATGGGCAGCCGTTATTACGAAACGCCCCATATCGACCAGCTGGCGCGAGAGGGGATCGTTTTCACCGACGCCTACGCCAACGCCCCCAACTGCGCCCCCACGCGGGCTTGTCTGCTCTCAGGCCAGTACTCCCCCCGCCACGGCATATACACGGTCGGTAAATCCACGCGCGGCAAACCGAAAGACCGGAAGTTAATTCCCACGAAAAACACAACGGTCCTTTCGCCGGACATCGACACAATCGCCGAAGCGCTCAAACAGGCGGGATACACCAACGCGCACGCCGGGAAATGGCATCTGGGAACCGATCCCGAAGCAGGCCCCTTGGCGCAAGGATTCCACGTCAACATCGGGGGAAATCAGGCCGGACATCCCGCCCGCTACTTCAGCCCCTATAAAAATCCGAACCTTCCCGACGGCCCCGAAGGCGAATACCTGACCGACCGTTTGACGGATGACGCCTTGCGCTTTATCGAATCCAACCGCAAGCGCCCGTTCTTTCTCTATTTCGCCCATTACGCCGTCCATACGCCGATCCAGGCCAAGCAGGATTTAATCGACAAATATAAAACGAAAGCGCCGGATAACGGGCAGAAAAATCCAACCTACGCCGCGATGGTCGATAGCGTGGATCAGAGTGTCGGACGGGTCATGGATAAACTCGACGAACTAGGCCTGACGGATAATACAATAGTCGTTTTTTTCTCGGACAACGGCGGCCACGGTCTGGTGACATCCATGAAACCGCTGCGCGGCTCGAAAGGAATGCTCTACGAAGGCGGAATCCGCGAACCGGCCATCGTTCGCTGGCCCGGCCACGTCAAACCCGGCAGAGTCTGTCACGACCCCATCATCGGACTCGACTTCTATCCCACATTACTGGAAATCGCCGGGATCAAATCCAAACCCGATCGGCCGATGGACGGAGAAAGTCTCGTGCCGCTGCTGACGGGCAAGGGCGCACTCACCCGCGACGCAATCTTCTGGCATTTCCCCGCCTACCTGCAAGCGAACAGAAACATGAAAAGCAAATGGCGCACTACACCCGCCGGAGCCATCCGCCAAGGCGATTATAAACTGATCGAATTCTTCGAAGACGGCAAACTGGAACTCTACAACTTGAAGACCGATATCGGCGAAACGAACAACCTCGCCGAAAAAATGCCGGGAAAAACAAAATCGCTTCACCAACGTCTGATCGAATGGCGCAAATCCGTCAACGCGCCCGTTCCCACCGAACCGAATCCAGAATACAACCCATCTTAATTCGTTTAATGGATTGGCGGTGGTCTGCTTTCAGTTTCGTTCAATTCATGTTATCTTTTTTGAAATCTCGTCAGTTCGATTGTACTAACGATCCTTTTTCAAGGCCAAACATGCAGCAATTCGAGGTATCACCATGATCCAGCGAAGCGTTTTCAGCAAAACCGGTTATTTCAGCATTGTTCTCTGTGTGATTTTTTCATTCACCTTATGTCACATTGCCAGCTCGGCGGATTGGCCGACGTACCGGTCCGATATCACGCGCAGCGGCGTGACGGACGGCAGCGTTCCCGCCGAACTCGGCCTCCAATGGCAATACATCCCGACCCATGCGCCCAAACCGGCCTGGCCGATGCCCTCGGAGGAACGGCCGCGTATGCACGTCGATAACGCCTACTACGCCGTGATGGCTGAAGACACGGTCTATTTCGGTTCTTCCGTAACCAACAAGATTCACGCCATCGACGCTGCCAGCGGCAAACCCCGCTGGACGTTCTTCACCCAAGGCCCAGTTCGCTTCGCCCCGACCATCGATCAAGGGCGGCTCTACGCCGGTTCCGACGATGGACACGTCTACTGTCTCGACGCCGAAGACGGATCGTTGATCTGGAAATACCGGGCCGGTCCCACCGGCGAAAAAGTGCTCGGTAACGGCCGTATGATCTCGCTCTGGCCGGTGCGCACCAGCGTTCTCGTTGACGGGGGCGTGGTGTTTTTCGCCGCTGGAGTCTTTCCCTACGAAGGGTTGTATATCTGTGCGTTGAATGCGGATGACGGTTCGGAAGTATGGAAAAACGACACCATCGGCGACAGGGCGCATGAACTGGAATTCGGTGGCATCTCCCCCCACGGTTATCTGGTCGCCTCCAAAGAAGCGATCTATGTCCCGAACGGACGTTCCATGCCGGCCGCGTTCGACCGCCAAACCGGCGAATTTCTGTTCAACACCTCACCCGGCGGCAAACGCGGCGGTGTCTGGGCGCTGCTGGATAACGACCGGCTGATTTCCGGTGTCGATTATTCGGGCACACCCCACAAGGTCGCCTACAACGCCGAGACCGGCAGGCGCGAGGGAGATGTGTTCGCCTGGTTCCCCGGAATCGATATGGCCGTTACCCCGGATGTTACCTACATCCTGACGCTCGATTCCATCTACGCCGTCAATCGAGCCGCTTATGCCAACGCCGTCAAAGAGACCGCGAAACTGGTGAACAAGCGGAAAACATGGGCCGGTCAAATCACAGATTTACGAAAGAAACTGACATCCGCCGATGAAGCGGTCCGAAAACAACTGAACAAGCGGATCGACAGTATCACCAAGCAAGTCGCTCAAGCCGCCGTGAAAGAGAAGCAATTAAAAAATTCCAGTTACCGTTGGCGCTATCCGGCCAAGGAATTCTGTTCGTTGATCCTGGCCGGAGAGACCGTCTTCGCGGGCGGCAGCGGGATCGTCACCGGGATCGACGCGAAGACCGGTAAGGAAATTTGGAAACACAGCGTTCAGGGCAACGCCGTCGGATTGGCCGCTTCCGATGGCCGCCTGACTGTCAGCAGCGACGAAGGGCCGATTTACTGCTTCGCCGGAACGAAAAAGTCCCCTGTCGTAGAAATCAAACAAAAACTTGTATCCAATCCTTATCCCAAAGACGAACACACGGAAACCTACCAAACCGCCGCTGAAAAAATTCTGACGGACAGCGACATTCGCAAAGGTTATTGCCTGGTCCTGGATTGCGGCGAGGGACGCCTGGCTTACGAATTGGCGAAACGAACGGAACTGCAAATCGTCGGCATCGAGAGCGATCCCGCCAAGCTCGCCACCGCCCGGAAACGTCTGGAAGCCGCTGGATTGCTGGGCGCGCGCGTGGTTGTCGAACCATGGGGCGTAAACACATTGCCGGACTATTTCGCCAATCTTCTCGTCTCTGACAGTTTGTTGATCACTGGCCAGACGTCTTCGACGAGAGAGACGGCAAGTCGTCTTATCCGTCCGTGGGGCGGGACGGCGTGTCTCAGTTTCCATTCCGAAGACAAAATGGAATGGAGGAAATTCGTACGGCCCGGTTTGAAAGGCGCGGGCGACTGGAGCCAGCAATACGGCGATCCTCAAAACACGGCCTGTTCCGGTGACCGGCTCGTCAACGGCCCGTTGGGCGTGTTGTGGTTCGGCGAACCCGGCCCGCAGGGAATGGTGGAACGTCACGGGCGCTCGCAAAGCCCCGTGGCGATGGACGGTCGACTCTTCATGGAAGGCGAAAACCTCATCATGGCTGCCGACGCCTTCAACGGAACCCTGCTCTGGAAGCGTGAAATTCCGGGAGCCGTGCGTGTGAAGATCAAAGCCGACAGCGGCAACCTCGTAGTAACCAAAACTGGCTTGTACATTGCCGCGCGTGACAAATGCTACCGTCTGGACCCGGCCACGGGTGAAACCATTCGCGAATATACGCTCCCGCGCTCGAACGATGGAACCCCGCGCCGTTGGGGCTATATCTCTGTGATCGACAACATCCTCTACGGCTCCTCGGCCACTCCGATGAACCAATATTACGGCGAGACCATTGAACGTTTCATCAAAGATGGGCAATGGAAAAAGATCGAAGACGTACCTGCCGAGTTTCACGAGATATACAAGACTTCCAGAAAAATGTATCCCACAATCGAAGACGTGCGCATGGCCTCCCAGCGAAGCGGCGCGCTGTACCGCTATATGACTTCTTTCGCCAGCAATGGTGAGTTCACCCAGAAGAACTCGGTCTCCAAAAACCTGATGACTTGCGACAAAGTCTTTGCTATGGATACGGAAACGGGTGAAATGCTGTGGGATCACGACGGCCAAAAAATCGCCAATATTACAATTGTCCTCGGTGATGGGAAAATCTTCTTCGCCGACAGCACCGCTTCGGACGAGCAGAGAGCACAGGCGATGAAATCACAACGCGAAATGATAACCAAAGGCGTTTATAAGGAACGGGAAGGCATCCTGGAGGAACTTCACGCGAAGAAAGCGATTCTCGCCGAACGAAAGAAGAAAGACCCATCTTACAGCAACCGGACGCTGGCGTACCTGATCGATTCGCTGGAAGCCGAATTATACAAAGACGAAAACCCCGAAGGCAGCCTGACACCCGCCGATTCCGACATTCGTATCGTCACCGCCCTCGACGCCCGCACGGGAGAAGCGCTCTGGAGCAAACCAGTCGATTTGACGGGCTGCACCGGCGATAAAATGGGCGCGGCTTATAGCAAGGGCCTTCTGTTATTTTTCGGCAACCACGGCAATCACGACGCCTGGCGCTTCCGGGAAGGCGGGATGAAATGGCGGCGCATCACGGCCATGACCGGTGAGGACGGCGGGATGAAATGGTCCCGCCCGTTGAACTACCGCACGCGGCCCGTCATCGTGGGCAACGGGATCATCCTGGAACCACGCGCCTGCGTGCTTCAGACCGGAGAGACGGTCATGCGGACACACCCCATCACCGGCGAAGAGGTTCCTTGGGAGTTTCTGCGTCCCGGGCACACCTGCGGGACCACGGCCGCTTCCGCCGACGGCCTGTTCTACCGCTCCGCCTGTACAGCTTTCTACGATTTGGATAAGGACCGGGGCGTCACGATTTTCGGCGCGTACCGTCCGGGCTGCGCGATTAGTGTGATCCCGGCCTGTGGCTTGCTGCTCTCTCAGGAAGCGGCGGCGGGGTGTACGTGTTCCTACCCAATCCGAAGTACGCTGGTGATGAAACGCAAGCAAAACCGAACTCAGCCCTGGACGATCTACGTCACACCCGGCGACTTGAATCCGGTCAAACATTTCGCCATCAACCTCGGCGCGGTCGCGGATATGAAGGACAGCAAGGGAACGGTTTGGTTCGGCTATCCCAACCCCAAAACCAGTTCCTACACTCATTTCCCCAACTACGGCGTCAAGTTCGACCTCAACGAAAAAACGCTCCCAGGGACAGGCTTCTTTAGCCGCGACCACAAAGGTATCAGGATCGCGGGAACCGATAAGCCCTGGCTCTTCACGTCCGGCTGCATCGGCATGACCCGCTGTCGGATTCCGCTGATCGATGATGGCGATGGACAAGAACCGGCTCGTTACACCGTGCGCCTCGGTTTCACGCCTCATGCGGGAGACCGGCAGGGACAGCGAGTGTTCGACATCAAACTTCAGGGCCAAACCGTCGCTGAGAAATACGACCCATCGCAATTACCGGGCGCATCCACCCGGGCCGCTATAAAGGAATTCACGAACGTCGATGTCAAAAACGATCTCCTCCTGGAATTAATTCCCGGCTCCGGAGAATCCAGCCCGGATCGAGCGCCAATCCTCAATTCCATCGAAATCATCCGCGAAGAGGAAAAGAAAGCATAACTTCAGGCGCTTCGCCCTGCTTTCACTTCTTTCTCGACCTGTCATTTCATATAACGTAAAAATTAATGAATGCTATCCGTTTTATCGGATTCCTGAATTTTTTCTTCTAGTTCCATTACCCTATTTTTATAGAAGGTTTCATCGTAATTCGTCCCATATTTCTTACTCAGTTGAAGGGCGTTTAAAGCGCCTTCATAATCTTCCAATTCGAAAAGCACGACAGCTAGGTTTTGGTAGGCCATATTGAACTTTCGATCGGCCTTAATACACCGATTGTAATATATCACCGCCTCTTTCATTTTGGACATCCGATGATAGGCATTACCAATCTCCAACAAAGTAATGAGTTTATTGGGATTTTCTTCCCGCGCTTTACATAGGAATATTAAAGCTTTATCACACTCATTAATTTGGTTATACCACATACCAATTGAATAGTAGGAAGCAAAGCGTTGATCCGAACAGTTAAAGGGAAGTGTTTTATGGAAAAGTTCAATTCCAAAATCGTGTTTTCCTTGTGCACAAAGAATCGCTCCGCATTGAATAATCGCGTTCACAATTGCAGATTTCTTGTCATGAATACAAAAATCATCTTGAGGATATACATTACAAAAAAACGCTTTTAGATCGATATTTTCGCCGATAATTGATCCCCGATGAGTGGTCTCAATATATATTTTATCTTCACCATTTTTATAGCATACAAGTGAGTGGCTTTCCCCAGATACCTGCAAAAAAGGTAAATCCAAACGTTCACCTAGAAGTGCATATATAATTGAAAGAGGACAACAATTACCATTAATAGGATGGATGGGAGATAAACCATATTCAGAAAAAAATTGTTTAGAAACTTCCATGTCAACCGATCGATCGGGGAAGCCTAAATCGTCAAAAAGGTAATTAGAAATCCACTTGATTAAATCGTGAGGTTCATCGGAAGATATAATTCCCTTTTTCAAGGCAACCTCGATATGCTCGACGATTTGTTCGATTTTATAAAGACAACTATTGATATCGATATCAGGATCGACCAAAGCGCAGATAGACAAGACGGTGTGTGCTAAATCAACGTTTGAGAGATCGGTTTCAGCAAGCCGCTCGAGATAAGAAAGATCGACGTTCGAGTCTTCGGCACCGATTCCATCGAATCGTGGAACGATCGCATAGAAGATAAGAAAATAGATGATGACTTTACATCGAGAAGAATGATTCACCATAAATCACCCGATATAAGAAATAAGACTTGGAAGAAGAAGCGTTTCGTTTACGGGAGGGGGAGGGTGAGGGTTTGGCCGGGGTGGATGATGATCCCGCGAATGCCGTTCAGGCGCTGAAGGGTTCTGACAGACGTGTGATACCTCCCGGCGATCTTCCCGAGCGTCTCTCCCGACCGTACTTTATGCTTCTTGGGAGTGGCTCGACTCGCAGCGACATACGTTCTCTTGTCGGGTACTTTCAGTTTCTCTCCGGGATGGATCAGGATCGATTTCAAATGGTTGAGAATCATGATCGCTTCCGGTGTCGTCCCATGCCGTCGGGCGATTTTCCCCAGGTTGTCTCCCCGGCGAACGGTATAGGAAATGATTTTCCCGCCCGAAGCGGGGGATTTTTTCTTGGCCGGGGCTGAGGGAGTGATGGTTCGTCCTTTTTGGGGAATCAGCAGAACGTCGCCGGGATGAATCAAGTTGCGCCGTCCGATTTTACTTCGGTTGCTCCGTTTTAAGTTCGATAAGGAAACCTTGTATTTTTTGGCGATTATACCAAGCGTTTCGTTTCGGCGAACCGTGTGATACAAGGTTTTTCGCGACACGGAAGAACGAGATCCCGTTTTGGGTTTCGGTCCGGTCTCCATGCTGCGCACGATCGCTTCCGGGATGGGAATTGGCGCATCAAATAAGAATGCCTGTACGCCATCGTAAACGGCGCTCACTAATTGGTTTCGGTTGTGAGCGCTTTGCAGCAGCCGGTGTTCGGTCGGATTCGTAACGAACATGAACTCGATCAACACCGACGGCATGTGTAATTGCCGAAGCACCTTATAACGTTTGGATTTCATCACGGGATCGCGAAGCTTCATCCAAGAAATTTCTTTCACTTTGGTCGTGATACCGGCGGCCAGTTTTTTGCTTCGCTGAGGAATATCCTCTTTCATTAAGGCCGAAAGTAAATCGGTCAATTCTTCGTCTTTGTTATCGATCCCGTACGACGCAAACTCTTCCGTGTCCGGATTCTGGAGCAGATTTTCCGCGTGATGATCGCCGAGGAAATAGATCTCATAACCTCGAATTCGTCGATGACGGGAATACGTATTCGGAGGGGGCGGCGCATTGAGGTGCAGGGAGAGATAAATATCACCGCAGTACTGTTTGGCCAACGCGACCCGGTGACCCAGAGCAACGTCCTGGTAACTCTCTTCCTGACGTCTGGTATTGTGACGGTATTTTCCTTTAAGCCCAAACGGAACGGGCAGATAATCACCGTAGCGGGTCATAATCGTCAGGATACGCGGATCTTGGTCGAAGAATTTTTTCAGGCGTTTAGCCAGATCGAAGACCACATCCTTTTCAACCATCGGAGTCGCCTTCAAGTATTTCTGGTAGCCCTTTCCCCCGCTGTTAAAACCGCCGTGACCGGGATCGATAACCACGACTTTATACCCTTGTTCCTTATGAGCCTGGATATAGTCCAGGGGAGGAACGTGGGTATAGTTCGGTTGTTTGAGCGGGAGGTCGATGGTCACCATATCGTTCCATCGATGCCAGAACAGACGGTCCAGATCGATATTCGGATCGCAGGGGATCGTCAGGACGAGGGCTTTCTCACTGGTCCGATATTTGATGGCGATCTTGTCCAGAAACTCGCTGTCGACGCGATGTTCGGCTGCGAAGGGGCCTTTCGAGACCCGATAGAGTTTCACGACGAGCACAGGCGCGCTTCCCTTGGAAATGGGAATGACTTCCGCGCGAGTAATTTGCCTGTCGATTTCCAGACAGATATGGGTGTGATTAACGTAATCGGCAGTTCGAATGGCTTCAAGCCGGGGAACACTCCGGGCATCTACCGCTCCGGAAAACAAGACCAAAAACACCACCAAAAAAGCGAACAATCCATTCTTCCGATTCAACAAAACTGTCATCAAATGGCCTCCAGATCGATAGAAAAATACTCCACTCTGGTTAGCCCAACCATGAAGGCATAACAAAAAAAATGTATATTTAATGTAAAAAATAGCACGATTTCACAAAAATACAATAGTAAATCTATAATTTTTTTATGCTTACGGTATTTGGATTGATCTTACTTATTATGTCTGAGTCCCTAAATCTACATTATAAGGAGTTTATCCGGTTAATACCTGACGGTCCAAAAAAAGTCAGACCTTACAGACGAAACGGCAAGATATCGGTATTCATAAGCGAATCTCTTTACAATATCTTGTGGTCACTAAAAAGTATTTTCGACTTTTTACCGTTTCGTCTTGAATAAAAAAAACCGGAAAAATCCGGCTCTTGTATAAACGATGCTGGATGCGAAACAGTATCACTCACTATCAAAAGATTTCAGATGCTCGCGCGCCTCGTCGAGTTCTTCCTGGAGTGTGTGGGGAATATCATCCCACTGCTCGGCGAGATCGATATATTTCTGGTAATACTCTTTCGCGCTTTTGATATCGTCCCGTTCCTCGTAGATCGCTGCGATGTTGAAGAAAAGTTCGGGCTGTTCGCATTCCATAGACTCGGCTTTTTCAAAGTGTTTCATGGCGTCATTGAACTTCTCCTCTATACAATCGATCACGCCCATGTTGTAGTAATCGAGGGCTTCCCGGTTTTTCCAGCCAAATTCCCGGCGAAGCGTAAATGTCTCTTCTGTGGGCATACTGTATAGGAGTGCCAGGCCGTAACGCTGAAACGCGTATTCGGGATTCTTCTCGAGCAATTCCCGATAGCGTTCGATTTCGAATTCGTACAAATCACTCGGTTCCGTTTGTTCTTCTTGGACTGGTTCTTTCACTTCTTCATTCATCGACAATCCGCCTTTTGTTTGATACGGTAATCCTGAATTCAGTATATGATCCCTGACCGGAAACAAATCGGTTCTTGCGTGAAGGGATTTTAGTCAATAATAATTCTATCGCAGGATCCCCGATCGAATCACGAACACAAAATTATAAAGGCTTGCCTGCGAAAAACAAGCCGCACCGGATGGCCGGTGGATTGACCCCGCCAAGCACCTGGCGTAGATTATGAGTGATTCCCGACGAGGTAAAAATTCACGCCATGTCTTTCCATCCAGATATTTCCGTCGTTCTGCCGGTCTTCAACGAAGCGGACAATCTCAGACCGCTCCATGAAGACCTGACCCGCGTTATCGAACGCCTCGGCGTCTCTTGTGAAATCGTCTACTGCGACGACGGAAGCACCGACGGCTCGCAAGACACCCTCCGCGAATTCGCGGCGAAGCCCAACGTCCGGGCGGTCCTGCTGAAGCGCAACTTCGGCCAGACCGCCGCACTCGCCGCCGGTATCGACAACGCCCGGGGCGGGACCATCATCCTTATGGACGCCGACCGTCAGAACGATCCCGAAGACATCCCCAGATTATTAGCGAAACTCGATGAAGGCCACGACATCGTCTGCGGCTGGCGCAGAAAGCGTAAAGACCCGTTGTTCACCAAGCGGATTCCCTCCATGGCCGCGAATCAATTGATCGCCTGGATCACCGGTGTGCGCATTCACGACAACGGCTGCACACTGAAAGCCTTCAAACGCGAGGTGCTGGATCATATCTCCCTCTATGGAGAGATGCACCGCTTCATCACCGTCCTGGGGCATTGGACCGGGGCCAAAGTGGCCGAAGTCGAAGTGACCCATCATCCCCGCCGCAGCGGCATTTCCAAATACAGCCTGAACCGTTTCTTCAAAGTGATGCTGGATTTGCCGGTGTTGGTGCTGCTGGGCAATTACATCACCAAACCCATGCACTTCTTCGGCGCGGTAGGGATCGCGTTCAACGCGGTGGCGTTTGGTTGTGTTGGGGAAGTGCTGTATGAAAAGTTCTTTCAGGGTGACGACGTATCGGGCAATCCCTTTTTGCTGCTGGCGGTCTTTTTCGCCCTCGTGGGAATCCAGATTCTCATGATCGGCCTCCTGGCGGAAATCCTCATCCGCGTCTATCACGAAAGCCAGCAGAAAAAAACCTACGTCATCCAGGAAACCCTCCAGACCGGTGGCGAAACTCCCGAACCGGATTTGTAATCACGAATGAAGGAGATAAGATCGGATCACATGGAAAGAATCCAAAACATCCAGTAATTATCCGTCGTATCCGTGTATCGAAAAGTTCGATGAAAAGAATCTCTGATAAAATTGTTATAATCAAGACATGATCACGAGACTATGATATAATAAATTGAAAATGTCATAACGAACATCTCTCAATGAAACGAACGGCTTTGATTAAACATTTGAAAAAGCATGGAGCGTTCCTGTTACGTGAGGGGAACAGGCATAGCATTTTCCGATGTGGTTTCTTCAAAACGCAGGTTCCTCGTCACCGTGAAATCGTGGACGAATTAGCCCGGAAAATATGCAAAGATCTTGAAATTCCTTTTGTGAGGTAATCATGAAATATCGTGCATTGATTAAAAACGTAGATAGTTGGTGGATCGGCTGGCTTATCGATTTGCCCGGCGTTAACGCTCAAGAGCGGACGAAAGAGAGACTCGTCGAATCGCTCCAAATAGGCGCTCAGGACATGTTGGATACGGCTGTCCCGTTTGAACCGGATACGGAAATGATCGCAGTCGATGTTCCTGAGCGTCTTTCCAGAGAATAATGGGTAAATAGATAAGGGTTTTTGTGTCGCTTGCCGACATGAAAACCCTATTGGATGAAT
>CAZSIZ010000138.1:0-15391 GCA_964606645.1 uncultured bacterium
TTCTCAAAGTTTTATCTGGATAACTCTTCTACAATTTCATGCGATTGCCCTGGCCCGGTCCGGTGCCCCTTGAAGGAAATAGAAACCTGGACGACGCTCTTTCTTTCAAAGAAATGAAACGCACCTTAAAAAAGATTCTCGACGATTCCAATAGTCTATCGAAAAAAGCGCTTGGCCCCATCCACATGTATACGAAAGATAATAAAAACGGACCGGCTTTATATCTATGCACCCCGGAAAATTCAATCGACACATGCAATTTTGCATTGGTTAGAATGGAAATTCAGACACAGGGACAACGGGTGATCCTAAAAGCCTGCCATCCTCCAAGATTGATCGAGCTTTCTCAAGTCAAATCGAATTTTCGCCGGATGTACACCTCTTATTTTGCGACCTGCGCACTCGCTCATATTGCGAGAGAACTCTATCGACTCGATATCGCGGAGCATTTCGGTGTTGAGAATTATTACAATGAATTCGAAGCGTATTCCAGCAAATATGGCATCATCAATTTTCTGGATTATTTCGAGGATCCTGAATTTGGACGTCCAATAAAAAATGAAGCGTCATTAAAATCCCGTTTCGTCGATATGTTCACGACGTTCGTTCAGGCGGAGAAAGAGAAGCAAGAAAGCACGTACACCATAGAAAAAAGAGGCGGCAGGTCCATCATCACACACGGTTCTTCACAGACTAAAAATCAGAGTGTCACCGATGTCTTTGAAGCCATGTATTTTACCATTAAACCCTATGATCCTCAGCAAGATACTGAGCCCGAAGAGAAGAAGCCCTCTGCCGCTGCTCAAAGCCCTCAAAAACAAGGTGCCTCTCGTATGAGTTCCCGTAAAGGAGCCGGCGGAGCAACGATTCGTCAAGTCTTGAGTCAATCTAAAAAGAGGTGATAAACCCTTTGTAGCCCAGTATTATCGACCCACCATCGTGAAGTCCCCAGAGTCTCTCTATTTCTCCCTATTCAACTGCATGTGTCAAAAAAATCATTGCTGAAAACATGATTTTGTTTAATCATCGTTGACAAAATCCTCTCTCCATGAGAAACTCGACCACTCAATTTCATCGGATTAATCCCGGTTAAGAATTGACAGACAGCCTGTTGGATGAGTTTCATTCTGCTTTCACTTTTTGCCGCCACGTCATACCAAGGAGAATTCAATGCAATATCTTCTCGCGATGGACCAGGGAACCACGAGTTCACGTGCCATACTTTTCGACCGGAACGGGCATATTCAGCAAGCCGCCCAGAAAGAGTTCACCCAAATTTTCCCCCAGCCTGGCTGGGTGGAACACGATCCGGATGAGATCTGGTCGTCCCAGATCGAGGTGGCTTCCGAGGCGATCGCTCAGGCGGGAATCTCCTCGCGCGATATTGCCGCCATCGGGATCACCAACCAAAGGGAAACCACGGTCGTTTGGGATCGGAAAACCGGCAAACCCATTTGCAACGCCATCGTGTGGCAGGACCGGCGAACGGCTTCTATTTGCGATCGATTGAAAGAGGATGGCTACGAAACGGCGGTCCGAGAAAAGACTGGCTTGGTCATCGACGCCTATTTTTCGGGAACGAAGATCAAGTGGATTCTGGATCAGATTCCGGGCGCGCGTCAAAAAGCGGAAGCCGGTCAACTCGCGTTTGGAACCATCGATTCCTGGCTGGTGTGGAAACTCACCCAGGGGCAAAAACACGTCACCGATGCGACGAACGCATCCCGCACGCTCTTGTTCAACATCCATACGGGGGAATGGGATGAGGAACTGCTGGCCATGCTGGATATCCCTCACGCCATGCTGCCGAAGGTGTGCGCGTCCAGCGAACTCTATGGGGAAACGGCCACCGGAATTTTTGAAAATCCCATTCCGGTTGCGGGGATAGCGGGAGACCAGCAAGCCGCGCTCTTCGGCCAGATGTGCGTAAAAAGCGGGATGGTGAAGAATACCTATGGAACCGGCGGATTCCTTTTACTCAACACCGGCACGAAAGCGATCGCATCGAAGAATAATTTATTGACCACGGTGGCATGGAAGATCGGAGACCGGATGGAATACGCCTTGGAGGGAAGTATTTTCATTGCGGGCGCGGTCGTGCAATGGCTTCGGGACGGGCTGGGTTTGATTCAATCCGCCCCGGAAATCGAAGCGCTTGCGGTATCCGTCGAGGACAACGGGGGGATTTACTTCGTCCCGGCTTTTGCGGGTTTGGGAGCGCCGCATTGGGATCCTTATGCGCGGGGGATCATTGCCGGAATCACGCGCGGGACCACGTCCGGCCATTTGGCCCGTGCCGCCTTGGAGAGCATCGCCTACCAGGTGACCGATGTTCTGGAAGCGATGGAAGCGGATTCCGGTTTAACCATTAGTGAACTGCGGGTCGATGGCGGGGCCTCCTCGAATCGACTGCTGCTTCAATTCCAGTCCGACATTGCGGGAATCCCGATCGTTCGACCGACGGTTCAGGAGACGACTGCGCTGGGAGCCGCTTATCTGGCCGGGCTTGCCGTCGGTTTCTGGCCCAGCATCGAAGCCATCACCGGGCAGTGGAGTATCGATCGAACGTTCGAGCCGTCGATGGAGGCCGAACAAGCAGCCCAATTACGCGCTGGATGGTGCAAAGCGCTGGAACGCTCGAAAGCCTGGGAAGAGAAGGATTGAGGAATTTCTTTGATGGGGTAGACTGCGATTTAATTGGTGTGAAGCATCCAATCGGGGATGCTGGTTCCATAAATGATCTGAGAGTTTTCGTCTTGATAGATCGGTTGACCGTCCTGACCTGGTAGAACATCTTTTGGGGGATCGCCTTCTCCTCCTTTTCCTCCTATTGTTTGATGGTTGTATAAATAGACTGTTGAGTTTGTGACGAATAAGCCATTTCCGCCGTCACCGCCGTGGATATATAAATCTTCATAAATAGACATGTCGGGCATTCTATGAGTTATAAAACCATTATGTCCTTCATGTCCAAGTGATGTTCCATTGAAAATATCTATATTATAGGAATTCAATATTTCTATACCCGGACCGGATGGTGACAATGTTGTATAATTAATAGGATGACCATCGCTACCTTTAGAAATGCTGTCTGTCATCGTTAGTTTCACATTCGTGCTATTAACAATAAGAACTCCTGCTAAACCTTTAACATCATCAGTTGCATCCAAATATGAACCAGGTACTGTTAGACTTTGACCTATGTTAGAAGTTCCAGAATAAATACTTGAATTGATGATTTCTATATTACCATTATTAATTTTTTCGATCACAATTGCCCTAGAACCTCTATCAATATTACAAAGAAATTGGGAATTGTAAATTTTGATTTCAGGAGATTCTTGTTGGCGAATATGAATTGCTGGGAATGCTCTTTTCGTGGGACGACTTTTGTAACTATAATATTCAAAGTAATAACTATCTCCATAAATGATGGAATTATGTATTTCTATATCGCTAAAAACTTTTATGAGACCGTGAAAAATGACATCTTTAAATACTAATCTTCCTGAAATGACTTGCCAGGGAGCAGTCATGCTATAAGACACTCCTACCTGGTGTGCAGTTACTTCAGCAGATAAAAATTCAAGGTTTTCAAACACAACAGCTGAATTCTCTACAGTAAGTACATTGAAGTTGCTTGTGGGGGGAATATCAATATTAAAAGGTTCAAGTATAGTGCTAGATCTAATTCCTAGTACTCTCGCTTTTTCGTTAGGAAGTGTTCCAATAATCGTTAAATCCTTGTTAATAATTCGTATATGTTGTATTAATACATCGTGCTGGTTAACCTGTATTGTATCTCCATCCGAAGCCTGATGAATGCCTTCATGGAGCGTGGGTGTATCTTCTGGGATATTAATAATTGCCGAATTGGACCATTCCGCTGTTGAGAAAAGGATAAGCAGGGATAAGAGAAAATATTGATGTAAATAGGTTACTTTCATTTTAGATTCCAGAACTTACGATCGATCAACTTGACTCCAAGGATATTATTTGATAATTCTATTATATGATAATTTTGAAAAATCATCAACTATATATATCGGTTCAAAAATCATTGGATAGACCTTAACCTACTGAAATATCTATAGATCGCTTAGTATAATACGGAGAGATCAATTGGATTTTCAGTTTACGATTTTTTACCGTTTTCTTGAAAAATCTCATTAAGATGGCTGTTATGAATCGTGATGAATTGCTTGATCGGATTGAAACGCGGGAAACGCCCTGGGATATCATCGTGATCGGAGGGGGGGCGACCGGCGCCGGTATCGCGGTCGATGCTTCGTCGCGGGGCTACCAAACGCTTCTGCTCGAACAACACGATTTTGCCGCAGGCACGTCTGGCCGAAGCACGAAACTCGCCCACGGCGGCGTACGTTATTTGCGGCAAGGCAATTTCTCACTGGTGATGGAGGCCCTGAAGGAACGCGCTTTGATGCTCCAGAACGCGCCTCATCTCGTACACGGCCTCCCGTTCGTGATCCCCAACTACACATGGTGGGAAATTCCCTACTATGGATTAGGCTTACGTCTGTACGATTTGCTGGCCGGAAAAGATAGTTTAGGCCGCTCGAAGATGCTCTCCAAAAAAAGAACGCTCGAACGGATACCCACCATCGAACCCAAGGGATTGACCGGTGGAGTGATCTACCATGACGGGCAGTTCGACGATTCACGCATGGTCATCAACTTGGTCCAGACCGCCGCTGAAAAGGGTGGAGTGCCGATCAACTACATGAAGGTGACCGGCCTGAAAAAAACAGGCGATTCGATCAGCGGAGTCGAGGCAAAGGATGTTGAAAGTGGGAAAACGTATTCCCTCGATGCGAAAGCCGTCATCAATGCAACCGGCGCTTTCTGCGATGGGATTCGTACGATGGATGACGAACGAACCGAGCCGATCGTTCGCCCCAGCCAGGGAGCGCACATCGTCCTGGATCGATCCTTTCTTCCTGGTCAAACGGCCATCATGATTCCACGCACGGATGACGGGCGTCTCTTTTTTGCGATCCCCTGGCATGAATGTATCGTGATCGGGACAACCGAAACACCGGTCGGCGATGTCACACTCGATCCCCAGCCGCTGGAGAAAGAGATCGATTTCCTGCTCGAACATGCCGCGCGATATTTAACGAAAACACCATCCCGAAGCGATGTGCTCAGCGCCTTTGCCGGTATTCGTCCCCTGGTTGGCAAGACCGGCGTTAAAAATACGGCGACCCTTTCCCGCGACCATTGGATCGATATCTCCCGGTCGGGTTTAGTCACGATTACCGGCGGCAAATGGACCACCTATCGCAGGATGGCCGAGGATTGCGTCAATCGGGCGGCCGCCCTAGCCCACTTGGACGACTCCCCTTGCGTCACGAAAGAATTGAAAATCCACGGCTATCATCAAGCGTCGAATGAGTTTGGTGATTTAGCCGTCTATGGTTCGGACGCGCCTGCGATTCTGGATTTGATCGAATCCAATCCCCGCTATCGAGAACGAATTCATCCGGACCGGACCGTGCGGGTGGGTGAATTGGTGTGGGCCGTTCGGCACGAAATGGTTCGAACCGTCGAAGATTTTCTCATAAGGCGTACGCGCAGTTTACTGCTGGGAGCCGAAGTCAGTATGCAAATGGCGCCAACGGTGGCGGAACGGATGGCGGAAGAACTGGGCCATGATGAAATGTGGAAGCGGGAGCAAATCAACGCTTATCAGGATTTGGCGCGAAAGTATATGCCCCGTTAAAAATCAAAAAGCATTCCGGTTTACGATCCAGGGCCATTCAAGCGCACTTAAAGCATAATGTTTGTTGTGAAAGGTTGACAGAGAGCGTTCGTCTTTGAGACAATCGTTCACCGATGATGAACCGGATTCGATTGACCGATTTCGATTAGATGATCCCAATCGAAATAGAGAGCGCCATGATGCCACTGTTGGAGACTCTTTTTAACACCGATCAACCCATTCGCCGTTATGTCTGGAAAGCCTATCTGATTGCTTTTATTCCAAGCATTATCATATCGATGGCAGTTGGTTTTTTGTTTCCTGAAGATGGCCCCTCTTTCGAGGGTTCGATTGCCTCTCTTGTCATAGGAATTATTATCGTCGGCCCGTGGATAGAGACCCTTTTAATGCTTCCCATTATCTGGCTGGCAAAGCGTTTCCTGTCCGGAATTCTGCGTGTGGCTGTCGCGTCGGCTTTGACCTGGGCCGTGCTGCATTCGCTTATAGCACCCGTATGGGGGCTGGGCGTTTTCTGGCCATTCGTCGTTTTTTCCATTTCGTATCTTGAATGGTCGAAAAAATCGATATGGAAGGGGATTGCCGTCACGGCCCTGATCCATACATGCCAAAACTTTATTCCGACGATTGTCTTAATCACGATTCAATGAATCGATGCGGAAACCGTATCGAGAAATAACTGTATCACTTAATCGAGGAGAGATGTTATGACACCGTTTTTAGCCGAAATGATCGGGACCGCGCTATTACTTGTTTTAGGGAATGGCGTCGTCGCCAATGTGACTCTGAAACAGACCAAAGGGGAGGGGGCCGGCTGGATTGTCATTACTTTCGGCTGGGGGATGGCTGTTTTCGTTGCCGTGTTATGTGTCGGTGGATACAGCGGCGCGCATATCAATCCGGCCGTCACGATTGGATTGGCCGTATCCGGCAAGTTCGCCTGGGCATTGGTTCCGGTTTACATTGCGGCTCAAATGATCGGTGCTGCGTTGGGAGCTGTTTTGGTTTGGGTTCAATATAAACCCCATTTCGATAACACCAGCGACCCGGATACTATTTTGGGTGTTTTCAGTACCGGCCCCGCCATTCGAAACACGTTTTCAAATCTCGCCTCCGAGATCGTTGGAACGACGATTCTCGTGATGGCCGTTCTCTATAGTGCCGCCCCCGATGTGGGTCTTGGCGCGTTGGACGCCTTACCAATCGGTTTGGTCGTACTCGCCATTGGGCTGAGTCTCGGCGGAACCACAGGCTATGCCATTAACCCGGCGAGAGATTTGGCTGCCAGAATCATTCATGCGATTCTTCCGATTCATAATAAACGGGATAGTGACTGGGGTTATTCCTGGATTCCAATCGTAGGTCCTGTGATCGGCTCCATTCTGGCCTCCGCGATATATCTGACGCTTCATTAACCAGTTTCTTCAATAATAGTATTTTAAAAATCAATCCATAAAATCAAACAATTCCCACACTCAAGATATCATAACATATTCAGGGGGAGTCGATCGTAATGCTTCGTTTATTATTAGTTTCCAGTTGTCTGATTTGGACCTTTTCCACAACCGCTTCGGGCATGATTTTCGAAGATCGATTCAAATCGGTCGATCGATGGACATTTCTCGATTACACCGGCAATTTGAAAATCGAGACCGTGAATGATTTGAGTTGCCCACCTGGATATGGTCCGGAGGTTTTAAACATCCACGGTGATGTCGCCCTGGGATTGGCTTCAGCCCTTCCTTTGCAGGAAGGAACGTTTATCGCCCTGTATAAGGAAAATACGCCCGCGGTCGAAGATGCGGATGGCGTCATTATGGTATGGGCGCAATATGACCGCGATACATCCGCCGAGCACAATACCAAAATAATGAGACCTCACGTCTGGCTGGAACAAGATAACGATCTTGGATTCCAATTTCGTGTCATCGGTCCGAAAGCCAAAGAGTATCCGATTGAAGAACGAGTGGGCGTCGGTCTCGTGACCGATTCATGGAATCAAAC
This sequence comes from uncultured bacterium, assembly GCA_964606645.1. Lineage (GTDB taxonomy): Bacteria > Hinthialibacterota > Hinthialibacteria > Hinthialibacterales > Hinthialibacteraceae > CAZSIZ01. The sequence continues at coordinate 7,745 of CAZSIZ010000138.1, forward strand.
CAATTGGATTTGGCAAAAAGTTCAGATCGAGGGAAATCGGTTAAGAGCGAAATTCTGGCCGGCAGAGAAAGATGAACCGAAGGAATGGGCGCTTGAAACCGACTATCATTCCAAAGGAGACCGATTCGGCTTACGCATCAACTCAGGTTCGATACGTGTTGCCTATTTCGCTGCGGACACACAAGACATTCACCCCAAGGTTCCCTCTGCCTATCTTTTTTCTTCATTGGAGCGTATTTCCAATCCCAATCGAATCCCATTGAAATTATTCACCAATTCACAAAAACAAAGCCGCGAAAATTTCAAACTCATCCTCTCTTGTGACGACAAGGTGATTAAAGAGACAAAATTCAACTTGGATATACCCAAAGGACATCATGAATTTCCGATTCTCCTGACAACAGCTCTTCCCTCCCCTCAAACTAATGAACCAAGCGATAGCAAGGTCATTCGAATCCCCCAGATGCCCTCTTCTGGATCGTGCCGAGTTACGTTGTCCAATACAGCAGGCAATTTTTCCGCCCAATGCTTCTTCGAACTTTTATCCCAATCGAAATTATTGGATCAATTCAAAAAAGTAAAAGAATTTCTTGCCCGTCTCGATGAAGCGATCCAACCGCTCTCTCCCCAAACGGAATGTTCGAAGTGCCTGCGAGTTATCGCAGAAGCAGCCAACGCACATCTCAACCAGGCAATAATAGGGTTAGATTCAGGAAAAACCAGTGAATCCGAAGCCTCATTTCGTTTCGTGATTGAAGCCTTGTCGGAACTGCACGGCTATAAAAAACGTTGGCTCAATGAACTTGGTCTGACCTTGAATCTCGATTTCATTCCGCATGATTTCAAGAATAACGATGGAATCGGTGAACCGAAAAACGGTGTCGTTGATTTCTATTCACCGCACTACCAAATCTTTTTCCAAAAACCGAAATCCGATGTACAAAGTATGGTCATGGGTCAATCGTACGAAATCGAGATTCCCTGGAGCGTGCAGGGAGGACCGATAGACCGGGATTTCAACTTCATCGTCCGCTTGGTCAGTCCATTGGGGAACCGTGTGGCCGCACAATCGAATACCCCTCCGGAAATCCCCACGCATCAATGGAAACCAGGAAATATTTATAGACAACGCATCACGTTAAATATTCTGGCGGAAGACGCAGTGAAGCGTCCCAAAGAACCGGTTGTTCTCGATGAACGGTATAACTTACTAGTGACAGTCACCGATCCCAAAAGTGACGCGCATGTTTTATTAGGCAACACTCCCGGCGATCAGACGGATCGTGTAGGAACCAGTTTCCTGGCCGATCGATTCTATGTTTCCAGCACTCCATTAGAAATAAGTAATTTTAAACCGAATGCAGCCACCCCATCGACAAATAATTCCCGGCAAGTTGTTTCCACCTTGCAAAACGTTGGGAATGAAGCCCTATCGATTGACGCGGTTTTAACAGTTCAAACCGAGTCCGGCCGTAATATTTTCCAAAAAGTGCAGCCGGTCAGCATCCCCGCAAATTCAGAAGAAACGGTTAAATACCTTTGGTCGACGAAAACGTTTGGCAAATTGACAATGACGCTGCGCCTGATGCGTCAGGGAATCACACTCACGGAGACGGCACAGGAATTAACCATTCAACCACCCCACGGAAAAAACATCGAGATTGAAAAACAGAATCATGTTGTAAAACGGGGTGAACGTTTTGTCACGCCGATTATCGTTTCCGTGCAGTCACCTGAAACACCAGTGAAAGTTCGTGTCTATGCTGGGGATCGACTGGTCGGAGAGAAAATCGAACGGGCCGAACGAATCGTGGTTGAGGCCGAACCCTGGTTCGGTTATTACGATATCCGAGTGGATTATCATTCCTTGACCTACGAGAAACGCGTCGTCGCCACGGTCGTTGAAACTGTCGGGAAGGATTTGCTGGTCAATGGAGAACCGTTCATCGTCAAGGGAGTCAACGTACACGGCTTGGATTCAACCAGTCCGGAACGCACGTCCAGCATGATGCGAATTATGCGCGAGTTAGGATTCAACACCTGGCGGGGAGATTATCCCGCTCGCTGGCAAATGGAATTGGCCTATCAACACAATAGCGTCTATACCGTGCTGGCCCCGTTCAGCTGCGCGAGAACGCCCGAAATCTTCGGACGCCAATCCGGCCCTCCTTTAGGAACGACGCGGGAACTGACCCGCCTGTTCATCAATCGCTACAAGGATTCAGCTGGTGTTTTATTGTGGAATTCATGCAACGAAATCATTGGTGAAAATATTGATTTTCTGTTGTCACTCTATCCACTTTATAAAGCCTGCGATCCCTACCAACGTCCAGTCCATTACGCCAATCTTTATGGCCAGGACCTATGGCAAGGGCAGGATGTCATGGGAGTCAATTACTATTTCGGTGAGGGACAATCGGCGAAAGACCGCCAGATATTGATTCAGCGCAGTGTCGATCTCGCTGTTTCACATGATATGCCGATTATCTTTTGCGAGTATAACAGTTATTACGGTTCCATTCATTCAACCGGTGTGGAAGCGATGGAAGGACTTTTTGCATGGGGTGTCGAGCGGGCTGGGATGGCCGGTGGTTTTTTATATATGCGTCCGAACAGCACCTCGCATCCCGGCGTAATGGATTCTGCTTTTAATACGCATAAAATCTTCGATGAAGCGATCGTCAAAGCGTTTGCGGATGCTCAAGTCAACCTTCTATCGACATCGAAAAACAATTATCACATTCAGATTAAGAACAAGCGGAATTGCACACTGCGTCAGATAAGAATGAACTATTCCATTAACAACGTTGAGTGTGATCCAGTCCAATTCAATGATCTATCACCGAAAGCATCGATAAATATAACATTGCCGATGCATGCCAATGCTCCCGGACCAGACTGGATCGTAACAGGCACGCTGGAATTCGTGACGCATCATGGTTTCCGAAACAAAATCCCCTTCAAGTTACTCGCAAGTCTTTAATGAACTCGGTCATAGCGAAAACTCCGTTCAGGCCGGTCGATCAAGTCCAATCGAGTGAGAGCGCTCAGATCAACTCGTATTTGACTTCGGGATGGCTCACATTGCTTCATCGATATTAATGATACTCTGTAAACAATCTTCGCAGATACCGTGATCGGTTTTCGTATCCAACTCTTTTTGTAAAAATTCTTCAAAATCACACCAGATTTTCTCATCGGTGCGAAGTTTATTACACACATCACAGATGGGCAATAGTTCACTTAAATGCTTGAACTTCTCAAGTGTTTTTTCAAGTTCACCGGTTAGAATTAAATTTTTAAAACGAAGCTGCCTTTGATTCACGACGGCTCGATAGATCAATTCCTGAGCGACAATAATCGAGGCAAAGATAAAAGTAATCGTGACGAGCGTTTCGTAAGATTTTTCCAGCAGCAGAAAATCACCGATGAATGTACAACAATAGGCGATTGCCGAGCTGGAAAGAACGATTTTTCTATCGTAATACTGAGTGGCAAATAAAATGGGTGGAATGAGAGTACAGAATAATTCATCAAAATAATCCCACGGATAAAATTTAGAAAGGACTACACTCGTGAAAGACAAACCTACTGCAAACAAGGTGTAATAGATTAAAAATAATTTTCCGTCTTTCGTTGCAAGGCTCTGGTCGGAATTATTTTCCTCGATAAACAAGAGAACACCTCCATAAAATTGAATCACCGAGTGATACCAGGTATGCTTCCATCAAAATACTAAATCCGTAATTGCCTGACGAATACGAGATTCTACCCTCATTTCATTCGAGAAAATCGATTCTCCCATAGAGAATGAACCTTGTCAACCTTGACCCCTGATAAATTACGCTTCCACTTGTGAATGAAAAGACTCCTGCAGGAAAACATGGAGAAATAGGAACTCGCCCCTCATCATACTTGTGAATGTCGTTTCCTTTCCAAGACGAATAGACGGCTTAAACACGCCGATCGCTTCGTATCTATTCCCGTAGGAACAATCTTAATTGTATTATCTTTCCTTCACTTCGAGTAAACCCAGCCGCCAGGGAATATCCCCGTATTTCTTTCCTTGTTTCGCCGAATCGCTGACTCCCTGAAAAAGAAAACGTAAATCGTTTGGATCGGCTTCGAGGGTTTGATCGTTCCCGGCGCGAAGCAGTTCGCCGTGACTGAACGAGTCCGTCCAATGCGGGCCATCGAAGCGTGTGTTGAGCGGGGAGGCGAAAGGTTTATCGTGGGTGTCCGCGATGGGAGACCATTGGCCGGAAAGTCGGTCGGCGATGTAGGCTTTGTAATACCGGCGGCCTTTCCGCTGCGCTTCGATCAGGGCGAGATATTGATTCCGGCCTTTCATTTTGTAGATATGCCCGGCTTCGAAGATGTCGGCTTGAAGAACGATTTTCGGTTGGGTCCACCCGTGCGGGAATTTCTCAAGCGGGGTTTCCGCCCGCCACATCTTTCCGTCCAGCGACGTGAAGAATAGATACGCATTCATTTCATCGCAGATCACCCAGAAATCGATCCACATCTTGACGTTGGCCGGATGCGTTTGATAAAGCAAAACGGGTGGACTCCACGACTCTGGATCGTCGAGGGTTTCCGTGGTCGAAAAAGCGGGTTGAAGCGCCGGTTTCCTGCTTTGATCGATCACCTGGCAGATCAAATACCATTTCTTATGAGGGGTGTAGTAGAAAACCTGTGGGGCGCAATAGTATCCATCGGTCAAATTCAGGAGATGACGTTCCGCCTTGTTGGCTTCGCTCCAATCCCGGAACGTGAGAGTTTCGATCTGATGGGACCGTTTTTGGCTGCGGATCGTGCAGAACAGATGCCACTGCCCATTGGCGAAGACGACGGTCGGATCTTTGATCGAATGGCAGAGATCCCCGGGGCGTTCGATAGGTGCAACCAATGGCGGGGAAACATTCCATTGAAACATCCCGCTCTCGATCCATTCGATTTCTGACTCAGTTTCCGCCGTACTCCATTCCACGGAAAATAATACAAGACAGAAGGCCGCTGCGATGATTGCAGTATTATCGCGTATGTCATACATAATCACCCTCCTCAAGGAAATGGATTCGTTACGGCTGAAAGTCGAACGCATTGCTGGAGATCGAGTTCGGATTGATAATCCGAATTTCCGACTCTTCCGTCAAGAGATGGCCGTCGTCCGGGGGCAGGATAAGGAATTCTTCCGATGACGTCACCTGCCAGGTCCAGCCTTCCAGGTCTTCGACGGCGGTCCCGTTGACGAACGCTTTCGCGTCGTTTGAGAATCCTTTTCCACTCAGGACATAGCCGGTATGGGCTTCATCCTGCGTGTAACCGATTGGGGACGTAACGATACTTTCGATTAAAGGAATCGACGGTTTGGGATACCATCTCAGGCCAGTGATTCCATTCTCGCTTAAGATTTTCCCACTGACGGGCCGGTCGAGATAGTCCATAAATTGGATGACGGCAGGACGAATCGAGGGAACCCCGTAGACATCCACTAAACAGGCGTTGAGCGTCATCGGCGCACCGGGATGAACCGGATTGGTCCCGTAGAAATAGACATTCTGAGGTGTTTGTGACTCCACGGATACGATCCGCCGTGCCAATTCCAGCGTCAGGTTTCCCGTTCGTTCTGACGGCGGGACGCGAATCCCAAAAACCATCGTATCGAACGACAGGGGGTAAAACGAGTAGACCGCGACTCCCTCTTGAAGCGTCACGTTCGATTCTTCATCACCGGGAATCATCGCGTCGAAGATCACCTCCACCCCCTCGAAATCGGCAGGATTGGAGCCGGGGACCAGGGCCGCAATCTCCTCTGTCGTCACTTCGATCCGGCACGGTTCGCCCATCGTGCAGTATAGTATCTGGACGGTATCTGCGAAGCGTTTATCGTCCTCGCGAAGACCTTCGTCCACGGCGGCGTACCGCTCTCCCATCTCGAAACAGAGATTCGCGGCAGAACGGATCGATTTCGTCGATTCGTACAAATATAGTGAATCGGGTAGCGAGCCGATGAAGGAATCTTGTATCTCACGCCCTAAGTCCTTCGCTTCGGCCTGCTGAAGCCACGCCTCGGCCTCTCCGATCAGGTAATCGATGGATGAGTTCGGCTGAAGAGATGAAGGAAGAGAATCGGTTTGCGAAAATTGAATAAAATAATCCCCGAACGATTCGGCGATACGGTTGTTCTTCAATACCGCCAGGCCGTCCGTCTGCAGAAAATCCGTAAAGGGAATAATCCGTTGTGCGATCTCTTTCGCGAGACGATCGTTCGGCGAATCGCTTTCCACGTTAAGCAATTCCTGTAATTTGAGTCCGATGGAGTTGAGCGGATCGCTTTGCTGTGATTCGTCCATTTCCCAAAGTACGATGGGGAAGAAACCAGCGAAATAAAGAGGAATATCGTCCTGTGACACGCTGAGCGGTGCGTGGGACGGAACGGCAGCAGGCTCGACACTGTTACTCAGATTGAACTGAATCGCCCGGCTGAGAGTCGAACTATTTCGGGTTCGAAAAAAGGTGGGACCGCAGTCAAAAATCCCTTGATCGTACGACACGGAGAGTCCTAGTAGGTTGGAAATCGTCGAGCGTTTCAACGTCTCGCCGTCAGGAGAGGCCATCGCCCCGAAAAACGTGTTCATACTCTTATAAACATCCACGAACGCGTAGGTGGATTGAGTCAGTTGAAGCGCCACAAACATCCCTTCCGGCGCGAAGTAAACGATCCAGGAAAACGTCTCACTGCCGGGATCGAACGTATCCGAAACGCTTCCCGACCAGCCGATCCAGAAACTCATTCCCTCGAACGTGCCGATCTGGCTGCTTTCGTGGCCGAAGCGGTGACTGACCGACGCCGGGTAGGAATAGGCTCCGTCGTGAGGAATTTGGCGAAGGTTTCGCACAGTCTGCGCAAACCGATCGTAAGTGGCCTCTCCACTGGAAAACGGACGTGGAATCGTTTTAGCAATGCGGGCTAGTGGTGGCTGGAAATGGGTTTTCGACATTTGTAAAGAAAATACGGTGTTTTGGCCTGACGAATCGCTTGTATCACGGGCGATGTCGATCTCTAGTTCATCGCTGACAAACGTCTTGCCCTCGAACTCGATAACAACGTGAACCCCTGTGGCCCGGCCTTCCGCGTAACGGTTTTCCGGCAACACGCTCCGCCCCCAGTTTGATTGAAGCAGTAGAAGGTCTTCGCTTCCAATCGAGGCGTCTCGGTTCAGATCGAAAAGCCAATGATCGTTCCGCCAATTCCGCCCCAACCGAAACAGATCGAACGTGTTGACGGTTCCGTCCTGGAAAAAATCAACCGGTTCCCTCCCCTGCCCCCAAGAAGATGATGGGATAAGAACGAACGGACTAGCCCAAAAAAGAGAAACACCGATGAGAAAGTGTCTGCGAAAGGATTGAAAGAATTTGAATAAACGAATCCACATCAAATAAAAGCCCCGTGCTTCATGCTGCTCACTGCCCCCAGCGATTATGAAGCACTATCGAAAACCATTCAATCGGAGCGGGTAAAGGGTGAGTTTTCATTTATTGTGTAATAATCAGAGACCTCGAACGATAGTTTATTCAGGTTATTATTAAAGGTTCCTCACAAGAATCTGTGCATTGAAGGGATAGAAAAACACGTGCTAAATC
>CAZSIZ010000139.1:0-15264 GCA_964606645.1 uncultured bacterium
CCACCTTGAGATTCTTATATTTCTATGACGGTTAAACCAACGCGAAAATCGGTGGTTAATGCGGCTTCCGCCGAAAGTTCTTCGATTAAAAAATCGAAGTGCATCGTCATTGTCTCCATTAAAAACTGGATTTATTTCAACCGGTCTCTTGAACGTTAAGTCTGTGTGAAAGGATCGCCCACTTCAAAATGTCCCTCCATCCAGAGATGACCGAGTTGAGCGCCTTCTTCCATAAATTCCTTAATTCCACGCATATCGGATGCGCGGCGGATTTGCGTAAATCCTTTGTTGTCCCGGTGGAGCACACACAACTCATTGGCCCTCAAACCATTCACGAAAAAAGGAGAATGAGTTGTAACAAGTAACTGCGATTGGGACGAGGCATTTCTGCATTCTTCCGCTAATTCAGGCAGCAGCCTTGGATGTAACTGATTTTCTGGTTCTTCGATACCGATGAGTTGCGGCGGTTCCGGATCGTGTAACAATGTGAGATAAGCCAACATCTTAAGCGTTCCATCCGAAGCGTATTTCGCTAAAACAGGACGTTCGAAAGGCGCATCGATAATTTGCAGCAGAAGCCTTCCATCCTGCATCGGTTCCGCATCGACCTGCTCAAGACAAGGAACGCGCCGAGCGAGGATATCCTTAATACGATTCAAGCGACCCTCATGCTGCTCTTTGAGGTATTGGATAACGTTCGGCAGATTATCACCGGTGACCGAAAGTCTTTCCTGCGGTCCGGCCTCTGGAACCCCACGAGTGTTGTCCGCATTCAAATACGATAGATGCCAGCCTGTAATAAATCGACGTAACGCGCTCACGCGCGGATGTTTGGCGAATTGACCCAATGTATTGACGGCCAACGATTCCGAAGAATCCAATTGCTCGTCGAACCGTTCGGCCTGTTCGTCAGGAAGATCGCCGGACACGACCTGTCCTTTCCCCTCCTTGAAATCTAAAAAACGGAAAGGCTTTCCTTTACTCCCCCGTCTCCATGCCAACCACTCTTCGGAAATATATGGCCCTCGTTTTCCTTCCTCGATCGCCAAATGGTAGGTAATAATAGGATTGCCTTTTTTCTCCCGGTATTTCAATTCGATAACAATCGGTCCCTCACAACCTCTTGTTTTCAATTCCTTAAATCGACCTCGTTTATCCCAGGCTCGTCGTAATCCATTCATAAAACATTCCGAAAGAAAGGCAAACACATCGAACAGCGTTGATTTACCACTTCCATTCGGACCTAAAAAGACCGTTAACGGAGTGATATCCTTTAATTCTAAATGCTTCAACGCCCGATAATTATCGACTCTCAGAGATTCCATGCGCGGAATAGATTTGCAGGTTTCATTGATATCATTCATAAACTTAACTCCAGCCAGCTTGCTCCATCGTAAGAAAACAGTGTACTTTCATCCAAACAATATGTAGAGCGAACTAGACGATCTTATTCAACGCTTGTATTGCAAATTATGATATCCATTAGGACAGTGAATTGAACGATACATCCCTGATTAAAAATCGTCCTCGATGGTTTTGGGGAGGCTCATTTGGGAGCGTCCTGAGAGGAACGAGTTGTCTTCGATCATTTCGGTGGCGCCCCGCATTCGGACGCCCACGATCAGGCCGACGGCGATCATGCTGGCGACCATCGACGAGCCGCCGCTGGAAATGAATGTCAACGGCAAACCAGTGACAGGCAGTAATCCCGTCACCACGCCTACATTGATAACGACATGAGAGAAAATGAGTGATACCACCCCGGTGGCGATCAAGGCTCCCGGCAGTGTTTTCGATCCGACGGCAGTATCCAGCCCCCGTATGATGAGCAAGATAAACAAACCCAGGATGACGGCGCCACCGAGGAATCCCTTCTGTTCGCCGATGGTCGAGAAGATAAAGTCGTGCTGAAATTCGGGGAGGAAGTCGAATTTACTTTGAGTTCCCTGCCCCATCCCTTTGCCCCAAAAGCCTCCCGACCCCAGAGCGATTTTCGATTGATTGATATTCCAGGTCGCTCCCTTGGGATCGATATCCGGGTTCCAATACGACACGATCCGCGCTTTTTTGTAGTCGGTAACACTATCCCAAATCTGTTGTCCGTGTTCGAATACGACATAATAACCCGCGATGGTGACAAGAACGAACGGCAGCCAAACACTCCACGGAACCTTGGTGAGCACAACGGCGAGAATTAAACCGGTGAGCAAAGCGCCCCAGACCAATATCCAGAACAAATCGTGGCTCATCCCAAAGAGACTCAGCAAAGGCGATGCGAAAACGAGCAGATAAATAAAAGGCATCCCCGCCGCGAACATCATCACCACTGTCACGGGGATGAAAACGATCGCTGTACCGAGGTCGGGCTGTTTCAAGACCAACAGCGAAGGGATTGCGCCGATCACCAAAGGGCGAAGGATATCAAGCAAACCGTTCCACGACTCCTGCCGTGAGGAGAGAATTCGCGCCAGCATGATGATCGTCGTTATTTTGGCGAATTCAGAGGTTTGGATTTGAGGAAGAGGGCCGATTTTAATCCAGGAATACGCGTTACGAGCAAAATGACCGACATGAGGGACAAAACAAAGGATCAAACCGACAATCCCTAGAATATATAAAAGAAACGCATATCGAATTAAAAACCGGTAATCGATAAAAAGAGTAACAATCAAAAAAAACAACCCCACGATCAGCCAATCCAATTGCCTGATCCACAATACGCTTTTTTCACCGCCCTGAGTCGCGCCAGCCAGCGCCACCACGCCTAACGCGGCCAGGCATATCGCCAAAACCAGGGAGACGAAATCGACTTTAGACAGAATTTTCGAGATTGACACGATTGAAATAGATATCCAGTATTTTTTTTGCCATGGGGGCGGAAACCTCACCTCCATGTCCAGCATTCTCCACCAAAACGGTTATGACGATTTCCGGTATTTCAAAAGGCTTATTAGCATAACAGACGAACCATGCGTGAGAAGGTTTCGGGGGGATTTCCGCCGTCCCCGTCTTTCCCACTATTTCTATTTCCAATGGTATCATTTTCGGATGATCGGGACCGTATACGATTTTATCGTCCAGGATTCGACGGCCCGTTCCACCCTTGTTCACGACTTGCCACAATCCCTCTTGCGCGACATCCCAGGATCGGGTCGATGCCTCGATCGTTCCTGCGACTACCGGTTCAAATTCTTCGATGAGCGTACCGTCCGGGCTGACGACTCTCTGTGCCACACGGGGTTCATAGAGTGTTCCCCGGTTCGCTATTGCACAATAGGCCATCGTCGCTTGCAGAGGAGTGACTAAAACATCGCCCTGCCCGATGGATATATTGATGATATCCCCCCCTTGCCAGGCCAAATTTGAAATTAAGTGTTTCGTCTGAGGCGTGGGGAAAACCACTCTTCTTGAGGGTTTTTCGGGTAAATCGATTTCAGGCAAACTGCCCAGTCCAAATTTATTCGCCCATTTATTGACGCCATCGATCCCCATGGCTCTGACCATCGTATAAAAATACACATCACAAGACCGGCGGACAGCATCGTAAATATCGACATGCCCATGGCCATCCTCCTTATGACATTTCCATGGCCGTGACACATTAGGTAAATAGTATTTCCCCGGACAAGGGACCGTATGTTCCGGATAAGTGACTCTCTCTTCTAACAGGGCAACAACTTCAAAGGGTTTAAAGATTGAGCCAGGCGCATATTGGCCTTGAATCGCGCGATGGTAGAGCGGTCGTGCGTGATCGATCATGTACTTACCGAAAGAGGAGTTCGGATCGAAACGAGGATAGGAAGCCATCGCGAGAATGGAACCGTCACGCGGATCGGCCACCACAATTGCGCCCCGGGAGACATCAAGAATTTCTTCCGCCGCCGCTTGAAGTTTGTAATCGATAGTAAGAACAAGTTTATCGCCGGGTTTGGCGGGCCGGAGTTTCTCGACGAAACCACGCTGAATTTCATACTTATCGACTGAAATCCGATTTTCTCCGTCGATCCCCCGCAGATACGATTCGTATTGACTCTCGACTCCGCGCTTTCCAATTTTATCCCCTTGCTTATAACTTTTATATTTCGGCAGTTTCAGATCTTCCTTACCGATCTCGCCCGTGCGACCTAAAACGTGGGCGGCAAAATCGTTGTAGCGGTAATATCGCTTGGGCACATCTTCGACGATAATCATCGCTTCCGAAGGGAATTCATTTCGATGCCCCATCAAAGCGACGTATTTCGCAAAGGGAACCTGCTTGGCCATCCGCACGCGATTCTGTTTGGACGTGCTGTCGCGAGGTTCATTGATGTAATTGTGTTTTAGGGTTTCAAAAGGTTTTTCAAGAATATCCGATAACAGGGAAAGCGATTTTTCCAGCGCAGGGGTTACGAGACGCGCCGACCTTTTCTTGTTTAATACGATCGGAAACCAGACATCGTAATAACTGATGTCCTTTGCCAGGATTTTACCATGCCGATCGACGATTTCCCCGCGTTTGCTCATCACGCGAACTTCGCGAATCAGGTTCTTCTCCGCTTCCTTGATGTAATAACCCTGCTTTAAAATCTGGAGCGTCCAGAGGCGGAAAAGCAGGACAGAAAACACCGTCACACAGAAAATGAGTATCAAGCGAATCCGACGATCCGCTTGGAAGGTTTTTTTTGTTAAAGACGTTTTGTTCTGTTTCATCCGATTACCATCAAGTCGGCTACATACGGTCTGAAAATACCGTCATCGGGCTTCGGCTTGGTAAACGCACCGGCCGGGTGCGCCACGGCAGCAGCGAGAAAATTACACCCGTCACAATCGAACCGGCCAGAATATACTGCCGGGGCATGGAAACGGGGATTTCGGAGTCGAGATGGGAAAGCCAAATAATCACTTCGCCGAAACGAACCATCGCACCAATCAGGATTCCCATCACCAACCGGGATACGGCGTAATGAGCGCCGAATACCATCCGCATTTTAATCGCAAGCATCGCCGCCAAAACGAAAAGAAAGGCATGCGTTCCCATCACATCCATGAACGCCGCATCCCAGCAAAGCCCGGCCAGAAAAGCCAGTGTATACGCCTCTCCGAGAGGGCAAATCAAGGAGAGATAGAGAATGGACAAGAGAAGCAGGTCCGGACTCCATCCCCCCAGATCGAAGACGATCCGGATTGATAAGTCAGCAAAAAAAGCGGCCAAAACAATTATACTCGTCATGACGTCAATCGTCTTTCATCAGAGAACGGATTTCGTCCTGAATGGGAGTGTTGGTCAGTATGCGAACGGATTTGACCGACCGCACATCCACGACCGGATCGACGAGATAGCCGGTTTCGTCCGTGACATCGGAAATGATTCCAGCCAGCAGGTTTCTCGGTAAAATTCTGCCCGTTCCGGACGTATAAACCGGATCCCCCGGTTCAGGCAGCATCGAATCTTCTCCAAGAGAGACCAGATGCAAATCGGAGAGATGGAGTTTCTCTCCTTCTTCCATACCGCTAAGCAAGCCTTCGTAAGGAGTTCCTTCGATAAACACACCCACGTTGCTTCGGGGATCGTTCAACGGCAGCACCCGCGCCGTATGGGAAGAGAGTTCGCTGATTCGGCCCACGAGTCCAACGTTCGTCGTTACGGGTTGGTTGATTTCCAATCCATCGTTGATTCCCCGGTCGATAATCAGCGAGTACGTCATGCGATTGTCCCGTACGAGTACGATGCCGATGATTCCCGGGATATCGTCATCCTGGATCCCTGGCAGGTTGGAATTTTGAGCGTCGTAAACCAGGCCGGAGGCTTCCCGGTAGGCCTCGAATTCACGCAATTTGTAGTTTAAGTTCATAATGTCGAGCTGGTATTTCTCGACCGCTTCGTGCAGCTCGGCCAGTTCGCTTTTGGCTTTGAAATTATCGGATAATTGTGAAAAGGATTCCGTGGTAAAATTACGGATGCGTTGAATGGTTGAAACCGGGACCATCATAAAGCGGATAAAAGGAGATTGATTGTGTCCAGCGTCATCGGAAGAATAGAATAACATCAACCACAGCGCGATCAGCAGAAAGCCGATACCCAAGGTTTTAGGCGTGACCCAGCCGGTTCGTTTTCGGCGGGTGGAGGATCGTTTATTCCGATTGAATAACATTCGTTCGACAACCTGGCCGTCCCCTCACCTACTGGGTACATCGCGTCGCACTGATTAGTGTACCCGATGGCTTAAGGATCAGGGTTAGAAGAAAAAGGCAAAGTGAATGACGTACAATCCCTAATTCCACTTGGAAACGAAAGGCGGTCGGGAAAGCCGCCTGCCATCGAAATTTAGATACTGTCCGACGTTTGAATCACGGAACGAAGTCGGTCCATCTCGTCGAGCGCTTTTCCGGTCCCCGTCGCCACACACGTCAGCGGATCGTCAGCGACCAGAACCGGCAGGCCGGTCTCATCGGCCAAGAGTTTATCGATACCGCGCAGCAGCGACCCGCCTCCCGCCAGCATAATCCCGCGTTCCATAATATCCGAAGCCAATTCGGGAGGGGTTTCCTCCAGCGTCACCTTCACGACGTCGATAATCGAGTTGATGGGTTCTTGCAGGCATTCGCGGATCTCTTCCGATGTAATTTTGACGGTCTTGGGAAGTCCGTTAAGGAGATCGCGCCCTTTGATATCGATGCTTTTTCCTTCGAGGACTTTCGTTGCCGATCCGATTCCGATCTTGATCATCTCGGACGTGCGCTCACCGATCATCAAGTTGTAATTCTTTTTGATGTGAGAGATGATGGCTTCGTCCATCTCATCACCCGCTACCCGGATCGATCGGGCGACGACGAGACCGGACAATGAAATGACTGCGACTTCAGTCGTTCCGCCCCCGATGTCCACTATCATGTTGCCTGACGCTTCTGCCACCGGCAGCCCTGCACCAATCGCGGCCGCCATCGGTTCCTCGATCAACATTACGTCTCTTGCGCCTGCGCTGATGGCGGAATCCTTCACCGCCCGGCGTTCCACGCTGGTGATCCCCGACGGGACACAGACCATGATTCGGGGATTGACCATCCGCGTGCGGTTGTGAACCTTATTGATGAAATAGCGTAGCATGGCTTCGGTCACTTCAAAATCGGCGATCACTCCGTCTTTCATCGGACGGATGGCCACGATATTGCCGGGAGTGCGTCCCAGCATGTTTTTCGCTTCACTCCCGACCGCTAAAACCTGATTCGTACCTCGCACGATCGCCACCACGGACGGTTCGCAAAGCACAATTCCCTGGCTCTTGACGTAAACCAGTGTATTCGCCGTCCCGAGATCGATACCGAGGTCACGGGAAAAGAACCCTTTTATATGGGAAAAAAGCATCCAATAGTCTCCTTCTATTCAGCTCGGACATTTAGACTCCGTATCAGTTCGA
The DNA here is from genome assembly GCA_964606645.1 of uncultured bacterium. Classification (GTDB taxonomy): domain Bacteria; phylum Hinthialibacterota; class Hinthialibacteria; order Hinthialibacterales; family Hinthialibacteraceae; genus CAZSIZ01. The sequence continues at coordinate 7,395 of CAZSIZ010000139.1, forward strand.
CTTGAGAAATCAATTATTTATTCAAACCAATCGACCGAATGAGGCCACAGTCCATTTACCTATAGGCCGCCATCCATTCGGTGCGGATTGGAAGCGTGTTCGATATCACTGATATCAATTCCATATCTCTGACCCAATTCCTTAAAAAAGAACCAGGAATAAACATTTACTATACTCGCAAAATGGAATTTCCATAGCCCAAAAAACCGGACAAGCGTCCAGCCATCAAGCCGCCGTATTCAATCCAAACATTTGAAAAATCAACATTTCCTGCCGGGGAATACTCCTCAATCATAAGTTCGCCGTGTTGAAGCGGATTGCTGAACCAATAAAAAACAAAATTTAGCTGTTGCAGTATTTCAGTCGGCTACTCGCCGAATTCATTCAAAAAAAAGCCCCAAAGAGGAGGGGTCTTTGGGGAGGGAAAAGAAATGAACAAGCTTGCATTCACTTATCAAATATCTATTTAATTGGTTATTCACCATCACTATCATTGGTTCTCTTTTATATTACGGGCATCCCGAAAGACTGGATTTCCCTCGATCATATCGCGACCTCATCTGACGAGAGTCCGGGCCGCATCAGGTCCGTCTCTTCGATGGAGGGAGCCGTGGCGGCGGTGCGGCCTTTTTCGAACTGCATGGAATAGAACGTTGAAACGCCCTCCTCCGCCATGGTCACGCCGTATAAGGAATCACAGATTTCCATGGTTTTCTTGCTGTGAGTAATCATGATGAACTGAGAGCGGTCCAGGAAACTACGCAGCATCGTGGTAAAGCGTCCGATATTGGTTTCGTCCAACGGGGCGTCGATCTCGTCGAGGAAGCAAAACGGACAGGGTTTAATCTCGTAGATCGCGAACAACAATACCGTCGCCACCAGCGCCTTTTCACCCCCGGAAAGCAGCGAGATGGACTGCAGTTTCTTTCCAGGGGGTTGAACTTCGATTTCGATTCCCGCTTCCATCGGATCGCCATCCTGGAGAATCAATTCAGCCCGCCCGCCGTTGAACATTTTGCGGAAGGTCCGATTGAAATTCTCTTTCACCTTTTTAAAGGTTTCCAGGAACAGGTCGATGGTGGTCCCGTGAAGTTCCTTGGCGGTCGCGATGAGATCGGCTCTCGATTTTTGAAGGTCTTTATATTGGTCTTCGAGAAATTCACAGCGATCCCGCACTTCTTCGTATTCTTCGATGGCCAGTTCGTTGACCATCCCCAATTGATTCAAGCGCCGACGATAGAATTCGGCTTTGTCGTTGAGCGCCTCATCATCGCGTTCGTCGCGTTCGCAGGCTTCTTTGTTGTCGAGTTCGGAGAAGGATTCGTCCAGTTTACACCGCCAATACTCTTCCTCGACTTGCAGTTTCATCCGTTCCTGTTCGGCGCCCTCACGCTCGGTGCGCAACCGTTCGTACTGCTCGATCACCGTGTTCTCTTCATTTTCCACCGTGCGAAGCTCAGAGCGGAGTCCCTGGGTAATCTCTTCGGTGGCGCAGACCTCTTTCCAGACGTCGTCGCGTTCCTGGCGTGAATGGGTGACGGCAGTCTTGGTCTCTTCGATCGCTTTTTCGGTTCCGATTCTGCGCTGGTCTTGCTGTTCGGCCAGTTCTTTCTTTTCAGTAATACCGCGTTCGAGTTCTTGGAGGTGACGGGTAATGGTTTCGATATCGGCTTGCCAGCGTTCAACGTCTTTCTTCTTTTCCAGGAGAATCAAGCGGTGTTCGGAAAGCCGCTCTTCCATCTCCCGCCGCTGGTTTCGTACCTGCTGGACCTGCTCGGACCAGGCGTTCAATTCCTGCTCCAGCCGATTCCGTTCTTCTTCGCGCAGGATCAGCTGCTGTTTCCGCTCTTCGGCTTTTTCTGCGCCTTCTCGAAGTTTTTTATTCAATCCATCGCATTCGGTTTGAAGCGCCGTGCTGGATTCTTCCAACCGGGGCAGCCGCTTTACCGTTCGTTCCAGTTCGTCTTTTGTGATCCGCTTCCGGTTTTCCAGTTCCATCAACGACTGGCGCAGCGTATCGTGCTCGGCCGTCCGTACTTCGGTGTCGGTATAAATTTCCTGGATACGCTCGTCCAGGCGGAGGCGTTCTGTGTTTAGTTTTTGGACCTGTTCGTCCAACTTTTCGATCTCGGTTGCACGGCTGAGAATCTGCGAACCGGCGGAATAGCCTCCCGTCACGCAGCCATCGCTATCGACCACATCACCGTCTTTAGTGACTAGACGTCCTCCGGGAGGAAGATGGGGCCACAGGGCGATCGCTTGCTCCAAACCATCGGCGAACAAGACGCAATCCAACAAGCGGTCCACCAGTGGTTTTAAGGAATCGTCACAGTGAACGGCGCTGCCGGCCCGCTTCAGCGAGATTAACGATTCATGAAGCGTTGAAGACTCGGAATTATTCACTGAGACATTATTATTGAAGAAAGCGGCACGTCCTTTTTTCTCATCACGCAAACGGCGAACCGCCTGGATCACAGCAGTTTCGTTTTCGGCCACAATCGCTTGCAATTTGTTAGCGAGTGCTGCCTCCATCGCGATTTCACAGCCGTTTTCGACACGAATCTTCTCGGCCAGCGTGCAGACGAGTTCGGCGGGATGCGGATCATCCCCTCGGAGCAGGAAGCGGACGCCTTCGTCGTATCCGGCCAGTTTCGCCTGCAGTTCGTTCAGCGATTCCAGACGAGATCGGGCTTGCTGCCATTCCCGTTCGCATGTACTCAAGGCATCGTGAGTTTCCGACTCCGCCTGTTTCAATTCGTCGAGTTTCTTCGCTGTCTCTTCCAGGTTTGAGCGGCGTTCTCCGATTTGAATGTCCAGATCCCGATCCTGGCGGGTTAATTCTTCCTGCTGAGTGCGAAGTGTTTTTAGTTCCTTTTCAATTTCTTCACGCTCCGCCTGTGCTTTTTCCAGACGGACCGTAAAAAATTCCCGGTCCCGGTCCCAAACCCGTTGTTGATTGCGAATTTCGGCGATGACTTTTTCCAGATCGATAAACGTTTTCCGGCGTCTTTCGCCTTCGCTTTCAATTTCGGTGAACCGGTGTGAGACTTTCTCCACCTCGGCCGTCATGGTGTCGATTGTCTCTTGCAGCGAGGTGGATTCCCTAGTCAGGGTTTCGATGTGCTGTTTCGCGTCGGCTACGCGTTGATTCTCTTCGCCGACACGCTTGGTGTCCGCCTCACATTCTCCCAGAAGACGAATCCGCATCTGCGCGTATTCACAGGCGCGTTCGCTCAGCGTTTGCTGATGCCGCTCCATCTGTTCAAGACGCGCGTTGGAAGCGGCGTAAGTATCACGCTGCTTTCGGTTGATCGCATCCTGTTCCTGAAGCCGTTCGTTCAGCGCACTTTTCCGGCTGCGAATTTCTTTCAGCCGACCTTCCTGCGTCTCGATGCGGACGTTCAGGCCTTTGAGCCGGTTGGCATGTTCGTCCAGTGAAGCGATTAGATGCTTCCCCGACCGAATGTGCAGTACGTATTCAACCTGCATCAATTCCAGCCGGTATTTACGGGCCAGTTCCGCCTGACGCGCCTGCCGTTCCAGCGACCGGCGCTGCCGTTGCAGTTCGGAAAGAATGTCGTGGATACGAACCAGGTCGTTATCGGTCCGGTCCAATTTTCGCAGGGCTTCGTTGCGACGGTGCAGAAACCGCGAAACTCCGGCCGCCTCTTCGAGAATCTCACGCCGTTCGGCGGGCTTGGCGTTCACGATCGTGTCCACCCGGCCCTGTTCCATCAACGAGTAGGAATTCGTCCCGATTCCCGAATCGAGAAACAGATCGGTGATATCCTTCAGGCGACATTTCGTTTTATTGAGCAGGTATTCGCTTTCCCCGCTTCGATACAACCGGCGGGTAATCAAGACTTCGCGGTAGGAAACGGAGAGTTGGCTGTCGGCGTTATCGAAGAGAAGGGAAACCTCGGATAAACCATGCGCGGGCCGGGTCGCGGTTCCATTGAAGATCATGTCCGTCATGGACTGGCCGCGAAGACGGCGGGGGTTCTGTTCGCCCAGCACCCAGCGGATCGCATCGGAAATATTCGATTTCCCGCATCCATTCGGGCCTACAATCCCTGTCACCCCACGATCGAATTCAACTTCAAGTTTATCGGCAAACGATTTGAATCCGGCTACACTTAACTTTTTCAAATACATCTCAAAAGTTCCTCATCCCACACTTTTTGGAGAATAAGTGAATCATACTGGCCGCTAAAAAGATTAAAAGTCAAGAAATCGCCCCAACCAGACCTCACTTCAAACGATTGAATCAATCCAATAGTATACGATGATTCTCGAAAAAAGGGCATCGAAAAATCATAACGGCGTCACTATACCCCAGATATCACCCCTTGTCAATGAAAAAACACTATAAAGTATATGCTCCACAGTCCATCCACAAGATATAGTGTTAAATTATACCTGATTTAATTACTGAAATACATCCACTTAGGGCCTTTCGGCCCTCACGTGTTATTCACAGGTTAATTTTTTTTCAATTTTTTGAGCGTAACGATTGGCCGCCGTTATGTTGCCAACAACCAGCATGATAGACGTTTTCTACATAATTATAATGAAAACGGCGGTTGGCCGTGGACGAGTTATACGAAACGTTAGACTGATTATTAAAAATACGTTAGTAATGGCGTTTGTAAAATTCAGAAAAAGCACGGGATTTTACAAGTCGCAAGGCATTCAAACCAACGATACTTTTAAAAACAGCTCTAAAAAGTCGAAAAATGAATATTTCAAACCGTTTTAGAGTATTTTTACAGGACATGTCTTGAATAAAATTGTTCGAGTTTGATCCCGATGCCTTCAAAAAAAACGATTGAACCGCCTACAATGCCGGACATGGCGTTTTGATGATCGGATGAATTGATGAAAAAAGATTCGCTATTGCGGTCGACGGGATTGTTCAGCCTGGCGACGCTGGTGAGCCGGTTTCTGGGGCTGGCGCGAGATGCGTGCATCGCCGCGTTCGTGCCTACCGTCTGGCAGGACATTTTCTGGGCGGGGATCAAAATCCCCAGCACGTTTCGCCAATTGTTCGCCGAAGGGGCGCTGTCAGCGGCGTTCATCCCGCTACTGACCCGCGTGCGCGAACGGGACGGGGAACGTGAAGCGCGCTTGCTCGGCCACTCGATCTTCAATTTTCTTGCGCTGACGTTGGCCGTGATGATCGCCGTGTCGATTCTGTTATGCCCGTGGTTTGTGCCTTACGTACTCGATTTTCCCGAAGAAGAAGCCATCACCGAGGTGAACATTCCAACCGAATTCATCCAGACCGCTGCCAATGGAACCGACTGGCGTTACGGGGCGGCTGTGCGGACCACGCAGATTATGTTTCCCTTTCTGTTCTTCGTGGCGATTTCGGCTTGGGCGATGGGGGTGTTGAACACATACCGGCATTTCTTCATTCCCGCGCTGGCCTCGGCGTTTTTTAACCTGAGCCTGATCGCAGGCTGCGTGACGGGCGCGTATTGGTACGGTCTGGAGGGGATGCCTTTAATTTGGTGTCTAGGAGGGGCGGTCGTGTTCGGCGGATTCCTTCAATACGCCATCCAGATCGTTTCGCTCAGACAAGTCAATTATTTCCCGCCCCGTCCGATCTCCCCCTTTCATCCTCAAGTCGGCGCGTTTCTTCGGATGCTGGCTCCGAGCGCGTTCGGATTGGCGATCTACCAGATCAACGCGCTTGTCACACAAACCTATTTCGCCTCGAAATACGGCGCGGGGGGCATTTCGCAGATGCAGTACGCGCACCGGCTGATCCAGTTTCCGCTAGGCGTGGTGGGCGTAGCGCTAGCGACGGCTTCGTTCCCGCGCATCGCCCAGCAGATCGAACGAAGCGAACATCACGACGCCGCCCGCACGCTTAGCAGCGTGATCCGCTACCTGATGCTGTTGATGATCCCGGCGGCGGCGGGACTGATCGCGCTTGGACCCGACATCGTGGGAATGATTTACGATCGAGGTTTCTTTCACGAGAAGGCCTCTCTCATGCCGGTGTATTACATCCTGGTGGCGTATTGCGTGGGATTGGTCTCTTACGCCATGATTAAAGTGCTAGTGCGTACGTTTCAGGCGCATCACAATTTCCGCACACCGGTTATTATTGGCGGAGCGAGCGTGGTATTGAATATCGGCTTATGCGCGGCGGCCGTGCGGCAGGGCTATCCGCTCTGGTCGCTGGGGCTGGCGTCGGCGCTGGCCAGTACCGCGCACGCCCTGACACTGCTGGCGATTCTCTGGAAGCAAATGCGAGATCTGAAATTGATGCCGTTGATCCTCTTTACCTGTCGCGTCGTGCTGGCGTCGGCGGTGATGGGGGCTTCATGCTATTTCCTGATGCAGATCGTACCGATCACAGGAGAGAACATCTGGACATACGGCCTACGGACTGGCCTGGGACTCAGTGCGGGTTTGTTGTTTTACGGCGGGCTGGGGTGGATTCTGTTTCAAGATGAAATTCGGAAAGTATTGAGGCGGAAATGAGGATTGAATACACGGATCATGCCTTGATACGAATGAGGCAACGGGATATTACTGAGGAAGAAGTCAGAATTTACTTAAAAATCCCTACCCGCACGCAGGCTACCTCCCCCAAATAAGCGAAAAATAGTTGTCAGAATTTTTGAACCTTGTTATATTTATCGTATAATCCTGCATCATCACTGGATGATACCAGGATTACGCAGATCGATTATTGATATTGGCATGTTATTGATACAATAAATCCTAATGAATCCTATAAGATGAAACGGAAAAAATCGAAAACGGAGAAATTCACTTCTACATATTGACAATAATTGAAACTCACATAGAACATGTTGTGTTAATTTCGTCCAGATTTCACTTGTTCCGTCCCGTTTGATAAATTATGAGTGGAAACATTATTTGGTATGAAAGTATCCAATCAACCGTATGGAGGAATGGAAATCATGCAACGGATAACAATTTTCACGATCGTATTCGCTCATTGTTTTTTCGACATCTCAGTTTCAGCCCAAACAAATGAATCCATAGAAGATCGAACGTTGGCTCCCTATTTCGTCGTTTTAACCGATGATCCAACCATTGACCAATTACCGCTTCAAAGCACTCAGGCCGATATCAATATCGCCGGTGTCATCGCGAACGTGAGGGTGACTCAAATCTACAAAAACGACGGAGAACGTTCAATTGAAGCGATTTATATTTTTCCGCTCTCGACAAACGCCGCCGTTTACGCCATGCGTATGATGATCGGTGACATACTTATCGAAGCCCAAATCAAAGAACGTGAAGAAGCGAGGAGTGAATATGAAGAAGCCAAGGAAGAGGGTAAAAGTGCCACTCTTCTTGAACAAAACCGCCCCAATGTCTTCCAGATGAACGTTGCCAATATCATGCCAGGCGACAACGTTACTGTTGAACTGGACTATGTCGAACTACTCGTTCCCGAAGAGGGTGTGTATGAATTTATTTATCCCGCTGTTGTCGGCCCCCGATATTCTGAAATGAAAATCAGTGAAGTCGATCAGTCCGAATATTGGGTTGAAGCGCCCTATCAACATCAAGGAGAAGAGGCCTTATATGATTTCAACGTCAATGCCCATATCAACTCCGGTGTACCGTTGCAGTCAATTGAGTCTCCTTCTCATGACGTTTTGGTAACTCAACTCAGTGAGACCGAGTCGGATATTGCGCTGACCACCACCGAAAGAGCCGGTTTGAAAGATTATTTACTTCGATATAACCTGCGGGGAAATGAGATACAGTCCGGCACATTGTTCTATGAGGGGGAAGATGAAAATTTTTTCCTTGTCATGATCGAACCCAGGGCAATCGCATGAAATTGTAGAAGAGTTATCCAGATAAAACTTTGAGA
>CAZSIZ010000140.1:0-15244 GCA_964606645.1 uncultured bacterium
CCGCAGAAACACCAACTACATTCGTGTATCGTTTTGCTTGGATGACGATCTTCCCGCCCCGAATTGGGTCAGGATCAAAGGCTACTGCATCAACACCACCGTCTCTGCTAGCTTGAGTTACCTTCACCTCACCACCGCCGGACGCGAACCCGAACTGGACCGCCGAATGATGCGCGACCTGGGCCTGAACTGGACCGCCCGAAACCGGGAATCCTGCTGAAATAAGCGGCCCCCTACTGATTGCGGTGGCCCCATGATTCGCCCTGCCCATTTCAAACCGTTGAACCTATAATAAATAAGAGATGTTATATCTTTTATGGAGTAACGAACCTGAATGCTTTTTTATATTATTAACGACCCGCAACGGGGAATCGCGTTGTTCGCGATGCTGATTCTCGCCGTCTCCGTGCATGAAATGGCTCATGCGTGGATGGCGCTGAAATGCGGAGATGACACCGCCGCACGGATGGGCCGTTTGACGCTCAATCCCGTCGCTCATTTCGACCCGATGGGTTTTATGTGCATCCTGATCATGATGTTCGGTTGGGGCAAGCCGGTGATGGTCAATCCGCTCAACTTCAGGAATATGCGGCGCGATTCGATGCTGGTCGCGGCGGCCGGTCCGATCAGTAACATCATCCAGGCAGTGGTATTGGCGGTGATATTCCAGATCATTGTATATCTTCCTGTCGCCGAATTTATATACAAACTGTCGACCGATGGATCTATCTTTTTCGCTTGTATCAAGGTGTTACGAGCCGGAGTCTCCATCAATCTAGCACTCGCTTTCTTCAACTTGATTCCTTTGTTTCCATTAGATGGGGAGAAAATACTCATGTATTTCCTGCCCTACGAACAGGCTCGGAAATTCGAGCAATTCCGAAACCAGTCCACGATGATACTTTTCGGAGTGATCATGGTAAGCATGATGTTTGATATTCCCATTTTGTGGTACTACATTCACTTCTTCGTTTCGCCGATCAGCACATTTCTGGTCGGCTCTTCATTGTTTTAACGCCACGATTAAAAGGCCGATACCTGTTTTGAAAATCGCTCTCACGAACGGTTCAATTGCTTGACATCGACCCACAGAATAGTAAGGTAAATGGACTCGATATCGACCTTGGGCATACCAATTCAATGATAGAAAGCGGGGAGTGAAATAATGAAAAATCGAACGTGGATCGCTGTTTTTGCAGCCGCCTTGTTTGTCAGTTGGAGCGATGCCGGAACGACAAACACTTATGCGTCGGAACAGTCTCAAAAGAAGAAGGAGAAGAAAGTGGTCACCGATATTAAGAAAGAACCGTTTGGGAAAACATCGGATGGAAAACCCGTCGATTTGTATACGCTCACGAACGCCAATGGAATGAAAGTGCGGATCATGACCTACGGCGGGATCATCGTGTCGCTGGAAACGCCCGACCGAAAAGGCCAACTTGCCGATATCACACTCGGCTACGAAACATTGGCTGATTACATTAAAGATACGCCTTACTTCGGGGCGTTGGTTGGCCGCTATGGCAACCGCATCGCCAAAGGCAAATTCACCTTGGATGGAACTGAATATCAATTGGCGGTGAATAATGACGAAAACCATCTGCACGGTGGCCTCAAAGGTTTCGACAAAGTCGTGTGGGATACCGAGAAAGTTGCCGGTGCGGGCTTCACCGGATTGAAGATGTCCTACCTGAGTAAAGACGGTGAGGAGAATTATCCGGGCAACCTTCAATGCATGGTCGTTTACAAACTGACGGATGAGAACGAACTCAAAATCGAATACGAGGCGGTCACTGATAAGGCGACCCCCCTCAATCTCACCAATCACGCCTATTTCAACCTGGCGGGGCAGGGCAACGGTGATATCTTGAAACACGAAATCATGCTGAAAGCCGACCGTTTCACTCCTGTCAGTAAAACGTTGATTCCCATCGGTGAATTGCGGTCCGTGAAAGGAACGCCGTTCGATTTTACAAAATCGACCGCGATTGGTGCGCGCATCGCGGCTGACAACGAACAGATCCGTTTCGGCAACGGTTACGACCATAACTTCGTCCTGAACAATCAGGATGGAACGCTGGCTCTCGGAGGCGTCGTCTACGAAAAAACATCCGGCCGAGTGATGGAATTTTACACGACCCAGCCGGGCGTCCAGTTCTATACCGGCAACTTTCTGGACGGCCACCTCATCGGAAAAGGCGGCAAGCCGTATAAATTCCGTTACGGATTCTGCTTGGAAACGCAGCATTACCCCGATTCACCCAACCAGCCGAATTTCCCCTCGGCGATTCTCAAACCCGGCGAAAAATACGAGCATGTGACGGTCTACAAATTCTCAGCGAAATAATCCACCGTTTGTCAAAGATTGAACGACAAAATCCCCGCTCTTTCGACGGGGATTTTGTTTATGGTAAAATAAAAGCGGTTAGTCGTATGATTCGATGTGTGATGGAGTGAATAACGATGATGTCTCTGCGTAAAACAATGATTGAGTTCTTATCGGTTTCGATCTTAGCCACCGCATTCGCCGTTCCCAGCCAGGGCGGGACGTCCTATGTCTGGTGGGAAGGTGAAAATCCTGTCGAAACGAATTTCCCCCAAAAGACGTGGTTCTCCTCGTCGTCGTTCCCTAAGAACCGGCATCTGCTTTCCGAAAGTGAGTGGCTGACGAACAACGGCAACCGCACGGGTGACGAAGCGTTCGCGAAATACCGCGTGGAGGTTCCCCAGGATGGCGAGTATGATTTCTGGGTGCGGAAATTCTGGAAGCACGGCCCCTTCCGCTGGCGGTTCGATGCAAATGATTGGCGCACCTGTCCTCGCGATGTGGCGCTGGCGGACAATGTCGTCTTGATGGAATCCGTACCTGCCAACTGGGTTTCGCTGGGGAAAGTCGAACTGACGAAAGGGAGACACGATTTCGAGTTACGCTTGTTGGCGCAAAAAGGTGAGTCGTTGACAGCCTGCTTCGACTGCTTCGTTCTGACTTCTTTTCCATTTATTCCGCGTGGGGCGCTGAAACCGGACGAAAAATCAGGCCAGGCGAATGAAGGATTTTTCCCCTGGGAACCGGACCCCGATCCGTTTACGCAGGAAGCGCTGTTTGATTTACGATCTATGAACGAGAAATCCGCCGGTGAAAACGGTTTCGTGAAACGTGACGGTTTAAATTTCGTTCTGGGAAATGGTCAGCGCGTGAAATTCTGGGCGGTGAACGCTTCATCGACAATCGCGGGATTGGACCGTCAGTCCATCGATTACCTGGCCCGCCGGTTGGCAAAATCAGGTGTGAATATGGTGCGCTATCACAGCCCCGTTTTCGTGTCCGGCAATCCGATGGAGATCGATGAACAAAAACTGGATGATCTCTTTTATTTCGTCACGGCACTGAAGAGAGAAGGGATATACACGTTTCTCAGTTTTTACTTTCCGCTTTGGTTCGACATTCGTCCGAACTATGGCATTTCCGGCTTCGATACGACGGATAACAAAATCCCCTTCACGCTGCTCTTTTTCAATTCCCGTATGCAGGAATTTCACCGCGCCTGGCTTCGTGCATTGCTTTCGACACCGAATCCATACACCGGCAAGACGCTTGCGAAGGAACCCGCCGCCGCCATCGTCGAAATTCAGAACGAAGACAGTTTCTTCTTCTGGACGCTGTCGAAAAAGAACATCCCAAGTGTGCATTGGCAAGCGCTTGAACGCCTCTATGGAAAGTGGCTGATCGAACGCTACGGCTCATTGAACCAAGCGTTCGCTGCCTGGGGCAAGCGGGAATCCGGCGACAACGTCAGCGAAAACCGGGCTGTCCTGTACGAAGCCTGGAACATGACGGGCGGAGCGGTCCAAAATTACAACGCCGCCATGAAACGACGTGTCGGCGATCAAGTGCGCTTTCTCACCGAACTTCAGCGCGGCTTTTACACGGAAACGATCGATTTCATCAGGAATGAACTGGGTTCGGGCAGCCTGATCTCGGCGGGCAACTGGCACGTCTCCGACCCGGTGATGCTCGACGCGTTGGAACGCTACACCTACACGGCGGGAGACGTCATCGACCGCCACGGCTATTTCAGCGGACCGCACAGCAGCTCGGACGGAACCCATTCCTATTCGGTCCGCGAGGGTCACACGTTTGGAAATAAGGCGGCAGTGACAGTTCCCGAAAGCCTGCCGCTCCAGTTCATCCAGATCGACGGCTTCCCGCACACGATCTCCGAAATCGGCTGGACCAATCCCAACCTCTACCGTGCCGATTACTCATTCCTGACCTCGGCTTACGGATCGCTTCAAGGCGTCGATGGAATTTTCGCGTTCGCCGTCGGCAGTGCTTATTGGGACACGAGCATGAGTAAATTCGCGTTGACCAGCCCTGCGATCGTGGGCAATTTCCCTGCTTACGCGTTGATGTATCGCCGGGGCGATATCCGTGAATCGGACGACGTCGTCTATCAAGTGCTGGATTTGGAAGACCTCTACGCCCTCAAGGGAGGGGGAGGAGCCACCGCCCAGAACCTCGATGCTTTTCGCGAGGGAGACGTTCCGGCGGGAGGCGCGGCGACCGGTGCGGTCAACAACGTCGATCCGTTGGCGTATTTCGTGGGCCGCGTCCGCCGAACGTTCGGTACGGATACCGAGCGCTCAACCCAGATCGATTTATCCTCTTACATCGATCGAGAGCACCAAACCATCACCAGCCGGACCGGCGAACTCGTCTGGAACTACAAACAGGGAATCGCGAGAATCAACACCCCTCGAAGCCAGGGAGCCGCCGGTTTTTTATCGAGCGTGGGCAGCATTTTGTTGAACGATGTGCGGATCGAGTCGCAAAATGAGTTTTCGACGATTACGGTCATATCACTCGACGGGCGTCCGATCAAAGAATCGACAAAACTATTGATCCAGGCAATGACGGTCGAGCGTCCCTATCAGTTCCGCGCCTCGAACGGCAAGGACGGCAGGATCGAGAGTCTTGGAAACCCGCCGTTTGGAGTGGAAAAGATTCAAGCAAAAGTGACGCTTCAACTCCAATCTGGAACCGCGCTAAAAACAATCGCCCTGGATGAGAACGGATACGCGCGAAACGATTTAACCGTTCAGACCCGCGCGAATACGAACGGCGCGCTCACAATCGAACTGCCGGAAACATCCGTCTATACCATCGTGCAGAGAGAATCCGGTTCGAGCGCAATCAACTGGCGGAAGTATGGCGAGTGAGGCAACTCGTCGAGAACAACAAAATTTCCTTGACATCCACCCAAAATCAATGGATGCTTTTTAATAGAGATGTAATTAGATAGGTAGGGTGGGTCGCGCTTTTTGACCCACCATGTAGCCTGACAATAATTTCAGGAGGAAATCAACGTGAAATATCGCGAACTGGGAAAATCCGGGATCGAAGCGTCGGTGGTCGGTATGGGAATGTGGGTGACGGGCGGGGGAGCCGTCTGGGGGAAAGACGCGGACGACAGCGAATCGATCCGCGCGATCCACGCCTCGATCGACGCGGGCGTCAACCTTTTCGACACCGCCCCATGCTATGGATTCGGACGCAGCGAAGAGGTGCTCGGCAAGGCGATCCAAGGCAAACGCGACAAAGTCGTCATCGCGACGAAATGCGGCCTCTGGTGGAACGACAAGCGCGGCTCCTACTTCTGTGAATTCGACGGGCGCGATCTCACCCGCAGCCTGCGCCCCGATACGATCCGCGAAGAGATCGAACTGAGCCTCAAGCGCCTGAACGTGGACGTGATCGATCTCTACCAAGTCCACTGGCCCGCCGTCGAGCCGGAGAACACCCCAATCGAAGAGACGATGGCCTGTCTACTGGATATCAAGAAGCAGGGCAAAATCCGCGCCATCGGCGTCTCCAACGTCACCCTGGACGAACTAAAAACGTACGAACAATCCGGTGGTATCGATTCCAACCAGCCCCGTTACAGCATGCTTTACCGCGCAATCGAAGAGGATATTCTGCCTTACAGCATAGAGCACCGCATCTCGACGCTGGCTTACACGCCGATTGAACAAGGTTTGCTGACCGGCAAAGTCGGTATGGACCGCACGTTCGACAAAGGCGAGTGGCGAAGCAACCTGGATTATAATCCGTGGTACAAACTGGAGAACCGGAAGAAGATTCTCGACCTGCTCGCGTCGTGGTCCGATCTGACGGAAAAGTATGATTGTTCACTCGCTCAGTTAACTATCGCCTGGACCGTCGCTCAGCCGGGTGTGTCGTACGCGCTGGTTGGAGCGCGCCGCACCGATCAAGCGGTCGATAACGCCAAAGGCGGCGAACTCGAACTCGAAGCGGCCGATGTGGACCGCATCCGCAAAGACATCATCGCCCTGGGAGACCCGGCCTGACCGTTTTTTCCTCTCCCTCTGGGAGAGGATTAAGGTGAGGGGGAACTAGCAAACGATGTAATTTTAGGCTGCATTTGTCATTGTTGATCATTGAACTACAGAGGAAGGCGGCGAAAATGTTTAAGCGCTTAATCCAAAAAATGCTCATTCACAGCCTCGTCATCGTGTCGATCGCAATTACTAATACGCTGTCTGTAGGAGAGGATCGAGACGCCTTCCGGAAAGCGATCGAAGCGGATTGGGCGCGTCAAGAAATCCGCCTGGATCGGCAAGCGACCGATGCCGTTTCGATCGAGGATGTTCTGCGCCGAAGCGAACGCCTTCTCACCGATCTCTCCTCGATGACTGACGGGCCGGACCTGAAGCGGGAAGCCTCTGAGTTAAAAAACTATCAGGAGAGAGCCGAACATTTTAACGATCTCACTGAGACAGAGCGGTTGGCGTTGTATCGAGAAATCCGATGGCTTACACGCGGCATGGCGTTGAAGAATCCGCTGCTTGGATCAGAGAAGATCACGTTTCTCAAACGCCGCCGTTTTATCTGTCAGATGCTTCACGAGTATCTCGGATATTTCTACGACTATGACGATATCGATGGCGGAAGTGTCTGCGTACTGGAGAATCCAGGCCGTTCGTTCGCCGTGCGTGATCTGCTCCAGGATCGGCTGCCGCGCGGCAACTACACGACGCTTTCGCTTTCTTACGACGCTCGTAAGATTTACTTTGCCTTCGTCGAACGCGCCGGGGAAAAACCGGATTACCACTCCAGCGAACGCCGCTGCTTTCATCTTTACTCCGTCAATCCGGATGGGACCGGCCTTCGCCAACTGACGGACGGCCCCAACGATGATTTCGATCCGTGCGAACTGCCGGACGGCGGGTTGGCATTCATGTCTACCCGGCGTGGTGGGTTCGGGCGTTGTCACAACCCCTGGGAACCACTGCCCGCCTACACCTTGCACCGAATGAATCCCGATGGCAGCCAAATCCAAACGCTTTCGTTTCACGAAACCAACGAATGGCATCCCAGCGTGCTCCACGACGGTCGAATCGTGTATACTCGCTGGGATTACGTCGACCGCTCGGCGGCGCATTTTCACGGACTGTGGACCAGTAATCCCGATGGAAGCAATCCCAGAGCATTATTCGGCACTTTTACTCAGCGCATCAACGCGTGCTACCAACCGCGCGCAATCCCCGGATCGAAGCGGATTGTCTTCGTGGCGGGTGCGCATCACGCGGACGTCGGTGGGTCGCTGGTCATCGTCGATCCAGACCGCCTCGCCCTCGATGAAAAAACAGGACAAGACGATTTCGACGCGATCGAATCGCTGACACCGGAGGTCTGTTTTCCCGAAGCGCCCGGCTGGCCCGACAGTTATTTTCACAGCCCCTGGCCGCTATCGGAAAACTATTTCCTGGTGTCGTTCAGTTTCGATCCTCTTCCGGGGATGGGGCCGAAGGTTAAGAAGGACACCGAAACGGGCCTCTACCTCTTCGACCGCTTCGGCAATCTCGAACTCCTCTATCGCGAGCCGGGCCTGTCGTGCATGTACCCGGTTCCATTAAAACCACGGTCACGTCCGCCGGTTCTTCCTAGCGAACTCGATCCCGAATTGGGCGACGAGGGAGAATACATGCTGACCGATGTGGGGCGCAGTCATTTTTCGATGCCCGCTTCACGACCGGTGCGTCAATTGCGGGTTTTTCAAGTGCTGCCTAAAACGGGAAGTCATGTCGCGAATAAGCCTCGCTTGGGATACGCCAACGCCGAGTCCGCGCGGATGCTGCTCGGTACGGTTCCCGTCGAGGATGATGGTTCCGCCTATTTCCGCGCACCCGCTCGAAAACCCCTGGCTTTCCAGGCGATCGATGAAAAAGGCCGGGCGGTTCAAGGCATGAGAAGCGTGACCTATTTGCAGCCGGGAGAACGCCGAGGATGCGTCGGCTGTCACGAACCGCCTGAATTGACAGCCACCGCCCGCGTTCCATTCGCCATGCGCCGGAAACCGTCCCGGATTTCGCCCGGTCCCGATGGAGCGATGCCCTGGAGTTTCCCGCGCTTGGTTCAGCCGATTCTCGACAACCATTGCGTCCAATGCCACGACGGAAAGAATGAAAAATGTAATCTGACGGGCGAGGCCCAAAACGAATTCTCCGCCTCATACATCAGTTTGAAGCCTTACGTGCGCTGGTACGAATGGGGAGGCGCGACGATTACCCCCATCGTCACCCATCCCGGACGTATGCCGTCCGACGAAAGTCCATTGATGACCGTTCTCGACGAACACCATCGTGCGGACAAAATCGATCTGAGTGAACTCGAACGCCGCCGCCTCTATCTCTGGCTTGACGGCAACGCCTCCTTCTATGGAACCTATTCCGAACCAGAACAACTGGCCCAACAACATGGAGAAACGATCCCCCTGCCCGAAATTCAGTAACGCACGGAATCACGTCACAAATCCATATATTTAACCGAATGGATTGTATTTACATATCGAATTGTGGTAACATTCTGAATATCTTCTGGTATCGATAGAACACTTATGGGAGGATGGTCTGATGAAATCCAGATGGTTTGGAACCATGATTCTTTCTGTTGCGATAGCCGCCGTGTTGGCGCTTTGCGGAAACCGAACGGTTGGCGCGTCCGAAAAAATTGAAACCGTTACGATCGAACTGCCGGGCGAAGTGGAGATGGAATTCAAGAAAATTCCCGCAGGCCGTTTCATGATGGGAAGCCCGGAGAGTGAAAAGGGCCGGGAACCTTACGAAGGCCCGCAGCATCAAGTGGTTATTTCCAAACCGTTTTGTCTGGGAACCTATGAAGTGACGCACCGGCAGTGGAAAGCGGTCAAGGGGGCAATCCGAGACAACGCCGGGTTTAGCGGCAGCAATTTCGACGCCCCCATGCAGTCGACGGCTTGGAAGGAATGTCAGGATTTCATCGACAAACTGAACGACTTGAAACTGGGAAAATTCCGCATGCCGACTGAGGCCGAATGGGAATATGCCTGCCGCGCCGGAACGACAACCCGTTTTCATTGGGGCGACGATCCCGAACTGACCGAAATCGACGATTACGCCTGGTACGACGAGAACGCCGAAGGTCAGTCGTACGAAGCCGGTGAGAAGAAACCCAACCCCTGGGGACTCTATGACATGACCGGCAACGTCTACGAATGGTGCTCGGATTGGTACAGTGCGTATACGGATCGAACTCAGAAAGATCCACAGGGTCCCAAAAAGGGAACGCACAAGGTCTTTCGTGGTGGCGAGTGGTTCAATCCCCCCGAAAACTGCCGCTCGGCGTTTCGCGGTAAATTCCCTCCCGGCGGTTGGCTCTATTTCGCCGGCGTACGAGTCGTGATGGAAATCGAAGAATAATACAAATTATTACAATAATAATAAATAGAATTTATCCTGTGGAGGAACGATCGTGAATGAAAAGGAAATGAATCGCCGAGGATTTCTAGGGAAAGGCGCGTTGGCGTTGGGCGCTGCCGGACTCGCAGTCACGCAGGCTCAGACATCCGAGAAAAAACAAAAAAAAGTCTCGACCTCGAAAATCCTGAATTACGACGAACGCATGGATTACCGCCGATTGGGTAAAACCGATTGGATGGTCTCGGCCATCAGCATGGGCGGTCATTGGAAACGCCTTAAAGCGGACGGCGCGGACTTCGACAAGAATCGAGCCGAGATCATGGCCAAGGCGATCGATTCGGGAATCAACTACATCGACGCGTGTTGGAGCGGCGAGACCGTGGCTTACGCGAAAGCGCTGAAAAAGATCGGCAAGCGCGACAAGATGTATTTCGGCTTCTCCAGCGGCAACAAGGAAATGCGCTTCGAAAAATGGCGCACCCGGAAGATGCTGCTGCGCGGTTTGGAAGAGCAGATGCTCGATGCGAAACTGGACCATGTCGATCTCTGGCGCGTCACCTGTCACGAATCGGGACGTTTACACACCTTCGGCGAAATCTTCGAGATGATCGACGCGGGTGAACGGGCTGTCAAAGAGGGCAAATGTCGTGCGTTCGGACTTTCAACCCACGACCGGCGTTTCATCGAACATTTGCTGATGAGCTTCCCCATCATCTCCGCCGTATGTATGCCTTACACCGCCCGCAGTAAAAAGAAACCCAAAGGCAGCCTCTTCGATGCGTTCATCAAGCAGGACGTCGGCCTCTTGGGAATCAAACCGTTCGCCTCGAACTCGATGTTCAAGGGCGACAGCCAGCCCGGCAATCCCTTCGAGGAGGAGGACAACGAACGCGCGCGTCTGGCGCTGCGTTACATCCTCTGCAACGAGGCGGTCACTGCGCCGATACCCGGTCTGATTACGACTCAGCAAGTGGACAACTGCCTCAAAGCGATTGCCGAACGTCGCGAACAGGACCTTTGCGCCGCGCCCGAAATTATGCGCAACCGCCGTTTCGCTCATGCCGCCGGTGAACTGCACGACCGCTTAACGCCCGATTATCAATGGCTGAAAAAATGGGAGTGGGTTTAATCGTGAAAAACGTTCTCAACATTGTAATTCTCACAACGATCGTGATTGGTTTTTCGTGGGTTGTTTCGGAATCGAAAGAAAGTTCGGAAGAAGCATTCGAGCCTGGCAAGGACGGCTGGGTTTCGCTCTTCGACGGTGTTCAACTTCGCGGCTGGAAGACCGCCGCGAAAAGCGATTGGGCGGTCAAGGACGGTTTGCTGACCGGAACGAAAGGCGAAATTCTCAACCGGTGGTGTTGGAAGGATTTTGAACTCGCCACCCGGTTTCGCGGCGCAGGCACGGTCCGCTTCCGGGCCGGTTCGGACCAAATCGGTAACATCGGTTACACCGGTTACGACCAGCCCGGCTACCGGCTCGATCTGAACCAAGGCACACTTGGTATCCAAGACGGAAATAAAATTGCCGATATCGATCTTGTAGTCAAAAAAGATGCTTGGAACCAACTTCGGATCAGCGCCGTCGCGGGTAGCTTCACCATTTCTCTCAACGGCAAGACGATTGCCGAAACCGAAGATAATTCCTTTCTGAAAATGGGCCGGATCGGTTTCATCGCCAATGGAAAATCGTTCGAGATTGAGCGGCTCCGGGCGCGTCCTCTCGGCGTGAAGAAGATAAAAAACATCCCGGGCGACAACTATTATTGCTACGTCTGTCATATCAATTTCGAAGAAGAACCCTTGGCAGTGGGACACGACGAAAATGACGTCCGCTGCGTGGAGTGCCACGGCCCGTCCATGCTCCACCGGGAGGATGAGGACAACGTTACTCCGCCGGATATTCTTTACCGCCGCTCCGAGGTGGACGCTAACTGCATGAATTGTCACGACCGACACGACGACAAGAGCGAAGAGATCGACAAACCTCTGCCAAAAGTAAAAGTATGCACCGACTGTCATGGGGAACACCGATTCCTGCATTGACCGTTTCGCGATCAATTTCTCTGATAAAAGACTAAAAACGACAGTTGATTCGTGGCGATCTGCGCCACCCATCAAAACCAACCCGGCCCAGTCTGGATTCTTGCGGCTGAATCCCATATCATAAACAGAGATCAGGAGAGCATCATGTGTTGGATTTCCTTATGCCGTCCAATCGTATCGGCTATGCTCGTCATCGCGATCGCCGCGATGCTTTCATATACGGAATCGGATTCACCGGAACGAACGGTGGAGCAATGGATCGCGAAGGCGCGCCGGGCGGAATCGGTCTATCACTATGCCGAAGCGCTGTCGTACTACCAAAAAGCGCTGGACATACGAAAAGACGATCCCAGTATCCAACTCGACATCGCCAAGCAGCTCATCGGACTGGAGCGCCTGGATGAAGCCTGTGATACGCTGCGTAACATAGTAGCCCGGCATCCCAACTATTCCGAAGCGCATACCTTGCTAGGAATCTATTACCAAAAGTTCGATGACGATTTCGAGTCCGCCCAGAGTTATTATCAAAAAGCGATCGAAGCCGATCCCTCCTTCGTCCGGCCACGCAAACTCTTGGGAGAAATCTTCATCACGCTGCATCGCTACGAACAGGCGCATGCGGTGTTCGAGGCCCTGTTACGAATCGATCCAAAAACCGTTTCCGGGAATAGGGGATTGGGAAACGTTCTGATTAAGCAATCCAAATTCGAGGAGGCTCAGAAACCTCTGCGCCGCGCCATCGAACTCGATCCACGCGATCCCGAACCTCACCGCCTGCTGGGACAAGCTCTCGGCAAATTGGGAAAACGCGATGAAGCTCGCGTGGCTCTGAAACGATATCAAACGTTGAAAAACCAACAAAACGCCCTGACCGAACGGATTCGGGTCGTGAGACGAGGCCCGGATAAAGCCTCGAACTGGTTTGCGCTTGGGAAAGAATATCTCAGACAGAAACAGACAGAAAAGGCCATCGGTGCGTTTGAGGAAGGTGTGAAACTCGATCCAGGATCGGCGGTTTATCAAAGCCTGTTGGGAACGCTCTATTTGCAAAACAAACAACCCGTCCGGTCGCAGCATTATCTGGAGCGGGCTATCCGCCTCGATCCCGAAAACGCGGATAATTACAACAACCTCGGTGTCTCTTTTATGTTCCAGCGAAATTACCGGCAGGCCGCCGATGCCTTTCGTCAAGCGCTCGAACACGGCAGCCGCGATCCGCGCATTCAGAAAAACCTTCAGTACGCATTGAGGAAAATGAAAGAAAAAGGTTCTCCGCAATGAAGGGATATTATGCGGAGTTCAACAGGAGATTTCGAGTGAACGCACGTCTCACTATTCTCGTCGTGTTATGGGCCGCCGGTCACGTCTCTTCGGCGTACGGTCAGTTCCAATTCGTGGAAAACGCGAAGCAGCGGGGCATCGATTTCGTCCAGTCGAACAGTTCTCCTCAAAAGGAATACCTCATCGAAGCCAAGGGCGCAGGGGTCGCTGTCGCCGATGTCAACGCCGACGGCTGGGACGATATCTACCTGGTCAACGGCGCGCCCTTGATCCCGAAGCCGACGGACGCCCCGCCGCCACGCAATTGCCTTTACCTGAATCAAGGCGACGGAACATTCAAGGACGGAACCGTCGAGAGCGGATTAGGCGATACGGGTTTCGGGACCGGGGCGTTTTTCGCCGATGTGGACAACGACGGCGATCTCGACTGCTATCTCTGCAATTACGGCCCGAACCAACTCTACCGAAATGATTGAAAGGGACGCTTCACGGCCGTTCCCAACGCGGGAGGGGCGCAAAACGAAGGGTGGAGCACCGGGGCGGCCTTCGCCGATATCGACGCAGACGATTTCCTGGATTTATTCGTCGGTCATTACGCAAACTTCACTCCACAACTCGCGGATCGGATGGGGAAACTCGCCCCCCTGCATGGCCGGATGGCTTTTATCGGTCCGTCGGCGTTCAAACCGGCGGACGACAATCTCTTTCTGAACAATGGTGACGGAACGTTTCGCGACGTCAGCCGAGAGAGGGGGATCAACAGTTTCGCTGCCGGGCGAGCGTTTACCGTGAATTTTACAGATGTAGACAACGACCGCGATCTGGATATCTACATCGCCAACGACACCACGTCCAATCATCTTTACGAAAATAATGGTAAAGGATTTTTTGAGGACATCTCGCTGCTCGCCGGGGCGGGCCTGAGCGACGACGGGGAAGAGCAGGGTGGTATGGGAGTGGCGGTGCGAGACGTGGACGGCGACCTCGATCTGGATATCGCCGTCGCGAATTACCAGGACGAGTATAACATCCTCTACCGCAACGACGGCCCACTTCAATTCACCGACGCCACCTACGTCACCGGGGTCGGGAAGGGAACCCGGCCCCTGGTCAGTTTCGGGATGCTGCTGGAGGATTTCGATAACGATTCATGGCCGGATATGTGCGTTATGGCGGGACACGTCTATCCACTCGCGGACGAACTGGCCAACCTGAAAGGGTACGCTCAGCCGAATCGGTTCCTGTACAATCAGGGAAAAGGCCATTTCGTCAACGTCTCGGACAAAATCGGCCCAGCGGCTTCCTTGAAAGGGGTATCGCGGGGAAGCGCTGTTGGGGATTTCGACCGGGATGGCGATCTGGACATTATTGTCAATAACTTGGACGGCGTCCCGTTCTTCCTGGAAAACCAGAGCCAATGCGGGAATTGGATTCAAATCGCCGTCCAGAACGAACGCGGGATGCCCGCCTACGGTGCAAGAATATTTCTCCAATCGGAAACCCGTAAACAAATGGTCGAACTCTATTCCAGCGCCAGCTTCCTTTCCCAAAACAGCGCCACAATTCACTTCGGTTTAGCCCAGGACCAGTCGATCATACAAATCGACATTCGCTGGCCCGATGGTACGACGTGTGTAATCAAGAATCCCGCCATCAACCAACGCCTGATTGTTATAAAGGATTCGTAAATACTGTTATCGGTTATAATCAACGGTTGTGATTTGAATCACGGTAAATAATGACGCGACGGCAAAAAGTCGGATGGCGTATATTCTAACTTGTTATCCGAGGCAAGACCCACACAGCAATACTCACAATGATCACACACTTCGAGGGTGGTAAACTGGTTTTCCATCTCCCATGCCGCATCCAACGGTATATACGTTTTGCCGCCCCGATCCGCTTGATACAACTTAAGGGCAGGAGCCTGAATTCCTATAACGTTCTTATTCTATTTGCGTAGAATGAGATATACACCCCTATTAAGTAGCGATTGCTCTTTTCCCACCGAGAACACACGGCATGTCCAATCAGCAAAAGGGTTTTCCGCTAATCCGAACTTCCCGTGTTAATTAATACTGAAACCATTATAATTCAGCAGTTTAGCAGTCCGTGGTAAAAGTCGCGCGAGGGCGTGCGCGAGTCATTTTGGTTG
>CAZSIZ010000141.1:0-15123 GCA_964606645.1 uncultured bacterium
TTATTCTGGCGTTTCTTCTATCCTATTTCGTTCTGCTGCGCGCCTATACGATGGAATATAAACGTCTGGCAAGAAATCTGGGTCTGGTTGGAGGCAACGATTACAGCCAACGGCTCGATATCCACCAATACTGGAAAGACATTGTCGAGATCGGAGTTCACATCAACCGGATTCTTCACGATACCGAAGCGGAAAAGAATCGAACGCTGAGCCTGCGTGATATGTTGGGTCAGGCGCAAAAAGAGAGTTCCAAACACCGAAAAAATTTATCGGTCCGGACCGGGGAAATGGAACGCCTACGCCAAGAAATGCAGGAGGGGATTGTCGGCTTATTCGAGATGATGTGGAACGGAGTTGCGGTGGTGGATGATGAATACCTGATTCACTATTCCAACGAACGGGCCGATCATCTTCTCCGTTTTGCCCGCATCGATGAATCGACGATCGTCGACGAACGGCTTCGGCGATGCTTGGCTCCCTTACTGCGCCTGGGGACGGTTAACGAAGTCGATGATATCTGTGCCTGGCCCCAGCCTGCGCTGGGACATACGGCGTCGTGCCACATTCGGGCGTCCACGATCCCTTCCGGCGAGGGGGAGCGTCTGTTTTTTCTTTTACTGAAAGAAGACGACGGCTATCCCGAAAAGCATGGGGCCACCTACTTCTCCGAACGATTGGTGCTCGATATTTTGATGCCAAGCCAGGAAAAAGATGACGGCTTGTTCGATCCCGGTTCGGGGAAAAACATGGCTCAGATCGAACGGGAGAACCGATTCTGCGAATGTTTACGCCGTATCGAGTCGCTTTATATCCTTGAGAAGGGAGAGTTTGGTCCCTCACAATCGATTCGGCTGTCGTCTTGGCTGCGTGAGCGCTTCAAGGACGACGACCTGTTCTCCGAGTATCTATTCATCGATGAAAACACTCCCGATGCGGATATCGTTCTCAACGTTCCCGAATTAGCGCTAGCCGAACTGCTTGATAATACAATCTTTATCTTAACCCGGCTGGCCTACGAGAACGGTGAAACGCTTACGGATTATATTACACTACGCTCCTCGGTCGACGCTCGCGGCAAACCCGTCATCACCTTTACCCTTCCCAATTGTACGAGGAGGCTCGCTTCGCGGATTCAGCACGTTCTTGACGAGCGTTCGCCTCTTCATCCAGAGGATGAACTCGATAAGTCGTTGACGATTGAAGAGTTAGAATTAGAAATCGGTTATTCGATGTTTCGTACGGTGAAGCATCCGCTGCGATTTCAAATCGAATGCGTGTTCTCAGATACTAAAAAAGTCGCGACGTACCGTATGACGATTGAGAATCACACTTTTTCAAACCGTAAAACCGACAAAAAATCTTCAACTTCGTCCAAAACAGATCCCGATATTTTTCAAACCTATCTGGAGCGGGCGTAAAAAATCATAAAAATAAAGAACATTTTTTTAAAACAGTCTTGATTTCAATAACACCTTCCGGTATAGTTAATCCATTAATTGTAATATAGTTAGAGCTGCTGGAGATGATTCTCATCATCCACCGAGGGGAATCGTGGTGCCAAACGGTATACTGCGAGAGTGATTCTATTGTTTTTGGGAATGGCCGAATTGTTGGTGATTGATTCGACTTAATTTAATTCTGCGGAGGGTCTGTAATGACCAGCACGAAAAAAGATATTGTCAAAGAGGTGGCCGCGCAAACGGGATTTGATATTTCCAGCGTTAAGGATATCGTGCAGACAATGTTTGATGCCATGTGCGAAGGCTTATCACAGGATGGAAATATCGAAATACGCAACTTCGGTATTTTCAAAGTAAAACACACTCCCGAGCGGAAGGCGAGGAATCCCAAAACCAGTGAAATCATTACGGTTCCCGCGAAAAAACATATTAGTTTCAAACCGGGCCAACTGATGAAAAAACGAATTAATGAAGAACCGGCAGCCGAAACGAACAATGAAATAGAAATCCAGCGTTCCGATTTTTAGGACGATCGTCCAACCCGCTAATTGAATAGCGATACCGCATCATAGAGGATAAGATGGATTCCACTGAAAGAATCCCTGAAAAACTGTTACAGCATGTGAAAGAGATTCCCGCCATTCCGGATGTCGTTGTGAAAGTGATGCAACTGACCCGGGATCCGGACGTCACTGCGGAGAATTTGACCCGTGTGATATCGAATGATCCCGGTTTGACCAGTAACGTTCTCCGGCTCTGTAATTCTTCTTATTACGGTCTTCCCCGAACGGTTTCTTCTCCAACCCAGGCCGTTATGTATTTGGGATTTCATGCGGTTCGGAACTTGGTTCTGACTTGCAGCATGAGCCGTTTATTCGATCCCGAATCGGTGATTTATGGATACACACAGGGCGGTCTTTGGGAACACGCCGTTTCGTGCGCTTTGACCAGCGAGATGATCTGCAAACGGGTTCGGCTGGATATTCACGACGCAGCGTTTACGGCGGGTCTGTTGCAAAACATCGGCAAGATTATTATCGGAAGCGCCATCAAGGATACGGCGGATACGATTATCGATCTTATGACGAATGAGGGACTTACCGAACTGAACGCCGAACGGCAGGCGTTGGGATTTTCCCATGAAGAACTCGGATCTTTACTGGCCGATCAATGGAATTTCCCCGAAGAACTGGTCCATTCCATCCGCCATCACCACAATCCGGAGGAAGCCAAATCGCCCACCCTGCTCAGTTCACTCGTTCATATAGCCGACTCGATCGTGCTTGGTTTGAATGTTGGAATCGAGTTAGAGGAACTGAAATACGAGCCGGAAAAGTTCGCGTTGAATCATTTGGACCTGTCGAAAGAATCGTTCGAAATCCTACGCGAACAATCGAAAGAATTAATCGAAGAACACCTTCCGCAGTTTTTGGCGCTGGATTGATCATCTCCCTCTTCTTCTACGCTTCAACCTTCGATTTGAAAAGCGATCCGCGCGTTTTCCCGTGTTATCCGGGCGATCGTATCAATGCCGGTTTCCCGCAATTCCGCAATTCTTCTGGCTGTCTCCACCAGCATTCCGGGTTCGCAAGGTTTGCCCCGGAAAGGGACCGGGGCCAGGTAGGGTGCGTCGGTCTCGATCAGCAAGCGGTTTGGGGGAACGAGTTTCACGATTTCATGGAGGTCACGGGCGTTTTTGAATGTGACAATTCCTGAGAATGAGATGAAATACCCTCTTGAAACGGCTTCTTCCATTACCCGTTTCGAGGCCGTGAAGCAATGGAGAATCGCGGAATCCGGCGGGGTGGACGATAGAATGTTCAAGAAATCATCGTCGGCTTCGCGAAGATGGATGACGGTGATTTTACCTAACTCGTTCGCCAAACGAATCTGTCGGACCAATCCATCGATTTGAATGTCTCTTGGACCGGCGTCGTAGTGGTATTCCAAACCGCATTCTCCAATCGCCACGACGTCAGGGTGGTTCGCTAAGCGCTCTAATGTCTCTGCGAAATTCTGGGGTGCAGCCAGGATGTCGTGGGGAGAGATTCCAACCGACGCGGCCATGCCCGGAAGCCGTTCGGCGAGTTCAATCGCGCGTTGACTGCTTTCGAGATCGAAACCGATCGTAACGCCTTCAGTGACACCTGCGGCGTTGGCTTCATCCCAGACGGCTTTTTCCCTGCCCTGAAAGGAGTTGTCGTTCAAGTGGATGTGGCTGTCGAAGATTGTCATTATTAGAGTATTTTCCTGGGAGGCGGCACGATGCGATGTACACCCATCTCTTCCCTCTTCCTCACCCTTAAAAGCATCGTGTCCGCCTGCAGTGCGACGCGATGTACTCTCCAAGAGGGAGAGGGGACTTAATGATCCTTTATTTTATGAGAGGCTTCAAATCGATCAAAAATGAAATGGGATCGAAGCCGGTAATTAATTTGATTCCTAGAATAAAGAGGATGACGTAGATCACGGAGTTGAAAGCGGTCTCGTTGAATTTCTTGTTCATCCAGACGCCAAGAAACGTACCGAGGGGTACGAAAGGCAAAAGGATGAGGCTTATTTTCATTCGCTCGACGTTGATCATTCCGTGGTAGAAATAAGGGACCAATTTAACGGCGTTGACAATGGTAAAGAGGATGACGGTTGTACCGACATAGAGCCTGCGGCCCATTTTTTGAGGGAGGAGATACATCGTTGCCGGTGGTCCCCCCGCATGGGCCATCGTCGAAGTGATCCCGACCGCCGTTCCAAACAGCCAGCCATGCCACCGCTTGGGCTTGTAGGAGAGCAGTTTTTTCATGATCCAGGCGTAGCCGATGTGATACAGCACGAAAATTAAAGAGACTGAGCCAATGAGAATTTTCAAGTATTCATTCGCTCGTTCGATTTTGTTGATCTCGCCCAGGAAATATCCACAGAGAGCCACACCGATGATTACACCCGGTACGAGGCTGATAATATTCCACTTATCGAATGTGTTCCGATAGTGGGCGATCGCGAAAAGGTCGCAGGCACAGAGGATGGGAAGCATGGTTCCCAGGGAGGTGGCGGCATCACCGGTCGCCAGGATAAAAATCGGGACGGCCACGATCCCGACTCCTCCGCCGAATCCGGCTTTGGCGATTCCGACTAAAATGACCGCTAACGGGGCGAAAATCCAAAAAATCATTGATCTATCTTACAGGGTTTAGGGTATAGGGTTTAGGGTTTTATCAGCAAAATCGATCGCAAAACGGTCATAAAATTGTGGTGCAGGCTTCCAGCCTGCTTCGTTAAGAAGTAGTGCAGGCTGGAAGCCCGCACCACAAAACAACTGACAATTCTATTTAGTTCCGGCTCTGCCGGATTAGGGTCTAATGATCGAAAAAAGTGATTGAAGAATCGTGTTTCGATAACTATAACCTTAAATATGTACACGTTTTTAAAGAAAAACACAATATCTATGAATAAAAGCTCAATAGGCACACGGGTTGCGATGATAGTGGGGAGATGTTCTTGTTCATTAGGGATGAGGAAAAATTTGCCGAGTTCTACTTATAATTATGGGTAGAATTCGACCGATCAAACATGGTATGAGTCGCGATGGTTACCCTCTTTGGAATTCTTAATATCGGATCACGTGGAATCACTGTTGCCCAGGCGGGATTGAACACGACCGGTCATAATATCGCCAATGCCAATACGGAAGGCTATTCCCGCCAGCGTATCATATTAGATCCCGTTTCGCCTCTGGAGGTCCACAATGGTTCATTCGGGCAGGGGGCGGAAGTAATCACGGTGGAACGAATTCGTAATGCCGTGCTGGAAGGGCAGATTCGGGATGCGAAAAGCGATATGAATTTCAACGGCGAGCTCGATAACATCATGGTTCGAATCGAGTCGATCGTCTCCGATCCGCTGAACGCGATTTCCGACGCGGCCGATGTTGCAACTGCTGGAGGGATCAACAATCTGCTCAGCCGTTTTTTCCGGTCGTACTCCGAATTATCCCTGAATCCCGAATCGCCGGAAGTGCGCATGTCGGTGATCGAACACTCCCGTTCTCTCGCGGAGACTTTTTCGACCGTCGCCAATGATCTCGTTGAATTGAAGAGTGATTTGAACGAACAGGTGAAATACTACGTCGATGTAATCAATCAGATTATTTCCGATCTCGTGATGCTGAATCGGGGCGTTGCCCGAAGCGAAGCCATGCCGAACTTCAATGCCAACGATTTCCGAGACCGCCGGGACGTTCTGTTAGGAGAATTGTCAGAAATCGTTCCCGTGAATGTCGTGGAAAGTAAAGAAGGGATTGTTAACGTTTCGATTGCGGGTCAGTGGTTGGTGGATAATTTGTCGACCAACGAGTTCATCACCGAGATCGTCGATGAAGAGGGGTTGGGTGTTGTCAGTGTCCGTTTGGGGGAAAAAGGTCTGTACGTCATCGACGACGCTTTCCGAACGGGAAAACTAGGGGCTATTTTCGATGCGCGTGACCGGATTGTGAATGACCTGATCACCGATGTAGACGTGCTGGCGCGAACGGTGATGTTTGAAGTCAATAAAATACATAGCGAATCATCTGGAATAGAGGGATATACAGAAATACGAAGCAACCTGACACTGCCCGAAAGCGCGATCGAATCGGATACGATTATCACCTTGGAACGGATTTTCAACAATCCGCAGGAATCCAGCCGAGTCAATTTCATCCGCAACCGACCTTACACGGTGGAGGATGGCACGATTAACATCCGGGTGGCGGATAGTGAGAATAATACCAAAGATGTTTATAAGGTACAGATTAGTAAAGACGACACGATGTACGATGTGATTCAGCGTATCGACCGGAGTGATGGGATCGTGAATACCGTTCAAACGGCGCTAACGTTCGATCCGGTTTTCGTCAATAAAGCATTGGCCGTGAATGGGGCAGAGGCCTCGGAGTCGGGAAATGCCCTGTCGTCGCTATCCAGTCTGGCGGGGACGGCGATCGCAGACACACCGGGAAGCTATTCGTTTGAAATCCATTTGCGTGAGGTGGGCGGTGCTTTGGTCGACTCCAATCTGTCTACCCAGACTTACGATCCTTTTGTGGTCACTTTTTCCGATTCAGACACGCTAAACGATCTCGCGAGTGCGATTCAAACCACGAACGAAGGGCGTATCCGCGCCAACGTCGTCCCAAGCACGGACGATCCGACGGTCTCGGTGATTAAAATCTCCACGGTTGAGAGCGATGAGACGATCTCGCTGCAAAACGACACCTCCGGGATCATTCAGGCGTTTGGATTTCCCCTGACCGATCCGTCGCGTTCGTTGATCGGCGGTAATGTGACGGAATCCGAAACGATGTTTACCGGCTTATCGACGGATTCGATATTCGGAACGGGGAATCCCGCGTTCTCTCCAGCCTTTCCCGGTCCACCTCCCAGCGTGCTGGTGGAAGGCAGTTTTGAATTGGTCGTGCTGGACAATAATAATGTACCAACGATTACTACGATATCGATCGGCGCTGCCGGGGTTGATACGATGGCCGATCTCGAAACCGCTATTGAAGCAGCCGACTCGAATCTGTCGGTCGATATCTCGACGGATAATACCTTTAAGATTACAACCACCAACAACCGTTCGTTCTTTTTCCAAAACGACACCTCCGGATTGATCGAAGCCATGGGATTTTCCGATATTAAAGGGACTGGGAAGATTGGAGATCAGCAGTTTCAGGAGGGATCGTTCGAATTCGTCATCGCCAATCAATCGGGAAAAGTGACGCATATATTCGAGGTTCCCGTATCGGCCGATCCTTCAGTCGTTGGAGGTGTTTTTTCACTGAACGGGATCGTGGATCGAATCAATTCAAGCGCGAACGGGGCCGGCGCTCCGATCCGGGCCTCGATCGTGGAGGATGTGACCGATCCCAACACTCCCTCCCGAAATCATATCCAAATCGAAGCGGGGGCGGGGTATGAATTTACATTTCGAAGCGACAACAGCCATTTGCTTGCCGCGTTGGGATTGACGGAAGGCCCGATATTAGATCAAACACGTGACAATCCCATTCGTGGAGCGGAGTTTCCTGTCGGGGTTGGCGACGATATCGGAGGGCGTGTACGCGCTCAAATCGTCGATGAGGATCAATACTCGCTTTCCACGGCCGGTGGCGATCAGATTTCATTTGTGGGGGACAGTAGTCATTTTCTGGCGGCGACCGGGATCAATGTATTGTTTCTCGGTTCGGACGGTGAATCCATGCGGGTGAATACGGCGTTGATCGACAATCCGTATCTCCTGGGGGCTTCTCTGGATGGAACCAAAGGGAACAACGACAGCGCTTTGGCAGTCGTCGATTTGGAAGACAAAGATGTGATCGATGGCCGGACGATTGGTGAATATTATCGGACCACGATTGCCCGGCTGGGAAACGAAGGTGCCCGGATTCAACAGTCGTTATCGACGAATGAAACGGTATTGAATGAAATGGAAAGTTTGCAGCAGCAGGATTCAGGGGTATCGCTCGATGAAGAATCGATCAACCTCATTCGTTTCCAGCAGGCATATCAGGCATCCGCACGCTTTATCTCGACGATCGACCGGTTGATGGATGTGGTCATCAACCAGATGGGTGTGTGATACGGGAGTAGGATAGCATGACACGAATTACGCAAAACATGATGAACGATCAAACCCTGTTCAACCTGCAGAAAAACATGAGCCGGTTGGCTGACTTGCAGAATCAACTCGCCACCGGACGCGTGATCAACCGGCCTTCGGACGATCCAGTCAATTTCCCCGTCAGTCTCAGCCTGCGTGCGTCGATTCAGCAGGGGCGTAATTTCCAGCGCAATATCGAAGGCGCACGAAGCAATCTCGAACTGACGGAAACGACGATGGGCAGTTTGACGGAAGTGATGCAGACCATCCGGACTCTGGCCGTTCAAGGGGGGAACAGCTACGATCAGAGCGCGCGGAACGTGATCGCATTGGAAGTGTCCGAGTTGTATGGGCAAGTTTTCGATTTATCGAACGCCAATTACAATGGGCAGTCGATATTCGGGGGAAGCAACACTCGAGAGGCCGCGTTCGAGTTGAAAAATGGTACGGTGTTATTCAAGGGGGACGATTTCAAGCGGGACGTCGCGATCAGCCGGGGGATTCGTATCTCATCGAACACGACTGGTTTTGACGCTTTTTTACATACACCCAACAAAGTTACCTCATCGCTTGCCGTTACGGATACGACAGCGGCACTTTCGCAGCAACTGAGTCAGCTTCATCCCGATTTTCTCTACCTGCCGCCTTTGGTTGACGGCGCGCCAGGCAGTTCCGTTGATCCATCACCCAATCCGGCTAATAGTCCCAGTTCCACCATGCCGAATAATTTTGCCTATTTTTCGGTTTACGGCGTGGAAATACGTGTCGATCTCAGTGTCGATTCCCTTGAAGACGTGCGTGACCGAATCAATGTTAAGGTCGAGGATGTGACGGCGGAGATCAATTCCCGTAACCAACTTGTCATTACGTCCCATCGCTCGGACGATCTTGAGTTGAAAGACGGTCCGCGCGAAATTGGTTTTCAGGGCGAACCGCCTTTCGGGGCCAATCTGCTCAGCGCATTGGGGATGTACCGACGCGTCGAAGGGTTTCGAAGTCTGACCCGTGGCTACCCGGCCAGCGATCCGCTGACCGATGGAACCACATCCCCTGCGCCCGATCGGGGAACCGTTCGCGTTAGGGGTGATTCCTTTCTTTTCGTTTCAGCCAACAGCGGACCGAGTACGCGAATCGCCGTCCCTTACGGTGATAATTTGGCGATGACCGACATCGACGATCAAGGAAACGAAGCCTTCACCAGCTCGGGCGATCCGGATTTCATTCAGGAATTGGAAGCCGTTCGCATTACGATCGATGACGAAACGATCGATCTCGATCTGCGGGGACTGACTCAAGGCCGCGATTTCGACGGTACTGCCGGTAACACCGACGATTCTCCCGGTTCTACGCTGCAGGATCTACTCGATCTGGTTAACAATCATCCCACTTTGAAAGGGAAAGTTACCGCTTATATCAACGCCGATAAAACCGGTATCGGCATTACCGCTACTGAAACGATGGATGTTTTCAAAGTCGAGAACGTTCGCCGTCTATTCGGGCGCGATATCACCAAACAGGTTTCTATCGACGCCACGACAAGCGATGTGACCGTTAAGGATTTGGGCGCACTTACGATGGACACGAAGCTGGACGATCTTGCGGGTGCGTTGGTCGATACGTCCGCTGCGACATCAGGCAGCCTGGGGATTCGTCGTGATGTTCCCCCTCCATTGGGAATGCCCCCCGAAACCAACCGGGGATTGATCACGATCACCAACGACGGACGAACGGAAGCGGTCGATTTGCGCGAGACCGAAACCATTGGAGACGTGATCCGGGCGATCAACGATTCCACCGTGGGGGTCGAAGCCAAAATCAACAAGGCCGGGACGGGAATCGATATCGTTTCGATGCGAACGGGGATGGGAGAACTGAGCGTCGTCGATATGTTCGACAATACAGTCGCCCGTGATTTGGGATTGTTTCATCCCCCGCAAATGTCACGTATTCAATCCAGCAGCGGATTGTCGGAAAGCGATGTCGTCGGTGTCGATTATCCGACGGTGACGGACGGTTCATTTCAGATTCAAGTTCGAAATGGATCGGGGTCGCTGCTCGACACGTATTCGATTTCGGTCGGAGCGACGGACACGATTGGAGATATCGTTAAGCGAATCGATGAGATCGACGGCGTGAGCGGTCCGGGAGGGGGATTGATTTCCGCGAATTTGAGCGGCGGGGTACTCAATATTGTCAACAATTACGACGGCCATACCATCACGATCGATCCCGCCAACGACACTACCGGCACGGACTCGTCGACCCGTTTTACCCAACTTCTCGATATCGACCAATACACATACGTGACGGAATCGGAGGTGCTCTCTCAGGTTCCTTATGTCAGCACGCAGAAAACGGCTTCGATTCTTGGGATCGACAGTGCCGGAACGGTGATCGAAACTGAAGAGAAAAACGTCTTCCGGACGGTCAAGTCTCTGGAACAGGCCTTGCGGAACGGGGATAACGAGGGG
The DNA here is from genome assembly GCA_964606645.1 of uncultured bacterium. Classification (GTDB taxonomy): domain Bacteria; phylum Hinthialibacterota; class Hinthialibacteria; order Hinthialibacterales; family Hinthialibacteraceae; genus CAZSIZ01. The sequence continues at coordinate 10,568 of CAZSIZ010000141.1, forward strand.
ATTAGCCAGGCGCTTGAAGACATCGATTTCGATTTGGAGAAAATTCTGAACGTGCGTGCCTCGCTCGGTTCCCGAATCAACCGTTTGGACGCCAACGAAGCCCGCGTTCAAAGCGGGGAGGATTTTCTTCGGCAGGAACTGTCCGGCGTGGAAGACGCCGACCTGGCCGCGACCATTACCGATATGACCATGGCTCAAAACGCATTCCAGGCCACCTTGGCCGCCTCCGGACGTATACTACAGCAGTCGTTGCTTGATTTTCTGCGGTAACTGGACAAATCCTTTTCACACATCTATTCGATTTACCTCTATCCAAAGTCTATCTATATAATTTCTTCTTCGATGAGTTACCTCTGTCCCGAACATTTTTTGAGTAAAAAGCGGGTGAATCCCTTTTACTTTGATTTTGAAATGAGGGATAATCGTTTTGGACAATTAATATTACATTCGTTGATTGAATCCAATCAAAGAAGGAGGACGGTTTAATGAAAAGGTATTGTTTTTTTATTTTGAGCCTCTTATTGTTCGCACAGATGGGATTCGGGCAGGCTCCGCCGACGGACGCTTGGCCGCCGCTCACCGATTTTTCGGATGACGTTCATTTTTGGAGCGCGGACGGTTTTTTGACCGATGCGATTCCAGCGGGGCAGGGGAACCTGTTTTCCGAGACGCTGACGGTTCTTACGGGCGGAGATCAAGCCACCGAGGACGTGACGATCGGCGGAAGAGACGCGAAGAAATCGGTCAATAATTATTTCAATGTGGCTGATGAACTTTACGACCTGTTGCCGGATTATGATGTGATCGATGTGCTGGTGCTTTATTTCGCCAACGCTGAGTCCATCCGTGACAATTTAGGTTTTCTGATGGGAACGCTGCCCTCGAAATACTTGCACGAAGCTGGGGGATTTACGTTCGAGTCCAATACGGACGATTATCAGTGGCGGCTGTTCCGGATTGATAATTCCGGTTTTTGGGCAGGAATGGTCTACGACGATTCGGAAGGGGCGATGGCCTACGGTGGTGTGAACGGCGGGACGATTCGTTTGCAACGCTCCAACGGTCTGATCATCAGCGCCATCGCTTTCGGTCCGGAGGGGGCGTTCGGTGAACCGGAAGATATCAATGTGTCGCAATCGGTGGAATTCAATGCCGATGAGTTCGCCATCATGGCCGAATGGGATATCGACGAAGGGATTACCAATGGTCTGGACGTCTACCGCGTTACCGGTGGCGATCAGGAGATCGTCGAAGCCGATGGGATCGGACCCGCCGGTGACCAACGGAAAGCGATCCGTCCCGCTATAGATGACGGGACCGATGCCACGAGCGATATCTACGTCAATTGGGCCATTCTCGACGAACACTTCGGCCCCTCCAGTCAACCCAGCGCCCGGGTGAAAATTGTGGCTGAATACTACGACGATCCCGCGCTCACCGGAACGCTCTTCGGGCCGGAAGTGTATGTGACTGCCGGTGGCGACCTGGCTTTCTATCCACCAGATAATCGAACTGTTCTGGAAGGGACCGGTAAGTGGATGGAAGGGGTTTGGTACGTGCCAGACGTGAAACTGACCGGTGTGAACGTCAATCCACAGGGAGCAGTGCGTTTCGCGTTCGAGGGGCCGGTCTATATCTCCCGGCTTCGACTGGGGATGATTCGGATGTCCGGTGTGTATGAAGGTGTCGATCCGGTTCCCGGTGTCTATCCCTTCGATCCCGATCCCTACGAAAACTATGCGGAAATGGACCTCGATCAGGGGATTAACGACGGTCTCGATATGGGCGGCAGTGGCGGCGATCAGGAGTATCTCATTGAAGACAACATCGGACCTGCCGGGGATCAGCGCACCGCTGTGCGTCCCGCGCTGGGCGATGGAAGCGATCCGTTCGACCGCTATATGAATTTCTCCATTCTCGATGAGATTTTCGGTCCAAGCAGCCAACCGAACGCGGTGCTGAAAATCGCGATCGATTATTACGACGATCCCGCTCTCATCGGTACGCGATTCGGACCTGAAGTGTACTATTCCAGTGTGTTCGGGTCGTTGCAGCATACGTTCTATCCCGACGCGCAGCGTCTGACACTGGAGGGAACGGACGAGTGGGTAACGGTGGCGTGGATCATCGACGGTGTTAACTTCACCGGTGTGAATGTCGGTCCCCAGGGCGCGGTGCGTTTTTGGTTTACCGATGACTGTGCCGTGTATATCAGCCGTGTACGCTATGCGGTGATCCGTCCAGTCGGGGCAAACGCCGGGGTGGACAGGCTGGCGGATGTCGATGTAACAACGTCTGCGGAACATTGGGGACTGTACTAAAAGTTCTCAGTTTTCAATTTATTTAGATCATCGATCCGGGGTATGATGTAGTGTGCCCCGGATTTTTTTGATTGCTTTACGAAGCGGGTGACGGTCTGGAGGAGAAAAGCGGTGTGAAGCAGGATCGATTCTCCTGCTTCACTCTTCTCGATGTAAACTTTTTCTGGTTGTTCTTCGTATAATATTATAGTAAGTATAGCCATATCAGGATATTTTGCGATGAATGCCTGTAACGGAGGGGCCGCGTTGCGCGTTTAATTCTGTAGGCAGTCATTGAATATCGAACCTGGAGGCACTTGGAAAAATAAATCGAATAGAATGAAAACGTTACAACTTTTTGAAATATTTATCTGACGTCTATCGTCAATATAGGATAAAATATCCTTAAATTATCTCTTTCTCAGAAAAAATTCAAATCGGGAGTTACTCCTGGGATAACCCGCTCGTTCAATGAATGCAACTGTAAAGAATAAGGATACTTCTGGGAAAACCGATCGGGACGCAGAAGAGAGAGAAAACGTGAAAGAGATAGTCGGATCGCCTGCAAGCGGAGCGGGGGCCATTTCGGTTGGCGTCTGGGGCCGCGAATTCGTTGATCGCCAGGATGAGGAAGCGAGGGCCTCATTGGATTCCCAAACGAAGGAATGGGATTCGGACGTCACCGACGAGCAGTTGATGCTATGGTGTCAGAAAGGCCGTGATGAGGCGCTGGAGGAACTCTATCACCGCTATCACCGTCCGGTTCTTCTATTTATTTTCCGCATCGTTCGCCAATGGGACTTGGCGGAAGACCTGGTGCAGGACACTTTTATCCGGGTCTACAATAACCGGAAATCCTGGCAGCCCCGCTCGAAATTCACGTCATGGCTTTACCGAATCGCCCGAAATCTTTGCATCGACGAGAAAAGGCGCTATTGGAACCGGAAAGTCCATTTCGATTCCCAGTTCGGCAATCCCAACAATCCGTCGTCGTTCCTGGATGGCATTGAAGACGTAAAAAGCAATGCCCGCGAACAATTCGCAAGGAAAATCGACGAAGATACGATCAAAGCCGCCATCAATCAATTATCCGAAGAACAACGGGATGTGATTATCCTGAATAAATATCAGGGATTATCGTATATCGAGATTGCAGAGATTCTGGGAGCCAGTCCGGAATCGATCAAACAACGCGCCTATCGCGCCCATCTGAAACTGAGACAAATCCTGGGGCCTTTGCTTGAGGAATATGCTTGAGAATCGTATTTACGAAACGGACTTTTTCAAGTATCCTAATTCGGAGTAGCCGGAAGTAAAAATAGGGATTTGTATTATTGATAATTTTTTGCATTATCGCCCTCACCCTAACCCTCTCCCAGAGGGAGAGGGGATTTAAGGATCATTAATTTGACTATGAATCGTAACTGTATGTTCAATCACGAGTTGCTGGTATCGTACGCGTCGGGAAGCGCCAACCCGGACGAACGGTTGACCGCCGAGCGCCATCTGGCTGGATGTGCCGAATGTCGGCGCGAGGTCGTCGAACTGGAATCGGTCTGGTGGGCGCTGGATACGTGGCAGATGGAAAACGTCACGACCAAACCCCGGCTCGGCGATCTGCGGCGGCGACTCGCCGAAACCAAGCAAGTACAACCGTTATGGACGCGGATTCGGGAACGTTTCGCGCTGAACGTATTCCGGCCTCTGCCTGCGGCGGCAATGGCGACGATCGCTTGTGCGTTGCTTCTGTATCCCATGATGCAGACCGTGTTCGATCCAACTTCTCCGGTTTCTCCCGGCAACCCGACCATGACTCATACGATCGCGATGGCCACTCCTTCGCCTGAGCCGTCGGCCGATCTGAAAGACAAGGAATTTCAAAACGCATTACTGGCTGGAGAGGACGACAGTGAACTGAACCGCCTTGTCCGGGTTCGTTCGAGCGATCCTAACAGCCTGAAATTGTTGACGAATTACGGATTTGTTCTATCGAAAGACAGCTTTATCGAAAACGCCCCCCCATCGGCCGTGCGGCCTCCTTCTACCGTTCAATTCACCAATTACGACGAAGTGATCCGGTTTGAATAATCCTGAAAAAACAGGGTTCAGGGTCTAGTACACTGTCCAATAAAGAATGTCGGGTTGGATTACCTAGGGCAGGCACAAGACCTGCCCCTACTACACGTTTTTATTACCTGACATTATTGGACGAAGCGGCTACGCCGCAGGAATCGTGAAGCCAAGGTGATCGAAACG
>CAZSIZ010000142.1:0-14937 GCA_964606645.1 uncultured bacterium
TTTCTGGTCTATCTTTTTTGAATCCTATCGACTATTGCTATATGTGAACGGATACCAAAGAGAAAGGTCGATTTCTCCCTGATTATATGCAGTGATGATGATATAATAGAATTTGATGATAATCTCTTTACCGAATGGGCATGTTGGATAGCAAACGTTTAATGCCCTAAAAAATCGGCGCGGAGTTCATCGTTCCGTAACAGTTTTTTCAAATTGAAAATCCGGGTTGAAAGATGAGAATATTACAGATCATTCCTGGAACCGCCAATTTTTATTGCGGCGGCTGCATTCGCGATACGGCGCTTCTGCGTGCCCTGAGGCGGCTTGGACACGACGTCGTTCTCCAGCCGCTCTACCTTCCTCTCTTTACCGACGAGCCGAGTGTCGAGAGTCAAGCGTCGATTTTCTTCGGAGGGATCAACGTATATCTTCAACAGAAGACGGGATTCTTTCGGAACACACCCCGTTGGATCGACCGGATACTCGATTCCCGATGGCTGTTGAACCTCTCCGCGAAACAAGCGGGTATGACGAAAGCCTCGGAATTGGGAGAGATGACCGTCTCGATGCTGCGAGGTGAAACAGGACGGCAGGTCAAGGAATTCAGCCGTTTCACTCATTGGCTGAAAGATCAAACGAAGCCAGACGTAATCATTTTGCCCAATGGAATGCTGCTGGGCTTGGCGCACGCGATCAAAAAAGAATTCGACATTCCCATCGTATGCACCCTTCAAGGTGAAGATGCTTTTCTGGACGCCCTGCCCGAACCGTACCGGACCGATGCATGGCAGATTTTCTCGGAGCGGACGGAATCCGCCGATGCGTTTATTCCCGTCAGCAATTATTACGCCAATGCCATAAAACCAAGGTTGAATCTGGCTTCCGATAAATGTTTCGCCGTACAGAATGGGATTTCACTCGACGGTTTCGGAGAGATGAACGGTGCGCCGAAACCGTTATCCCTGGGGTATTTGGCCCATTTGCGTAAAGAAAAGGGCCTGGATGTTCTCGTGGAAGCCTTCATCCGCTTAAAACGGAATCCCTCGCTTCAATCATTGAAATTGAAAATCGCTGGGACGATGACCAAAGCCGACTTTCCTTTCGTCGATCGCCTGAAAAAACAATTGAACGAAGCCGGCGTGTTCGACGATGTGGAGTTTTATCCCAACGTGAAGCGGGATGAAAAAATCCAGTTCTTGAAGTCGCTCTCCGTTTTGTCGGTTCCCGCGACTTACGGAGAAGCGTTCGGTCTATATGTCATCGAAGCAATGGCGGCGGGAATCCCCGTCGTTCAGCCCCGGCATGGGGGATTCCAGGAGATCCTCGAGCGGACGAACGGTGGATTATTATACGAACCGGACGACATGGAATCTTATGTAATGACTTTGACTGATTTACTATCAAAGCCGGAAGACGCCCACCGGTTAGGCGCGCAAGGAAGAGAGAGTGTCCATCAGCATTTTACGGTGGATCGAATGGCGGCGGATGTGCTTCAAGTCTTAGAGCGCGTTCGGCATACCGCTGAGTCCAATTGAACGGATAAAAATATCTGATACGGAATTCTCTTCGATAATTGGGAACAACAGCCGGATTATAAACGACTAAAATAAGATAGAATTTTGCAGAAAATTGGATCGTGTTATTCAACAAACAGCGTGGAGGATTCAACTGATGAAAAGAACTGGTTTGATAGTATTCGTTGTGATGGCCGCTTTAACGGTCAGTGTTTGGGGCGGCGATTGGCCGCAATTCCTCGGTCCCGATAGAAACGCCACATCGCTGGAGACCGGATTGGCCCGGGTCTGGCCCGAAGAAGGCCCAAAGGTCCAGTGGACCGTTCCACTCGGCAGTGGTTATGGCGCACCGGCGGTTTTCGACGGGAAAATATATATTCTCGACCGGGTGGACAGCAACCAGGACGTCATTCGATGTCTCGATCTGGCCACCGGCAAGGAGGAATGGAACTTCACCTACGACGCGCCGGGCCGAATCAGTCATGCCGGTTCACGCTCCGTTCCGGCCGTTGACAAACAGCGTATCTATACCTGTGGACCCCATGGAGATGTTTACTGTATCGACAAGAAGACGCACAAGCCACTCTGGAACAGGAAAATTCGAGACGGTTTCGGGGAAGATAAATTGCCGAGGTGGGGATTCAGTCAAAGCCCCTTGCTTTATAAGGATATGGTGATCGTCGCGCCCATGGCACCGGAAGCGGGCGTCGCGGCGCTGGATCGGGTCACCGGCAAGGTTCGGTGGACTTCGCCGCCCCTGTCTGGTGCTCCAGGTTACGTCTCTCCAGCGATCGTCAAGATTGGCGGTATGGAGCAAATCGTTATGATCAGCGCCATGATTATGGATCGGCGAGGTGGTCGAGGGAGAGACCGTTCCAACGAAGCTCCTCAGCCGATTGACGAGTCAAAAAAAGGTGCGGTTGTGGGGATTAATCCCGAAAACGGAAAACAATTATGGATTTACAAAGGCTGGCAGTGCCGAATCCCCATCCCGAATGTGGTTCCTCTCGGTGACGGCCGACTCTTTATCACGGGCGGCTATGAGGCCGGATCGGCGATGATTCGTGTCGATAAGACTGGCCAGACTTATACGGTCAAGGAATTATACAAAACACAGGATTTCGGCGTACACATCCATCAGCCGGTGTTATACAAAGGCCACCTCTACGGCCATGGCACGACAAATACACGCCGGGACAGTATGACGTGCATGAATGTGGACGGGAAAGTCCAGTGGAAGACGGAACGTTCACCGGTCTTCGACAAAGGTGGATTCATTCTGGCCGACAACCTGATTTTCAGCGTTGACGGGAAAGTCGGCGATCTCTACTTGATCGAACCGTCATCCGAAGGCTTCAAGCCTCTCTCGAAAGTGAACTTACTCGATGAGGGCGAGTCATGGGCACCCCTGACGCTTGTCGACGGCAAACTGCTGATTCGCGATCAGGGACAGATGAAATGCGTTCTCGTGCGCTGATCGGTTTGGATACAAGAGGACATGATTCGAGGCCGGAGTGGGGCAGGGAATCGATCCTTCAACCCCACTCCGTTTTCTTCGCCTAACAGTCCGTGGTAAAATATTTCCATGACAATCCCACCTTCGCTGTGAATACCTGAACTGAGTCTGTGAGAATGAAACAACAGGGGCAAATTAAATGAAAATTGTTATTGCCACGGTTTTATCGATTATTCTCATCGGCCTCCTGGCAATCCTGCTTTTTGTTGGCGGGGAAAAGCCACTTGAGGTGGTGGACTCTGGAATCATCGAAAAAGAGAACCAGTCCGAAGCGCGAATTGAGCATCCCGGCGAACCCTGGCCGATGTTCCACGGCGATCCCCAACTCACAGGAACCTCCGATTCCGTGCTGCCTGATGAACTCGCTTTCTATTGGAAATTCAAAACAGACGATTTCATCCTCTCATCAGCAGTGATAAACAAAAACCGTGTTTATGTAGGATCGTGTGACGGGAACCTCTACGCCATCGACCTGATTTCCGGTAAGGAGATATGGCGTTTCGCCACGGAGGATGTCATCGAAGGTTCCCCGTGCCTCTTGGATGATACGGTTTATATCGGTTCCTCCGACTCGTTTCTCTACGCCCTCGATGCCGGGACGGGAGAATTTAAATGGAAATACGAAACAGGGAGCCGTATATTAGGGGGGGTGAACTGGACCCGTATTTCCGGTGAGAAAAACGCTCGAATTCTGGTCGGCAGTTACGACAGTAAACTCTACTGCGTCAACTCGGAAACGGGTGAACTAATCTGGTCATACGAGTCGGATCACTACATCAACGGGATGCCTGCCGTTGGAGACGGCCTGGCGGTTTTTGGCGGCTGCGACGCGGTGATTCACTTGGTTTCGGTCGATAGCGGTGAGCCTGTCGCCCGAATCGATGCGGGCGCTTACATTGCCGGTTCCGCCGTGTTTGCAGGGGGACGTGTCTATGTCGGACACTATGACGGACTTTTTCTCTGTGCTGACGCGGATCAAAAGGAAATTATCTGGGAGTACGAAGGTTCGGCTCCCTTTTTTTCCACGGCAGCCTTGGGAAAGGACCGTGTCGTCTTTGGTGGTCAGGATATGCTTCTTCACTGTGTCGAGCGGGACACGGGGAAAATGATCTGGACTTTTCAAACCCAGGGTGAGGTTGACTCAAGCCCCGTGATTTCGATGGACAAGGTCGTGGTGGGATCGAGTGACGGTTTTCTGTATATGGTGAATCTTGCGAACGGCAAAGAACTCTGGAACTATGAGATAGGCGCGCCCATCGTGGCATCGCCCGCCGTGGCGGAAGGCCGGGTTGTTATCGGTTCCGAGGACGGTTATCTCTATGCCTTCGGACCGAAACGTAAGTGAGGATGAGCATGACTGAAAACAATCCCTTGGTGGAACTGGTCAAGGTAAGCAAATATTACGACGCCCCGGATGGCGGCAAGAATCCCCCCGTGCTTTCGGATATCACCCTTGAGGTCAAGGAGGGAGAATCCCTGGCCGTTATCGGTCCATCGGGTTCGGGCAAGAGCACGCTTCTGAACATAATAAGCGGCCTGGACCAGGCTTCCTCCGGCCAGGTGCGCATGGCAGGCCAGGACCTTTCAAGCCTTGCCGCTGAGGAACTCGCGCGAATCCGCAACCAGGAGATCGGCTTTGTTTTTCAACAACATCACCTTCTGGCTCAGCTCACCGTACTGGAAAACGTACTGGTCCCCTGTTTGACGCTCAAGGATGCTTCCGAAAAGCGGGCGATCGAAGAACGTGCCCATGAACTCCTGGCGCGGGTGGGGCTGGAAGAGCGTGTCACTTACTGGCCGGGGCAGCTCAGCGGGGGAGAACGTCAGCGTGTGGCGGTGGTGAGGGCGCTCATCAATCAACCCCGGCTTCTATTGGCCGATGAACCGTCCGGTTCCCTGGACCGGGCAGCCTCAAAAGAGATCGCGGAACTCCTAACCGAACTGAACCGTAAGGAAGGAATTACTCTTATTGTAGTCACTCACGCCCTGGAACTGGCTAACCGAATGGGCCGTGTTTTGGAACTTCGTGACGGCTCACTGTTTCCCTTGGAAGCGAACGGATGAATACCTGGCATTTGATCCATAGAAATCTGGTCCATTATTGGCGGACACACATCGGCGTCGTTCTCGGCGCGGCAGTGAGTACGGCGGTGCTCACGGGTGCGCTTCTCGTGGGTGATTCGGTGCGCTTCAGCCTCCAATCGATGGCCGTCAGCCGCCTGGGAGATATCCATCTCGCCCTGGACGGACAGAACCGCTTTTTTCGTAACGGTCTGGCGGGTGAACTTTCCGCCGCGCTGGACGCTCCCGTTGCCCCAGCGCTCAAACTCAAAGGGCTTCTCGTCCATCCTGAAAGCGGCAGGCGAAGTTCCCGCGTGCAGATTCTGGGAGTGGATGAACGCTTCTGGCAAATAGGCAGCACTCAAAATCCATTAAGCACCGGGGAAGACGAAATCGTCCTGAATGAAGCCCTGGCGAGAAGGCTGGATGTTACAGCAGGCGACGGAATTCTTCTCCGTGTAGAAAAACCTCATCTCTTATCCCCGGAGGCTCCTTTATCCTTGGACAGAGACACCTCCAAGGCATGGCCCCTAACGGTTAAAGCCGTCGTGTCCGATGAAGAATTCGGCCGTTTCAGTTTGCAGCCCAACCAAAGAATCCCTTTGAATGCCTATCTTCCTCTGGACCGGCTGGGAGAAGGGGTGGATTTGGCCCAGCAATCGAACCTGCTCCTGGTAGGTGCGGGCCGAACCGGTGAGGTGACGCTGGATCGGGCAGAAGAAGCCTTGAAACAGTGCTTCGACTTGGCGGATGTGGCTCTGGAAATTCGGGAACTGCCGGAACAGGGCCAGGTGGAACTCCGATCGAACCGCGTTTTTCTGGATCGTGAAACAGGCCGGGCGGCAACGTTAGCAGAGTCGGGTGCTGTGGGAGTGCTGAGTTATTTTGTCAATGAACTCGAAAAGGTCGAACCCCCGCATCCTTACGCCACGATCGCGGCCCTGACGCCTTACTCGATGGTTACGGCTCTTGGGATGCTGAAGCCTGAAGCTGGAACGACACCCGTCCTCCCCCCGGATATGGAGAGCGGTGGGATCACGATCGGTCAGTGGCTGGCGGATGACCTGAACGCCAAAGAAGGCGATACTATCAAAATTCGATACTTCGTGATGGGAGCGGGAAGACGCCTGGAGGTGCAGGAAACCTCGTTCAAGGTTCACGCGATCTTGCCGATGGAAGGTTTGGCGGTGGATCCGGAATGGATGCCCGACTTCCCTGGTCTGTCGGACGAAGAGAGCTGCCGCGACTGGAACCCCGGCATCGATATCGACCTGTCCAGAATTCGACCCAAGGATGAAGATTATTGGAATGAATATGAAGGCGCACCCAAAGCCTTCATCACGCTAGACGCCGGACAGTCGATCTGGCCGAACCGCTTCGGATTGCTCACGGCGGTGCGCTGGCCTCTGGAACCGGGAGTCATGCAGAAAATCGAACAGGCGCTTCTTCAGGAACTCCATCTTCCGTCTATGGGACTCTTTTTCCAGCCTGTGCGGGATCAAGGTTTAACAGCAAGCAGTCAGGCAATGGATTTCGGTCCGCTCTTCCTGGGTTTAAGTTTCTTTCTCATTGCCGCCGCGATGGTGCTCATGGGGCTTCTCTTTGCCCTCGGAATGGAACAGCGCGCCAGGGATGCAGGCATTCTGCTCGCCCTGGGATTTCCCTGGAAAAAGGTGTTTCACATCCTCATTCTCGAAGGAATTGTCCTCGCGGCAGCCGGATCGCTGCTCGGTGTGGCTGTCAGCATCGGTTATACACGGCTGATGGTCTACGGATTGAGTACGCTTTGGCGTGATGCTGTGGCTGGCTCTCCCGTACTCTATCACGGCGAAAGCCTGACCCTGGCCATAGGCTGGACTGCCGGAGTGTGTATGGCGGGGTTAACGATGTGGGCCGTGCTGAGAAAATACGCAAGACGCGAGATCAGGAACCTCTTGGATGATACGGGCGACCTGGATCCACTGAAAAAGAGTAAAAACCGGAAGGGATTTATTCTGGCCGCCATCACGGCCGCTCTGGCGTGTGTGATTACGATCGTTCCCATTGTGAGCGGGAAGGGATCGGGCGCGGGAGCATTTTTCGGGGCGGGCGCGCTTCTCCTGATTTCAGGCATCGCGTTAACTCACGGCCTTCTCTTTCGACGGGCGGCTGCCTCTCACAAAGCCTTTCTATCCCTGGCCGGTCTTGGGCGGCTGAACGCTTCCAGAAAGCGGGGGCGCAGTTTAGGGGTTGTGGTCGTGTTGGCCTGCGGGAGTTTTCTGGTTTTTGCCGTGGGTGCGAACTTGAAGAATCCTCTGGAGAACGCGGATCAACCTACTTCGGGTACTGGGGGTTTTGCCCTGATCGGTGAATCTGCATTGCCTGTGCTGCATGATATGAACGTGGAAACAGGCCAACAAGTTTTGGGTCTGGACAAAGGGATCATGCAAAACGCGGAGATCGTGCAAATCCGTGTGCGGGATGGCGGCGATGCGAGCTGCCTGAACCTGAACCGGGTTCAAAGGCCGCAACTCCTGGGTTTGCCCCCGGATGCCCTTCAATCGCGAAACGCATTTACATTCATCCAAACACTAGACGAACGCCAAGAGAATCCCTGGTCGATTTTAAATGAGGAACTGCCTGACGGACGAATTCCCGCCGTGGCGGATCAGGCCACGATTCTCTGGGGTTTGGGTAAGAAAATCGGCGACACGATTGAATACATCGATGAAAAGGGAGAACGTTTCGAGGTTCAACTCGTCGGCGCGTTGAAGAATTCCATATTCCAAGGAAGTTTGCTCGTTGCGAGTGACCGGTTTATGCAGTGCTTTCCTTCGGAAGAGGGATACCGAATGTTTCTGGTGAATGCGCCTCGCGAGCACCGGGACGAGGTGTTAAAAACACTTGAACGGGCCGGTCGGAACTTCGGCCTCGAACTGACTCCGGCAGCGCAATGTCTGGCGGAATTTTACGCCGTGGAGAGAACGTATTTATCCATTTTCCAAATCCTGGGCGGCTTAGGAATGATGCTGGGCTGCGTGGGGCTGGCGTTTGTCGTGTTACGCAACGTCATGGAGCGGCGAAGCGAACTGGCCCTGCTGCAAGCCGTGGGTTATACGAAAGCCTCACTATGCCGGATGCTGCTGTTCGAGCATGGGTGGCTACTGGTCATGGGGATGGTTTGTGGTGTGACGGCGGCGGTCGTTGCGGTCATGCCGGCTCTGCGGTCACTGGGTTCCGGACTCCCCTGGGTTTCGCTTGGATTAACTTTGATTGCTATAATGATTAGTGGCGCTCTCTGGATAGGGGTGGCGGCAAGGTTGGCGATGGGCCGTTCGTTCCTGGACGCGCTCAGAAACGAGTAAGAGTGAATTTCAACTTAAAAGGAAACACGTGAAAAATTCTGTGATCGGTAAAATCATTTTAGGCTGTTTTGCAGTGGCGGGGATTCTCTCCCTCTTGTTCTGGTTCAGTGCGGATCTGCCAAAGCTGCATGAGAAACGCGTTCCCGGAATGGATAACAGAGACCTGACCGCTTCCACAGGTGGCAGCCGGACGGGGCCGGAAGGGAAACTGGTTAAATTCGATGGCGTTCCGGCAGACCTGAAAGGCGCATGGCCTTGTTTTCGCGGTGAAGACTTGGACAACATCGTCAAAGAAATATTCGAGCCGGTCCCGAAAGGAAGCGGCTTTACCGAGTGCTGGGGTATGGATGTTGGCGAGGGATTCGCTGGTGCGGCCATCCGGGATGGCCAGGTCTACCTGATGGATTACGATCGAGAGAATAAAGAGGATGCCCTGCGATCTTTTTCCCTGGAAGACGGTAAGGAAATCTGGCGTTATTCCTATCCCGTTAAAGTCAAACGCAATCATGGCATGAGCCGGACGATCCCTTATGTCACGGATGATCTGGTCGTATCGATGGGACCGAAATGTCATGTGACCTGTCTGGATTCGAAGAGCGGTGAAAAGAAATGGTCCCTGGATTTGGTCCGTGCTTTCGGTGCAACGGTTCCGCCCTGGTATGCCGGGCAGTGTCCTTTGATCGACCGTGACCGGGTCATCCTCGCACCGGGCGGTTTCGCGCTGATGGTGGCGCTCGATTCTGTAACCGGTGCGACGGTATGGGAAACCCCCAATCCCAATGAATGGACCATGACCCATTCATCGATTACACCGATGGATTTCAATGGGGAAAGAACTTACATCTACTGTGCCAGTGGAGGCGTATCGGGTGTTTCCGCTGAGGACGGACGCCTTTTGTGGGAGACCGATGAGTGGAAAATCCGTATGGCCAATGTCCCTTCACCCTTGATCGTCGGTGAGGATCGGATTTTTCTCTGCGGGGGATATGGGGCAGGCAGTATGATGCTGAAACTCGAAGAGAAGGAGGGACGCATCGTTCCCGAAATTCTCTTCCGAATGGAACCCGAACGTTTCGGTTCCGTTCAGCACACGCCGATTCTCTACAAAGGCCATATTTACGGCGTTCGGCCCGACCAACAGCTGGTCTGCTTCGATCTGGAAGGCAATGAAAAATGGGCCAGCACCAGTGCTTATAAGTTCGGTACGGGGCCATATACGATCGTTGGCTCGCTGATTTATGTCATGAACGATTCCGGCCTCTTGAGCCGGGTGGAAGCCACACCTGAAGCGTTTCGGCTTCTGGATCAAACCCAAGTGCTGCACGGACACGACTCGTGGGCGCCAATCGCCATCGCCTCGGGCCGAATGATTCTGCGCGACATGACGAGAATGGTGTGCCTGGAGGCCGCCGCAAAGTAAATAACAGGATAAAAGAAGAGGTGTGATGATGAAACCAATAAGCTTGTTAGGAGAAGAACGCAAGAACCGGCGTGAACTCCTGCGGACCTGTAGCGGTATCGCAACCCTGTTTACGGGTATCTCAAGTATTGGAAAAACCGCCCTGGGCCAGGAGTTCCATTACGATCTGGAGAGTCTTCGCAAAACCGATCCAGACCTGATCCTTTACGATGAAACGGAAACCCGGATCGACACGGGATTAAAAGAAGCCCGCGCCATTGCAGTGAGCACCAGCGACTCGATCTATGTCACCGGTGGTAAAGCAATACGCGCTTTCGATCCCGTTGGTAAAAAACTTCATATCGATATCGAGTTGGAACGGGAATTAACGGCGATCACCGTTGCGGATGATGGTTCTCTTTACGTTGGCGTTGGGGATCATGTTGAACATTATGACTCGTCCGGCCGCTTGAAAAAACGGTGGGAAAGCGCCGGGCCGAAGGCGCTTTTAACATCCATCGGGGTTTTCAAAGAGCATGTGTTCGTGGCGGACCGCAAAAGCCGGGAAATCATCCATTACGACACTTCCGGCAGGAAGATCGATTCTTTTGGCGATTTTGTGATCCCCAGTCCCGGCTTCGGTCTGACGATTTCCCCGGATGGTCTGCTTTGGGTCGCCAACACGGGAAAACACCGCGTCGAAGCTTATGCCTTCAATGGGAATCTCGTCTCCTGGTGGGGATCGTTTTCCAATTACAATATCAAGGGATTTTGCGGATGCTGCAATCCGATGAATCTTACCGTCCTTCCAGACAGTGAAGGATTCGTCACAAGCGAAAAGGGCCTCACCCGGATCAAAGTTTACGATCGTGAAGGAGAATTTGTGGGAGTCGTGGCCGGTCCCGAATCATTCACCCGGCACGATAGTCTCACGATCGCACCGGATTATGATTGCAGCAGGATTGGTCTCGATATCGCGGTCGATTCAAAGGGCCGGGTGCTGGTGTTGGATCCAGCCCTGGCTGAAGTGCGTATCTTCAATAGGAAAGTTGCATAGAAGGCGTTTCGTTAAAGCTGGAGAAGAACCATGAGTCTATTTGGAAAAGAACGAAAAAACCGCCGCGAAATTTTACGGGCTATTACTCGTGCCGTGGCCCTGGGCGGTCTGGCATTGCTGGGCGGTATGGCGATGAGTCGAGATAAAGGGGAGACATGCCGTCAACCGGATTTCTGCCAGGGATGCCGGATTTTTGAACGCTGTACATTACCCCAAGCACTCTCCGCCAAACAGACCGGAAAGGAGCCGAATCATGGATAAGCCAAAGAAGGAATTAACCAGGCGAACGCTTCTGAAAGATGCACTGCGGGGTGTCTGCCTTTTGGGCGTGGGCGGCGCTTCCGGTTATCTCATGGGGCACGCCCAGGAACAGCAATTCTGCTGGCAGATCGATCCGCACAAATGCGTCGCTTGCGGACAATGTGCCACCCATTGCGTCCTGGAAGAGTCTGCTGTCAAGTGTGTCGATTCCTTTGAAATGTGTGGATACTGTGATCTCTGTACGGGCTTTTTCAATCCGGCGCCCCTGGGCCTCCACACAGGAGCGGAAAACCAACTCTGTCCCACCAATGCGATTATACGCAAGTTCATCGAGGATCCCTACTTCGAGTATGCCATCGACGAAGACCTTTGTATCGGATGCGGGAAATGTGTCGAAGGGTGCAAGATATTTGGCAATGGATCGCTCTACCTCCAAGTTCGACACGATCGATGCCTCAACTGCAACGACTGCGCCATTGCGGCCGCTTGTCCTTCCGAGGCGTTTGAGCGGGTTCCGGCGGATCAGCCTTACTTACTGAAAGGAAAAGACCACAGCGGATGATTCTCTTTAAATATGCAATACTGTTCCTGATTCTCTTCCAAAGCCTTGTCGCATCAGCTGTGGATATAGAGCGGTTTCCACCGCCGGATTTTGAAAGCGGTTATACCTTCCCGCAAATTACAACCCCTCATCCCAGGGCCGATCTGTTGAATGCCTTGGATGTGGCCGTGCTTCTGGCCGCGCTTTCGTTGGCCGCCTATTTCGTTTACAAAAAGCGAGACCGCCGGAGCATCTTCATACTCACGATTTTCTCTCTGCTCTATTTCGGATTCTATCGGGAGGGATGTATTTGCTCGATCGGGGCTATTCAGAACACCACGCTGGCTCTCTTCGACACGACTTACGCTATTCCGTTGACGGCGGCGGCTTTTTTCCTGCTGCCTCTGATTTTCTCCCTCTTCTTTGGCCGCGTATTCTGTGCGGGGGTCTGTCCTCTGGGCGCGATCCAGGATTTGGTCTTGATCCGGCCCATTAAGGTTCCCGTTTGGCTGCAGCATGCCCTGGGTCTGATCCCTTACCTCTACTTGGGAGCCGCCGTCTATTTCGCTGCTTTGAAAAGTGCTTTTATTATATGTCAATACGACCCTTTCGTCTCCTTTTTCCGCCTGTCCGGTAACCAGAGCATCGTCATAATGGGGATATCCCTGCTTGCGATCGCTCTCTTCGTGGGGCGGCCTTACTGTCTTTTTCTATGTCCATACAGTGTGCTGCTAAGGTTCTTCTCACAGTTCTCCCAATGGTGGGTAACGATTACCCCGGACAATTGTACGAAATGTACGATATGTGAAGAGGTGTGCCCCTTCGGAGCCATCAACCCTCCCACGCCTGAAGAGACGCTGCCTCCCAGCGCCAGAGATCGGACACGGCTTGTCGTTCTGCTGGTATTGACGCCGGTCTTTATCGCGCTCGGTGGATGGGTATTTTCTTTAGCCGGAACGCCTTTCTCGAAAATGAACTTCACGGTTCGCTTAGCCGAACAGATCGTCCTGGAAGATTCAGGACAGTTGGAAGGCGTCTCCGACGCCAGCAAAGCGTTCAGGAACACGGGCCAGCCCAAAGAAGAACTCTTCCAAAAGGCGCAGCTGACACGCGATCGGTTCACTCAAGGGGGATGGATATTGGGCGGCTTTATCGGATTGGTGATCGCCTGCAAGTTGATCGCTCTTTCGATGTTCAGGAAAAGAATGGAGTACGAGGCAGACCGTGCCGGATGCCTCGCCTGTGCCCGGTGTTTTTCTGACTGTCCACAGAGTAAAAAGAGAGCGAGAGCATCCAAAGCGCAGGCGGATCGGATAGCGATAGAACAATGAATCGGAAATCGAAACGAAAAAATCCAAAAGACTCGCCGTGGTATTCAACCACGATGGGCATTGCCATAGTCTCCGGTCTCTATTCCCTGATCGTTGCCGGTTTCCTGATTTTTACGTATATCACGGATCAGTCGGGTCTTCCTGAGAAAGAAGCGATCTATTCCGCGAAACTGGTTGAACAGAAGGCGCTTCTTCTCCAGAATCCCCGCGACGAGAATTTGAAAAAGGCGATCCGGGGCCTGGACCTCGAGTTGAGGCAGGGCTATTTCCAGCGCAAGGCTCTGACTGATCGAGGGAAATACCTTCTTCTGATTGGCATAACAGTTTTCTTGTTAGCCATGAAAGGAGCGGTCACGATCGCCAAACCGCGCCCTCGGCCCAAACGCAAATCGAAGGAACCGCAGCCGAACCACGAAGCCGAAAAGATGACACAAGCGCGTAAAGCGGTGAGTGTTGTAGGATTGATTTTTTTGGCCGGTTTTCTGGCTCTTACTTTCATGCCGACGGTCGAACTGCCGCTTGCATCGAATGACAGTTCCGGCCCTTCAGCACCCGACTATCCCAGCCGTGAAGAGATACAAAAAAACTGGCCGAGATTCCGTGGGCCGGGTGGGTTGGGAATCTCGACCCATGAACGAATTCCCGTTTCCTGGGACAGCAAAACCGGCGAGGGTATCTTGTGGAAGACTGAGATACTTCTTCCAGGGAACAACTCGCCCATTGCCTGGGGCGACAGGGTGTTCATCGCCGGAGCCGATGAAAAAGAGAAAGCGGTATTTTGCTATTCAGCAGATACAGGAGACCTTCTATGGCGGGGAACGGTCAACGATGTGCCTTCCCGATCAGAGGAAAAACTGCAAGTTTTTGAAGCAACGGGGTATGCGGCTTCCACCATGACCTGCGACGGATCGCGTGTCTATGCCATCTTCGCTGACGGGGATATTGCCTGTTTCGATTTCGACGGAAAGCGGCTCTGGGCTAAAAACCTGGGTTTACCGGACAGTATCTATAATTATTCCACCTCACTCACCTTCTATCACAATCGGGTGCTGGTTCAGTACGACCAGGGGGAAGCCGATGACGGTATTTCCGCGCTTATCGCCTTAGAGGGAAAAACCGGCCAGATCGCATGGCAGAAAAAACGTCCTGTGGCCAATGCCTGGACCACACCGATCCTCATCGACACCGGCGAGGGAGAGCAA
Organism: uncultured bacterium; assembly: GCA_964606645.1. Lineage (GTDB taxonomy): Bacteria > Hinthialibacterota > Hinthialibacteria > Hinthialibacterales > Hinthialibacteraceae > CAZSIZ01. The sequence goes on from CAZSIZ010000142.1 coordinate 14,227, forward strand.
CTCATCACCTGCTCCGAACCGTGGGTAATCGCCTACGAACCGGACACAGGTGAGGAACTCTGGCGTGCCGACCTGATGGGCACGGATTTGGCTCCTTCCCCGATTTATGCTCAGGGGCTGGTTCTTATAACTCAGCCCAACGAGACGATGTACGCCATTCGCACCGACGGACGGGGCGATATAACCGAAACCCACGTCGCCTGGGAGAGTGATTGCCTCGCTCCCGACATCAGCAGCCCGGTAAGCAACGGGGAACTGATTTTTATGCTCACGACCTCGGGAATATTGTCCTGCTATGAAACCAAAAACGGGGAAATGATCTGGGAACACGAAATCGACGATATGTTCCAGGCTTCACCCAGTATCGTAGGGGACTGGCTCTATCTCCTGAGCGAAGAGGGCGTTACATATCGTGTCAAAGCCGCAAAAGAAATCGAACAAGCCAAGGAAACCTCTTTTCTTGACGAATGGTTGAAAGCGTCACCCGCCTTCATGGACGGCCGTATCTTCATTCGCGGCGATTTGAATCTGTACTGCGTCGGAAGCGAATAAAAAAACCCGATTCTACTCGACTTGCCGCAAGAACCTATCGAATTCTCATTCTTCTCTTGACAAACCTCTATGTTCCCATGAGATAATAAATCTATCGATGCAATCAATTACAGACCTCGCAAATCCACTCCTAAATCGACCCATTTTTTTGGACATCTT
>CAZSIZ010000143.1:0-14787 GCA_964606645.1 uncultured bacterium
CTAAAATCAATAAGAACGTAACGAAGCAGAGTGAATCTCCCCAGCCGGTAAAAATGGCCCGGATTTTCCACTTGATCTGAAGGCCTGCCCCCATACTGTAAAGAAAGACGCCTTCCAGTGATTTGAAGACCACGGCGGTGAAGAAAATCAATAAGAATATTTGAAGCGATTTCTTGGAACGGATCAGATTGACCGTGAGGAAATAGGCGAAAAAGAGATGCAGCAGCCGACGTGGTTCGAATAATCTTGCGGGATCGTCGTAGAGTCTCAGGCAGGTCAGATAGCCAATCAGGCAAGCGATTCCAAACAGGGCTAGAGACCAATCGAGCCGGGTTCCATAGAAAACGCCTCGGCGTTGAATGACCGTCGCCGCCAACAGCAGGAGTAATGCGGCCTCGAAAACGTTTAATCCGATGTACGGCAATGGAATCCGGTAAAGGGTGAGGTCCAGTTTCTCCGTGACGAGGAGAATATCTTCGGAGACCAGCGTTTCAGCGGCGAAAAAGAACGCGAACGCCAGATCGGGGCGGGCGATCAGCAGACAGAGGGTACTGACGGCCGCAATCACCGCAATGGCCGAATAGGGGGGATAGACCACCCCCGCGACCGTCAATGCGGCTATACACCCGACGAAAGCGGGCAACTCGAAACGTTCGATGCGGTGAACCTGAAACACAGCGACCCCGGTGACTATACGATACTTGTCGATTGATCCCATCACAAAGTTAAATCAGTGTTATCGAATCAATAAACAGAGCGAGAATAAAAATCCATTGTAATTGCCGGATGATTCTAATAAAATGGACGTAGGCTCAATGGAGGAATATTAAACATGGTTGAATCCCCGGCGTCCCCCGATCCCAACGGTCCCGATTCGGCTCATTCCGCTGAGGTGGATTCACTATTTCAAGAGATTGTCCACGCAGCGCCGTTCGGCATTTTGCTGTTGGATCCCGTCAACCGGATCGTTCGGATCAACGGACGTGCCATGCGGATGTTGGATACTGGTATGGAAATCGAAGGCCGGCCTATCAATGATTTGTGTTACTACGATACCGATATCCCCCGGTTGACGGCATTTATTTCATCTCACGAGAGACATCCATTGTATCTTTCACTGAAAGCCACTGGTGGCGAAAAAGTCCAGGTCCGAATCCATGCCTCCCAAATCGACACGCTGATCTGCCTCTATCTGGAAGACAACGCCGAAGTGCTGACACTGGAAGAAGAACTACACAACTTTCAATCCGCGATCAACTCGGCGGACGACGCAATCCTTCTCTTCGATAGGGACGGTATGATCTTTTATACGAATCCCGCCTGTGAACGACAAACCGGTCTGCCGGGTGAGGAGATTCTGGGAAGTCCGATCGAAAATTACTGGAGCGATGTGGCGCTTGAAGATATGTTTCAGAATATATGGAACTGTATCGGTCATGCCCAAACCTGGGCGGGAGAACTCATTTGTGTGAGAAGCGATCTTTCCTCGTTCGATGTTGAGGTGCGAATCACCCCCATTCTATCCGAGAAAGAAAGTATCGTCGGTTTCATCTGCATTCAACGAGATATCACCGAACGGAAACGATTCGAACAACAACTGGCCGATTATTCGGAAAACCTTGAACGGTGGGTAGAAGAACGGACACTGGAACTGGCCAAACTTCACGATATCGCGCAACTCTTCCACAGCACCAATTCCCTGTCCGACCGGCTGCACATGGTGCTGATCGCGGCCACGGCGGGTGAATCGTTTGGCTTCAACCGGGCGTTTCTGCTTTTAGTGGATGAGAAGAACGAGCGGCTTTCCGGAGCCTACGCTCTCGGTCCGTGCAGCCCGGATGAAGCCAACCGAATCTGGAGCCGCATCGATCATTCCATCGGGGACAATCCCCTACCCGAAGCGCTGCAGACGCATCTGGACAACATGGATAAAGGTGATGAAAGTGCCAATCGAATCGTGCAGCAAATGGCAACGCCACTGTCGGATCATTCCTCAATTTTGGTACAGAGCATTCATCTTGAGCGGTCTTTTATCGTGAATGGTGGGAAGGCCGATGTCGAATTCGATCCATCGATCATGGAATGGCTTGGTTCGGATCAATTCGTCGTGATCCCGCTATTGGTACAGGAAAAGCCGATTGGCGTTCTCGTGGCGGATAATATCATCACGAAACAGCCTATCAACGAAGAAGATTTGAAAACGTTCGATATTCTGGCCGCACAGGCCGCTCTGGCCATCGCACACGCCAACGCGATGGAGAAGCTGGCAGACAAAGTCGAAGAGAGGAATACGGCCTACTCCGAACTGCGGCTGAGTCAGGAGAAACTCATCGAACAGGAGAAATTCGCCGTCCTGGGCCAAATGGCCGCTACCGTCGCACACGAAATCCGAACCCCGTTAGTTGCGATCGGCGGTTTCGCCAACATGCTGCTGAGAAAAGGGGATCCAAACGACCCGAATTATCCCCATTTGAAAGTGATCCGCGACGAGACGTTGCGCTTGGAAGACGTCATCAACCGTCTCCTTTTCTATGCCCGGCCCGATACGCCTCAATTGGAGCCTGGCGACCTCTCGCAACTGCTTTATTCTATCCTGTCGTTTCTGGAAGAGGAAATACGGGAAAAGGAGATTCAGCTGGACTTGCAGTTCGTACCCGATTTACCGCTCATTCCGTTCGATTGGAACTTGATGAGACAAGTTTTTATCAACCTCTTTCAAAATAGCATTCAATCCATGATAAAACAGGGTACACTGTATGTTACGACTGAGGTGGAAGATCAGTGGATATCGGTTATCGTTCGCGATACAGGATGCGGGATCAAACCGGAACATATCGATCGAATTTTCGAACCTTTCTTTTCAACCAAACATCAAGGTACTGGGCTGGGGCTGCACGTCACGCAACGAATCGTGAAGAGCCACGGAGGAACGCTTCAGATCGACAGCACCTATCAAGAAGGAACGGCAGTTTATCTCCGGCTGCCGAAAAATAAGGAATAATCGGCGATGAAAAAAATACTGGTCATAGACGACGCGATCCATCTGCAGCAGCTGTATCAAGAGGAACTGACAGACGAAGGATACAATGTGGTTTTGGCGAAAGACGGATTCGAGGGCGTCAAGGTCTGTCAAGATGAAAATCCGGATTTGGTGGTTGTGGATATTCGAATGCCGGGAATGGACGGTCTGGAAACCATATCGAAGATTCTCAGTCTGGAACACAAACGGCCCGTGATTATCCATTCGGCCTATCCTCACTACAAAGATAATTTCATGAGTTGGAACGCCGATGCCTTTATTATCAAATCCAGCGATCTGACGGAACTGAAGGATAAAATTTCCAACCTGATATAATCGCGCATCTCCGTTGTGACCTTAAGTCATCGAACGCTCTCCTTTATAATACGATGAAATTGCCGGTCTGATTTAAATGAGAAAAATCCGTGTGGAAAGTCAGGAAAGACGAAACGGCAAAAAGTTAATAACTGGAAATTGAACCAATACATATCGACAATATTCTATAGTGACATACAACATATTATGTGAGTTTCGTCCTGCTTTTACTTTTTGCCAACCCATCAGGCGGCCGGAGACGAGTTTCTGAATTCATGGATCATCCGATTCCTCCTATAGCGCATGACACGCTAACGTTGATCCTGGCAGGGGGCCTAGGTGAACGTCTGTATCCGTTGACGCGGGACCGCTCGAAGCCATCGGTTCCATTCGCCGGTTCGTTCCGGATAATCGACTTTACGTTGTCCAATTGCATCAACTCCGTCCTGCGCCGTATCTACGTGTTGACTCAGTATAAATCCCAGTCGCTGAACCGGCACCTCCGGGATGGATGGAGTATCCTCCGCCGGGAGTTGAACGAATTCATCGAAAGCGTTCCCCCCCAGCATCGCTCCAGCACCAGCTGGTACGGCGGAACCAGCGACGCGATCTATCAAAACATCTATCTGCTCGAACAAATCAGACCGAAGCGCGTTTTAATCCTCTCCGGCGATCATATCTACCGGATGGACTATCGCGATCTGTTGGAATTCCACGTGAATAAAGAGGCGGACGTCACAATCGCCTGCATCGAGTTTCCGCGCCGACACGCCCAATCCTTCGGGGTAATGCAAGTGGATTCCGAACAGCGGACACTTCATTTTGTCGAGAAACCCGCCGATCCCCCGGCCATTCCGGGAAAACCGGATATGTCGTTGGTTAACATGGGCGTCTACATTTTCAATACCGAGCATCTGGTCCGCGCCGTGATCGATGATTCCAAAGACCAGCATTCGGCTCACGACTTGGGGAAGAATGTTTTTCCCCGGCTGATCGCCCGTGATGATATCAAGGTCTGCGCCTACTCGTTCTCCAAGCAAACCCCCGATCCTTACTGGCGGGACGTGGGGAGTATCGACAGTTATTACAATGCGAATATGGATTTACTAACCGAGAAGAGTTCCATCAACCTCTTCGCCAAAGACTGGCCGTTCCGAAGCGATACCCGGCATCTGCTTCCCTCGCAGTTCGATCTCAGCGGTCAAGCGACTGGAAGCGTAAAACGTTCATTCATTTCCGCCGGGTGTATCGTCAACGGACACTTGGATCGATGTATTCTTTCGCCGAATGTCGTAATTCACGAGAATAGCGAGTTGGAGGGATGTATTGTATTCAATGGAAGCACCATCGGGCGGAATTGCCGGATCCGCAACACGATTGTCGATAAATACGCGCACATTCCGGATGGATGCGTCATCGGATACGATCCGGAAATCGATCGCAAGCAGTTCATGGTCACGGAGGATACTATCGTAATCGTTCCCAAGGGAATGATGGTGGAACGAGATGGGATGGCCTAAACGATTTTTTCAAAACTTGGCGGTCATACGAAAACATCATCCCGCCATTCACAACGCCCTTCAATCGGTTCTTACCGAAGAGCGGCCTCTATGCCGAAAAATCGAAAATCATCAAGAAGCAGTCGAGCAAAGCATTCAGTCGATCCACTCATCGCTCGGCGCGGGAATGGACTTTCTCTATCTGGCCGGAATCGGAAATGGCGAGCTGCTTGGCCGTATCGCACCTGAAATCATCTGTGAAAATCGGGGAATTCTGATCCTCGAACCTTCTCTCGTCGATTTGATCTCAGTGATGACTGCCAGCGATTTGCGGGACTGTTTTTCGTGCCGGAGAATTTTCTGGGCGGTTGGGGATCGAATTGAAACTCAAGTTCAACGCATTTTCGATGAAACGCTGTGTGACGCGGCTGAAAAACCATCGTTCTACGCGGGGAATCCTGATTCCTCTCAAGCGCTTCCCTTCCCGCTTGAATCGCTTCAGGCTTCGATCCAGAACGAAATCGCAAAACGACAATCCGAACGGATCGAACGGCTTAACCGTTTGCCCTCCACGTTAAGCAATAAAAAGAAGGGCCGGAAAATCTGGTGCTTCGAAGACCTGCGCGGTAAGGCCCGTTATTCCCTGATCCAGCACGTTTTGATTCGAAACCTTCTTCATTTCATGCGGGGACTCGGTTGGGAAACCGAACTGCTGACGCTTCGGGACGGGTGTTATTACCCTCCATACTATCGAATTCACCGCTTGGCGATGTTCGAACCGGATATCATATTTTTATGCAACCTGCCACCGGCGTATGAGTGGTGTTTGGGAGCGGAATTAAGCCGCTCTCTGCCGGTTCCCAAAGTCGTCTGGTTCGCCGACGATCCCGTTTACAGCGAACATTTACTGAAGCGGCATCAAATCACACCGGACGAAACCTATCTCGTGGCGGATTATGAATGGGCCGATCCGCTGCTGGAAAACGGGGCGGAAACGGTTCAATTCATGCCTGGCGCGGCGACGAAAATCCGGCGGGGCCGCAAGCGGGGATCGAGAGTCTGCGATGTGGTTTTCGTGGGACAGGTGCGGGATCATTCACGATTCTTCAAAGAATTGAGCGCTCCCTGGCAGGTGTATTGCAAACAGGTCATCGAAGAGAAATTACGGTTTCCACGCAAGAAAGTGCGGGAAGTCATGGCGCAATTTCAATCCCCTTCCGAATTGGCCCCCGACTATCTGGACGAGTTGCGCCAGAAGATTCTCTGGGACGCCAACACCCGTTTCCGGCTCAGCGTTATTCAGGCGCTTTCCGGTACCGATCTTCGAGTCTACGGTAATGAGGAGTGGTTGAAATTATTGCCGCCTGAGTTGGCCAAACGGTGTTTTCGCGGGGTGCTTAGTTTCAAGCATCTGTTCGAGGTGTACCGAAACGCCCGCATTACGCTCAACATCCACAGTCTGCAATCGTATACGTGCATGAACGTGCGCGATTTCGATGTGCCGGCGGCGGGTGGATTTCTGCTCTCGGACTGGCTGCCCCGCGCCAACGAGGTGTACCGGCCCGGTTTCACTTCCGATCTGCCGCTCGATGAGAAGAACGATCACGAAGTCTTTTTCTACCGCTCGATCCCCGAATTGAAACAGCTGGTTGAGTATTTCCTCCAGCACGGCGACCGGCGGCATGCTTGTATCGAACGCGCCCGGCAGCGTATTCTCACCGAACACACTTACCGGCAACGCGCCCAGTGGCTCGATCGGTTATTTAAAGAATTGTCAGAATCAGGATGGCCAGGATGAAATGATATTCAGGATGTTTTTAATGGTATTATCCGGTTCAGACGAAAAATGAGTTGTTCTCTATTGTTTTAATGCCGACCTCTCTTTTTGGTTATGAAACAGATTTTTGGATCTTTAAACGTCTATGCCATATCCTCGAAAAAGAATTCGGGATTGCTCTCTCCAAGTGTACCGTGTGGAGGCGTCTCATACTGCTTGACACGCTCCGTGAGATGGTGTAGATAACTTTTTATTGTTAATTGATAAGCTTTGCATTTCACATTATTGTGAATTTTGAAAGGAGATATAGTTATGTTACGATATCGTCTCAGGCATGTTGTCTCGTTGAGTGTTTTTATCTTTTTAGCCCAGGCTGTGCTTGCTGAAAATTGGCCTCAGTTTCGAGGCCCGGGTGGATTGGGTATTTCGCAGGAAAAAGATTTACCTATCACCTGGAGCGATGCGGAAAATATCGTTTGGAAGACAGCGATGCCCGGTTATGGTTCGTCCAGTCCGATTGCACTCGATGGCAAGTTGTATGTTACCTGCTACAGCGGATATGGCATGGCAAGTAAGTCAGGTGGCATGGAGGACTTGTTACTTCATCTCGTGTGTGTTGATGCTAAAACCGGAAAGATTATCTGGAATGAGCGAATCAAGCCGACACTTCCTGAATCGAAAAGAGTACGCGAACATGGCTATGCCGCTCAGACACCGGTAACTGATGGTGAATATCTTTATGTCTTTTTCGGAAAGAGCGGTGTCTTCAAATTCGATCTTAAAGGCAATAAGATCTGGCAAACCAGCGTTGGAACGAAAACGCATGGCTGGGGCAGTGGCACTTCACCCGTGTTGTTCGAAAATCTGGTCATTGTCAATGCAAGTGTCGAGAGCAAATTGCTCGTTGCTCTCGATAAGAACACAGGCAAGGAAGTGTGGCAAGCGGGGGGCATGGATGAAGCCTGGAATACACCTCATCTGGTCAAGCTCCCTAATGGGAAACATGAACTGGCTGTATCTGTGAGCAAATGGATCCTGGGATTCGATCCCAAAACGGGTAAAGAACTATGGCGCTGCAAAGGTATCGCGGACTATATCTGTCCGAGCATCGTATCCCATAAAGGTGTTTTGTATGCACTGGGAGGTCGTTCCTCTAAAGCGATTGCCGTACGAAGCGGTGGCCGTGGGGATGTCACGGAGACACATAAACTTTGGCAGGCCGATGTCGGAGCGAATGTTTGTTCACCCGTTGTGCATGACGGTCACCTCTACTGGATCAGTGACCGAAATCAAACCGCTTATTGCCTAAGTCTGGCTGATGGATCAATTAAATATTCTGAACAAATCGGACCCCAACCCTACGCATCGGCTCTATTGGCTGATGGAAGACTTTACGTCGTGTCTCGAAATGGAGGGACTTTCGTATTGGCTGCGAAGCCACAATTCGAGCAACTGACTTTAAACAAACTTGAAGATCGAAGCACGTTTAATGCCAGCGCAATTGCATGCAACGGCACATTGATCTTGCGTAGCGACAAAAACTTGTATTGCATCAAGAAAATGAATTGACGTGTACTTGTTTACCAATAGTATCGGGCCGAAATAATCATTTTGTCGCTGACGCCCAGCAGTTAAGCAGGGTAGGTTTACAGTCTGCTTCAATTCACGATGCAGGCTGGAAGCCAGCGCTACAAAACCGGGGATGATTACTTTTTCTTTTCGGCGAGGCGTTTGACGATTTCGTCTAGGCAGCCGGTGTGGACGTCACCCTGGAGGAATCGCGAATCGTTCATGATGAGCCGCTGCAAGGGAATTGTGGTTGGAATGCCTTCGACGACGAATTCCCTCAACGCGCGTTTCATCTTCACGATGGCTTCGGTGCGATCCTTACCGAGGGTGATGAGTTTGGCGAGCAGGGAGTCGTAAAACGGCGGAACGATGTATTCCGCGTAAGCATGAGAATCGACACGGACGCCCGGCCCGCCGGGAATGTGGAATCCGGTGATCTTGCCGGGGGAAGGCATAAACTGATTGGCGGGGTCTTCGGCGTTGATCCGGCACTCGATCGAATGGCCCGACAGGGTGATATCGTCCTGTGAAAAAGAGATCGGTTCTCCGACGGCGATCCGGATTTGTTCTTTGATGATATCGACGCCGGACACCATTTCCGACACCGGATGCTCGACCTGAACACGTGTGTTCATCTCCATAAAGTAGAAATTGCGGTCTTTGTCGAGCAGGAATTCAACTGTTCCCGCGCTATAATATCCCGCCGCATGGGCGCAACGGGCCGCCGTATCCCCCATCTTTTTCCGCAGTTCCTCATCGACCGCTGGAGAGGGGCTTTCTTCCAGAACTTTCTGATGACGGCGCTGGAGCGAACAATCGCGTTCGCCCAAGTGAACGACTTTGCCTTCCTGGTCCGCGAGAATCTGGATTTCGACGTGGCGGGGTTCGACGATCAATTTTTCCAAATACAAACGGCGGTCGCCGAAGGCTTTATCCGCTTCCGCCTGGGCAGTGACAAACGCCTGAACCAAACTGACGTCCGTATGGGCGGTTCGCATTCCGCGCCCACCGCCGCCGGATGCGGCTTTGATCATTACTGGATACCCTAAATCCCTGGCAACCTGCAAGGCACCGTCGGAATCATCGACGACCCCGGTCGAACCTGGAATCGTTGGAATGCCCTCCTTCTCCATCGTTTGCCGGGCGATCGATTTATCACCCATTTTGGAGATGGATTGGTGAGAGGGTCCGATAAAGATGATTTTGCAGGAATCACATATTTCGGCGAATTGTGGATTCTCCGCAAGGAATCCGTAACCGGGATGGATGGCTTCGACATCGGTAATTTCGGCGGCGGAGATAATCCGGGGAATACTCAGATAAGATTCAGCGGGAGCCGCTGGGCCGATACAAACGCTCTCGTCGGCAAAACGGACATGGAGCGAATTCCGGTCCGCCTCCGAGTAGACAGCGACGGTGGATATTCCTAATTCGTGACAGGCACGGATTATACGTAAGGCGATCTCGCCACGGTTGGCGATGAGAATTTTTTTAAACATTCGTTACCCTAACTCTTCTATAAGGTGTTGTTAAATGGCCGCCGCATGAATCGTTGCTGCGGAAAGAGGTCGATGGCGAGGAATCAACTTGAGTTTTTTCCCTCACCCTAACCCTCTCCCAAAGGGCGAGGGGATATAAGGATCGTCCATTTTGCTTGAGGTTCAATTCTTCTTGATTTTGAACAGTGCTTGACCGAATTCGACGGATTGGCCGTTTTCGATCAGAATTTCCGCGACGGTTCCCGCGACTCCGGCCTTGATTTCGTTCATCACTTTCATGGCTTCAAGGATGCAGACGACGGTACTGCTCTGGACCACGGCTCCTTCTTCGACGAACGGGGGAGCATCCGGCGCAGGGGCGCAGTAAAAAGTTCCCACCATGGGCGCTTTAATGATTTCAACGTTTTCGTCGATTTCTTCCTGAGCGGGTGAAGGAGCGGCTGAAGGCTCGGTGACCGGTGCGGCTGGTGCGGGAATGCCTCCAGCGATGACCTGGGGAATCATTTGAGGCGCGGCAGAAGACGATTTCTTTACGATGAGCCGAAGGCCATCTTGAGATTCGACTTCCAACTCGCCGATATCCGCTTCTTCGACCAGCCGGACAACTCGCTCGATAAATTCAAAATCCATTTGTTCTTATTCCACTTTTCAGTTTATTTTGAGTCCAACAATCCGGGAATTCATCCTATTCAAATCAGTCACGGTAATAATGTTGGCTTAAGATCGTTTTTCCAGAACACTATTCTCACACCGTTCGATCTAAGATTCAATGGATGAGAGTCATTTTGACGGCTATTTTACGACAACTTGTATCTCTTCCTGCAAAAAGGAGGCGCGTACGTTTTCCTGTTCGAAGTTGAGAATAAGGCGAAACAGCGGAGGGGACCGATCGTCCTTATAAGCCGGAACTTTCAGCATGAAAGGCAGTATCGTGGTTTCTCCCGGGCGGACCGGTTCCATGAAATAGGCCGCTTCGGGTTTGGTGTAGGCCGTGGTTCCGCCTTCTTCGATCCAGGAATAAGTCAGGCGGTAACGCCGGTTGGTTGGAGTGCCCGGCGGATTCCAGGTATCCCACCCATCGTTTCGGAGTGTGACTTCGACAGAAATGTTGTCCCCGTTCTTGACTTCGGTGGGGATGGTATGAGAAAGGTAGAGTGGTATATAGGAATTGGCAGATGGATCGCCGCCGGAACGATATTGCCGTAGAAGATAGAAGAAAGTGAATGGATCGACCAGTTCGTATTGAAATCCGCTGGTCCGGTCTTTCAGGCTCTGATAAAGGTAGTAAAGAGTGGTGGGATTAGCCAGATTGAACCGGTAGAGATGAAAAACAGGGACGCCGGTCATGCTGTTTTCGGCGATCGTTTGAAAGACCTGTTCCATCGGAGGGATTTTTTGGGGAAAATTCGCTGTCTCCATAATGAATGGAACGACCGAATCGTAAAGCGGCTGGTTAAACGGTTTGAGCGTGCCGACGCCTTGGGGCGAGAAATTCCGAAACGGTTTCTGCAATGTATCGGTATAAGCGGTGGCGGAAATCTCCAAACGGTCCAGATCGGCGGCCACCGTCGTGCGCAGATCGAATTTCTTATAAAGCGATTTCGACAATTTCTCCCAGAAATAGATTCCGTTCTTCAATTCGGAATGTCCACGCGGAGGAATATAGCGGTTGGGGAAACAGACGCCCGCACCCGGCGTTCCCGAAATGAAAAAGTCGTTAGCAGTTTTCGTCGTGTACAGGTAATCGAAGATGTGAGGAACCCGTTCGGACAGAAGAGGGGATATCGCCCAGGCCAGAGGTAATTCACCACGATAGGCATCGGTCCACAGCGTTGGAATGGTCTGATAGAGCAGTGCGGAAGAGCGGAATTCTCCGATGACGAATAGCAAGTAGTTTTTATTCTCAAGCGGTCTTTTCGGGGGGATGGGATTCTGGAAATAACGTTTTTTGAGTGGCACATGCCGGTAAACCGATGCGTTGGCGATTGAGGCGAAGGGCGATCCATCGGCGTCGATTACTCCATTGTAGGCGGAGATCGCACTGACGAATTCTTCCACGGTTTCTTCGGCGGAATGCTGGCCTCCGGCATTCGCCGTGTACTTGATCCACCAGGGGATAAATCCGCCCACGCGAATCATCCGGTCGCCCTCGATCGTGTTACGATTGGCGGACATCATAATATCTTTGAAATATTTGTAATCGAATCCTATGTTGAACGTGCTGGGAGGTACATCCGTCGCCGATTCATCCCACCAGGGATCGAGGTCGAAAAAGAAGGCTCTTTCCCCGATATAGAAATCGTGGTTGACGATCGAACATTCCTCGAGATTCGGATATTGAAAACCGGGTGTGGACGGATCCCAGTCAAAGGGGTCCAGGAAAAACGCCATATGAGTAGGAGAGCAATTCCCACCGTCCAGATAGAGAATTTTAGCCCACAAATAAGCATCGGTTTTAGCCGTTCGGGTGGTTTGAAGATTGATATCGGGAATCATAGTCACATTTGGAGTAAATTTGCCGGTCAGACGTTCTCCCGCCGGAATTTGGGGGCCGTTCGTCACTAATTGAGTATAGAGAGATTCAGGCGAAGTGTCGTGTCTGATCGGGAGCAAACCATCCCGTCCGGCAATCGTCAACGCCACGTTTCCCGTCGCGGGAACAAAGGGATCCCATAACACCACTCCACTGAACGCAGAGCGGAAAGTCTGGATCAGTTCCTCCACCGTCTTTATATAGACTAAATCGTGATCGGCAAGAAAACCGTACGCCCCCCGCAATTTCTCAAGCCAGTATCGGTCGACGTTGATCTTGTGGGAACTGAGGCCATCGCGGACGTAAAAGATATAGAGTGTCGGTTCGTCCCGGTTGAGCATGCCTTGCAAAGCGACGACGAAATTGATGACATCGTATTGCCAAACTTTATTGGTGGGTTTCAGTTCAAGGTATTTCTCCAAATCGAAAACATATAACGTTTTTGCCGGGGAAAACACCGGGATTGTCAAAGACGTGGTTGGAGGGGATATAACAGAGGCCGCACCAACACCTTGAGCGTAAGCGGTCAGGGACGGAAACGTTGCGGCAGCAAACGGAATAATGGCCAACAGTAAATAGTAAAATCGAATTCGCATCTTCCAACTTCCTTCCCCATGAGAGGGGCATTTATTGGCTGTCTTGATTCACGGCGGTTCGAGCGTGAACTCGTTCGATCGAACCGTTGATCCGGGTCATCTCTTTCGTCAATATTTCGTACGGCTCGTCTTTGATCGTCACCAGGCCGTAGTTGCTGTTTTCCCCGTCGAAGCGTCCTGCCGCCGGTTCGTCCACGTACTCGAACCAGTGATACCCCACCATATACGGTAGTTTCATCAAAGCCGTGACGAAAGATGTAAAATGTTTGGCGCGATCCTTCTGGGTTTGAACGGGTTTACCGGCTCCCCGCGTGTTGGGCAGACCGGAGTCCATCGCTTTGAAGGAGAATTCGGTAATCATCATCGGCTTGCTGGTTTGTCGATGAATGTGTTCGAGCGCGGTTTCGGGCGGGGTGAAATTGTACGTGTTGAAGGATACGACATCGACATGTTCACTGACGGCCCGGAGAACGGGTTCGGGCGCGACGCCCGCGAAACGACAGCCGAGAATCAAATGGTTGGGGTCTTCTTTTTGAATCGCCTCTTTGCACACTTTAAAATATCTTTCCGAAGCGATGTATTGGAAATCGGCCTCGTCTTTTTCGCGTTTTTCGTTCGCGGGGAAAGGCATGGAATCGGGTAAGGCGGCGAACGAGACGGCGGTAGTTTTCCAGGCGGTGTTCAGTTCGCCGACGGAGCCGTAGCGCTGTTTCAGAAAATCGACCGCTGCCAGGCGCCCCGGCGCATCGGATTTCATGCGAAGAAAACCGATCAAAAGAGAATCTTTGGAGCGCCAGTCCGGTCCCCAGTGCAGTTCGTTGTCCGTGAAATACCCGATCAGGAAGAGATCGTTGGCGCGTTGACGACATTGAGAACGGGCGATCCGTTTAGCGATCCGCTCGAAATCCTTGGAAAAGACATCCGGGAAGCGACCGGTTTGCCAGTTGCCGCCCGCTTTTGTGGCGATGTTCAAGATGAGCGTATAGGGAATCTGCTGGCGGCGCATGTTTTCAACCGACCATGAACCGATGGTGTTGAAATTCCACTGACGCAGATTGGCCGATGCCGTTTTCGCCCAGTTTTCGCCGGTCTGATATTTCTTTTCTGTGACTCGCGCGTAGGGACTGTATCCCAATTTGGGCGAGAAATCCGCGATGTTGGAGATGTGATTGACACCTTTGGAGATAAAACCGTTTCCCCCCGGATCGATCAGCCACCAGACGCCGTCGATCTCTTTCGTATAAAAGAAACGCTTGGGTTCCTGGGAGATTTCCTTCCAGCCGCCGATCCGGTTGTATGGATTCGATTCATCGGCAGCACACCCACTGGAAACTGTCATTCCGAACAGACAGAGCAGGACTAAAATCCGTTTCACGATACTCCCTCAACTTTCCTACTATACATAGAAATCAATGATACACGCCGGTATTTTAACACATTTTATCATCCAATGAAAAAAGAAAGATTACTCCGTCGTCATAAATTACGGGGAACCAGGATTGAAACAGGCGAATTCGATCCTTGGGAACGGTTTTCAAGTGGCATAACAGATAGCGGATTTCGTATTGTTCCGCCTTTTGGAGCAGATCGGCTTTCGTGGTGGCCGAAAGAATGGCCTTGCGGGTTGTTTGGCGGTCTTCGAGATTGGCGCGCAAGTTGGAATGGGAGGCGTAAGTTAAAAGGCTTTTCCGTCCGGTTCGAACGGAGACCACGAAGAAACTGGTTCGGTCGTCCGGTGAACAGATCACTTCATTTACGCCGGTTTTCTCACGAATCGCTTTAACCACTCCCTTCCACTCGCCTTCCAGGCGGTATTTCCATAGAAAGACCTGGCTTCGTCCTGGATCCGAAGCGCTTGTGCTCCCCAGTTCCCAGAAGGAACAGCCTAGAGATACAACAAAATAAAGAATCGTTAACTCCGTTATAAACTTTAACTTACGCTTTCTATATTTATAAACGGATTGAAAGCCAGCCGCAATG
>CAZSIZ010000144.1:0-14773 GCA_964606645.1 uncultured bacterium
AAATATTCAACCTCATCTTTGAACCCGGTTTTTCCACCGCGAAGCAAGTAACGGAAGTCTCCGGACGGGGAGTGGGAATGGACGTCGTCAAGCGGAACATCGAAGCATTGCGGGGACAGGTCGATATCCGCTCGGAACCCAGTAAAGGAAGCATCATCACGATCAGTCTTCCATTAACGCTCGCGATCATCGACGGGATGGTCGTTCGTGTCGGCGGAAAACGATATATCATCCCCACCTTGTCCATCGTTCAGTCTCTGCAACCGAAAGCAGAAGATATTTCGACGGTATTCAATCGGGGAGAGATGCTGAAGATTCATGATAAACTGATCCCCATCTTTCGTCTGGCCGATCTTTTTCGATTGGAACACTCGGAGAGAGACCCGGCGAAAGCGTTGATCGTCGTGGTTGAAAATAACGATCGGCTGGCGGGCTTGCTGGTTGACGAACTGGTCGGCCAGCAGCAGATCGTGATTAAATCCATTGGGGAAGTGTTTCGAGAAGTCCCCGGTGTGTCGGGAGGGGCGATTCTCTCGGACGGGCTGGTGGGCCTGATTCTCGACGTCGGGGGACTGGTTCGACTCGCCAACGAAAATTCTCCCCGATGGAGAGCGCTTCGCTCCGAAGCGGTTATGAATGAAATCTGATAAAACGAAACGGCAAAGAACCGAACTCAGGCGGTGAAAAAGGAGCGATTATTCATGAGCGGCAATTCAAGTCTTTCATCATTCGATAACAAAGACTCATCCGCCGAACATCTTGCCGGAAAATATCTCACGTTTGCCTTGGGAAAAGAGACCTACGGCCTTCAAATCTTGAAAGTGTTCGAAATCATCGGCCTGATGGAAATTACGGAAGTGCCTCGCACACCTCCTTTTGTCCGTGGAGTGATCAATCTGCGCGGGAAAATTATTCCCGTAGTGGATTTGCGGATGAAATTCGATCTGCCTTCCAAAGAAGATACGGAGCGAACGTGCATTATCGTGGTGCAGATTGCCGGTGAGGCCGATCGGATCACGATGGGGATCATCGTGGACGAAGTCTGTGAAGTCGTAAATGTCACCGAAGACCGGATCGAACCGACGCCCTCGTTTGGAGCGGACGTGGACACGCAATTCATTTTGGGTGTCGGTCAAATCAATAACAACGTAACCATGCTGCTCGATATCGATAAAATACTATCCGGTGAAGAGATTGGGATCGTCGGCCAAGTCGCGCATTAGTATCAACCTTCCCGCGATGGAAGGATGATACCGGGATTGAAACCGTTAAAGGCGCATCAAGTAGATTCCAATCGACATGAGCGCTGCCAAGGTCTATGATAATGAAATCATGCAAACGGAAATGAATGCCGGGAGAGAACATCCTGGCTTCAAATCCCGTTTATTTGTCAATTAGGAGATTTCGATCTTCATTCACATTCGATACGATTCACGAGTGGCGAGAGGAAAAAAATGAAAGCACTGATCGTTGACGATTCAGGAACCATGCGCAGAATTCTCAGCACGATTCTGCTCCAAATCGATTTTACCGAGTTCGGAGAAGCCGCCAATGGAGAGGAAGCCGTCAACGAAGCCAATAAGGCCGATTACGATCTGATCCTGCTGGATTGGAACATGCCGGTCATGTCGGGAATCGACGCGCTGAAAGAAATTCGCGAAGCGGGAAAAACGATGCCCATCATTATGGTTACGACCGAATCCGAGAAATCTCGCGTGATCGAAGCGTTGAAGAACGGTGCCAATAACTACATCATTAAGCCATTCAAACCGGATTCGGTCGTCAGGATAATCACGGAAACAATGGCAAAGGCGAAATAACGCCGAACGGATGGATTCGGTTCCGAGGAATATTCCCGTATCACACCGGTCGTTTTATCATTGGCCGATGTGCCGGTACATGGATAGTAAATTATGTCGATCCGAGTTTTGATCGTTGACGATTCTCCCATCGTGCAAAAAATTTTTGCCGACGAAATTTCCAAAGACCCCGATATCGAGGTCGTCGGAACCGTTCCGGACCCCTATCAAGCACGCGATACGATCGTGCGTCTTCGGCCTGACGTCGTGACCTTGGATATTGAAATGCCGCGCATGGACGGGCTTACTTTTCTGCGCCGGTTGATGCACTATTATCCACTTCCGGTGATCGTCGTTTCCTCCCTGGCTCCCGAAGGAGGCAGAGTCGCGATGGAAGCGTTGGAGTTGGGGGCCGTAGAGGTGATGTGCAAGCCCCAGGCGGATGGGTGGATCGGCGACTTGTCCGTTCAATTGGTCGACAAAATCAAAGCCGCCGCCCAAGTCGATGTACGATCGCCTCGTCAAACCCAATCCCCACCTTCGACGAGTGCTTTCAAACTTCAAAATTCACAAAAGTCAATCATCGCGATAGGCGCTTCGACCGGGGGAGTCCAAGCCTTGCAGTCGGTTTTGGAAAATTTACCGGGGAACTCGCCAGGGATTCTCATCGTCCAGCACATGCCCGAAAGCTTCACCAAGTCGTTTGCGTACCGCTTGAATCAAAGCAGTCACCTCGACGTCAAGGAAGCGGAGCAGGGCGATGTTGTCTCTTCCGGTACTGCGTTTATCGCTCCCGGAAATCAACATCTACTTCTCCGCCGTTCCAATGCCGATTACCGGATCGAATTAAAGCAAGGACCGCTGGTATCCCGTCATCGCCCTTCCGTCGATGTGCTCTTCAAATCAGTGGCCGATCAAGCGGGAAACAGGGCCATTGGGGTGATTATGACAGGTATGGGAAAAGACGGATCGTCGGGTTTAAAGCAGATGAAAAATCAGGGCGCGAAAACCATCGCTCAGGATCAATCCACCAGCGTTGTTTTTGGGATGCCCAATGAAGCCATCAAACTGGACGCCGTTGATGCCGTGACACCGCTAAACCGGATTCCCGAACAAATTATTCGATTTTGTATGGATTGATCCTTCGCCCGATTTTGACCGGCTGTGGATCAATAATTCGTTCGATTTTATGGTTATTGTGTATGAGTCTGGTAGTTTTTTAAAATTATCAAATTATAATAGATTGTTTAGGATACTTGATTTAGCATTGACTTGAGTTAAACATTCAATATATTATCAAAAGATGATGTATTTTGTAAAATTTTATGGATTTAATTATCTTGAATTAGGAGTGAGTTGAGAAATTATAGTAGTTTCGGGGCTTGGTATGCAAAAGAAGATAGTATCCAAAACCAAACTTACCAAAGAAGATGTCGACGAGCGGCTTGCTCAGATGGAGAAATCCCAAGAGTTAGCCGACATCACTCGGGATATGAAATCGGCCGGGGCGACGACGACCGTAACCACAACGGGAGAGGTGCAACTCGAAAATCTAGCCGGTGCCGGCATAACGGAAGATAAACTATACGAACAGATGCTGGAAGAATACCGGAGCATGCTGGAAAAAATCGGCGAGTTCGCTTTTTCGGATTTCATGAAAAAGCGGTATTTCAAAAACGGGAAAATGAAATCGTTGGTACGCATTTTGGAAAAAGCCAGTATGGCGCTGGTGAGCCGCTCCTTAATGGATATTTTCAGAACCCGTGTCAAGCAAAGAAACGGAGGTAAACTTCCAACCGTTAAAGAGAAAACCGGACTTTTTGGAAAAACGACCGATCGAGTAATGAAGCCGGAAGAAATTGTCGCCAAGTACGAAGTGGAAGTGGATTTGCCCCCCGATGAAGACCGTCCGCTCACCGTAACGGGAACGTAGAACAGTATGATGATGCATCTTCAGACCACGCTGTTGGGAGATGAAGACATCGTTGATCCCATGAAGTTCAAGGCGCGAAAATCGGTGGCGCGTTTTCTCGGAGCCGCCGGTTTAATCAATATGTCTAAACCCGGCCCCAAAGAAAAATTTCTTATCGCCGCGCTCGTCACACCTGATAATATTCAACCACGATCGCAGAAAGATAAAGAGAGAATGCTGAAATTCAAATCCCTTCTCGCCAAAGGAAATTTATGGCTGGAAGAGATGAAAAAGAAAATCGATGCGGCGTCCAAGAAAGATTCCAAAAAAGAAAAATCTGAAAAAAAAGCCTGATCCGATACAGCCACAACCCACCCTGACACTTAACAAGAAGCAATAAGAATTCGAGCAGGTTCACTCGTTTGGATGAGATGATGTAAGAGACGGAGCGATCCAGCCCGCCCACACCCCTTCCAGAGACGGTTTCGAGGTCCGCACACCGTAAAGCAAATACGCATATTTTTTGCTATACGGTCTCAAATCGACATCGATCCGCCCGGCTATCCGGCGCGGTTCCAACTCGTGTAAGACGAACGATTGGGAATAAACGGTTTTCACTGTTTTGGCGTAGTTGACTTTCACTTCGACGATGATTGCTTCATCCCTGGCGTACCCGCGTGGTGGAAAATCGAACGCGATCCCAGCAGTAAAACGCGCTTTGGATGGAAAGATCATCCGCTGCCGGATATCGGCTTGCGGGTGCTTCATCAGAATGGAAACCACTGGCTGCCCTTCCCACTCCGTTACCCGAACCCGGCCTTCCTCTTTCGGGCGGTTTTGCTGCGCGGGTGGAAACGCGCGGTCGACGAACACCGCTTCCTGAGGATAGTCTTTCCAAAGATCGAAACGTTCCGGCGCGGTGAAGCGGAGGATATCGATCTTCATGATCCTCTCGAAATTCGTGCCTTTCAATTCCGGCTCCTCCACCACGGCGGACAGTCGAGTATGACGGGTCAAGTCACCATAAGGGGGGAAGACCGTGACGTAATCGATCTCTTTTTCCTTCATGTATTCCAGCATCTTGTCCCAGTGGTGAAATCCCTGGGAAAAACCTTTCAGATAGGGATGGATGTCCGGATTGATCAATCCCGCCTCATCCTTGATCGGCCGATCGCAATAGGTTCCCACCGCGCCCAATCCCGTGTTGCTGGTAAAGACACGGGCTTCCTTCGCGGTGTTTTCGTTGATCCATTCCGCCGCCTGTTTACGCACGGATTCGCTGACGGTGACGTGTCGCCGGTATTTAGCGATGTCACCATCGAGACGCTTGAAATCGATGGAGGCTGAATAGACGATGAGCGGAAGAAAAATCCATGAAGCGATTTGGACTGTATTTTCACGCTTTCGTTCGCAACGACCCCAGGCGAATAGACTCGACAGGATCACGTGCGATGCGATGAAAGCTTCGATGTGGCACAGAACGGCGAGAATCAGAATGTACCGAACGCAATAGCCGCCGAACAAAGGGCTGATTCGATACGCGAAACCGAAGATGAAAGGGTAAAGAAAAAAAGAAAACACGGCGGCGCGCACGGCGAATCGCTGAGGGCATGGCGGTGTTTTCCCGCATCGGAACGCAAAGACGATCGATGAAAAGAAGGCGAGGAGAATAATCGCTGCCAGCGTGAACGGCATGGGATCCTGGAGAAGCGTTTCCCGATACCCCTTGATTAACGCGATAACGCCTTCCTTCACGCGGATCGACCAGTGGAATGTTGTAAAATCATTCCGGTTGAGCAACTTGCCGTAATACGTCATCGGCATCCAGCCGCCGCTGTGAATTTTCACGAAAAGAAGATACGGTAGCGTGAAAAACGCGAAACCGGTGAGATAGAAAAACGATGCTTTAATCGTGCGTTTGATTTCTGGCCAGAAATCACCTCTGGAAAAAATAAATGGATAGGCCCAATAGAAACACAGGAACGTCAGCGTGAAATAGACGCCTTCCGGACGTGAGAGATAAATCACACTGGAAAGAACGCCCAGCCAGACCGGGCTGATGCGTGGCTCCCTCAAACCCAGCCAGACCGTCAGCAGCACGGCCGCGATGAAAAACAATGTCTCCAAGCCGGAGGGGGCGGTAAAATACAAAGGGAAACAGAACGCCAACAATCCACCCGCCATCAGACTGATGACGAAATTCCCCGTCTGGCCGAACACGATCCGCTGGGCGACCCATAAGAGAAATGTATGAGACAGCACACTCACCCACTGGCATACTCGCACTGTTTCGATAAAAGGCAGAATGAACTGGAACAGCGAGCAGGTGATGGTGAACAGAAAACTCGTCACGCCGAAACTGGTCTCGCCCGGATTGAAACTGTACCCGGAGCCGCTCACGATGTTCTGAATGTATTTCACGTAAATATAGGCGTCGTCGATCGGCAGGCCGAAAGTGGAGAACATCAACCGGAGATCGAGAATCAGCCCGAAAACCACCGGAATCAGCCAGGCGAAATAATACCACCGGCGTAGAACGAAACCGTTTTCAATGGTGCAGGTTTTGGTAGTCATGCCATCGGCCCGGAAAGAAATCATGATGGCCATACTCTAGCATAAAGGGGCCAGAAATCGGAGACAGCAGCGCCGATCCATAGAACGGAAAAACTCAACACAATTCGTAGGGAATATCATAAACTGACAACTGATAGCTGACAACGATCAATCGCGGAGAATGGCGCGGCAGGGGCTGCCGTCTCCCCCCAGAATGTTCAAGGGCAGAACGATCAGTTCGTATTGCCCCGGCTCGATCGCGCGAAGGTCCAGCCCTTCGACCAGAACCACCCCATTCCCACAGAGTTCGAGGTGGACGGGATTCCCCGGATTTTGGTAGGATTCGATCGAGAAATAATCGATCCCCACCAGACGAACTCCCGCCTGAGTCAATACCTGCGCGGCCTCCAAACCGACAGCAACGAAATTCGTGTTAAACGTGCTGTCCGCGATAAAGCTGGTGTTGGGAGTTTTAAAGACAATCCGCTCGACACCATCCAGATTGGGCAGATGTTCCGGGCGGATCAGATCGGTCGTGTCCACGACATGGACCAGAGCCGGTCCGGCAAAAACGTCCAACGGGATTTTCTCCAATGTGATCCCGCCATTGTCGAAATGGTACGGTGCGTCCAGATGCGTCCCGAAGTGGCTGCTCATCGAAAAACCCGATTTATTGCAGCGGCCGCCCTGCTCGATCGAACTGTCCTGCGTCAACGTAAAGGGAATATCTCCGGGCCAGGGGGGAAGTTCGGGCCGGAGAGGAAGCGTGATATCGTAGATAGCCATTCCTTAACCTTTTTATGAACGATTGTCCGTTTCGCCGTTCGCCAGCGTGATTTCGCCTTTCATGAATTCCCATGCCACTTTCATCTGGGGGTCGCGATCGAAAAGGCGAATCATTCGAGAAACGTTTCGATATCTTTTCTTTTCGATTGTCTCCGCTTCATCCTGTGTCAGGGAATCGACTTCGATATCCGGCTGAATCCCTTCTTCATGTATGCACACGCCGGAGGGGGTGTAGTAATGGGCGACCGTGAGGCGGAGGCCCGCTTTTCCCTGAAGAGGAAAGACCTCCTGAACCGAGCCTTTTCCAAATGTTTTATTACCGATCACCGTCGCCCGCCCATTGTCTTTCAACGCCCCCGTGACAACCTCGGAAGCGCTGGCCGACCATTGGTTGACCAGAACGACCATAGGGAGTGTGGAGAAATTTTCCCCGGCCGTTCCCCGGTCGTGTAATTGCCGGGGGGGCGATTTGCGGCCGGATGTGTAAGTGATGAGATCACCTTTTTTCAGAAAGAGTTCGGCTACGTACCAGGCCTGATCGAGATACCCGCCGGGATTATACCGTAAATCGAAAATCAGCTGTTTCATCCCTTCCATCTTCAAGTAGCGCAAGGCCTCCAATACATCGCCGACGGCATCGGCGTAAAAATTATCCAAACGGATATAGCCGATTTCATCATCCAGCATCTCTTTCATAATATGGAGATCGGAATTGATCGGTTCACGAGTCAACTCAATGGCAACTGGTTCGGGATCGCCGATTTTTTTGATCGTCAAAATGACGCTCGTTCCCTGCTTTCCTCTGATCTTATCGACGGCTTGATTCCGCTTGTCCATCATCGTGCCGTCCCAATCTTTCATCCACTCCCCATCCACTGCCACAATGACATCACCGGCGTGGATTCCGTTTCTTTCTGCCGGTGTACCGGGCAGAGGGGCAATGACGAGAAGGCCCTCGTCACTCTGGGTGTCCCAATCCACACTGATTCCGACACCGAAGAATTGTTCGTTCGGTTCCCCGGATAAAACCCGCTGAAGTTCTTGATGCTCTTCGGGGGGGAGGTATTGGCTATAGGGATCGTCCAAGGCCGCCACCAAACCGTTCGTTGCGCGGTTCCACAGTTGTTGAATCGTCGGGGTGGCATCGTCGACGCGTTTTCTCGCCGTTTTGGTCAATACGTTCTCGATCTTCCCGGCATACAGCTCCGAAATCTCTTCGGAGGTTGAATAGATATTGTATGTGGCCGAATCGATTACCGCCGGATCGGGCAGAATCCGTTCAAGGTTCAGCCAGGCATGTTCGTAGAGTTCCGCTAAATCGACTTCCTTCTCGTAGCGGTCCGTAATAAATGCTGTGACTTTTAGGAAATTATGTTGGCCTTTCGCCATTTCCAAATGCTGATTCCCAGCCAGGCACTCCGGTGTCCATCCGGCTAGGCAAAACAGCACGGCAATAAGGATTGTCATAAATCGGTATTTCATTATTGTTCGCTCCAAAAATAACGGCTATAAATTAATTTTAGTTTTTTTTTCGTTTCGGGGAAGTCAAGTCGCCTCTTTATCCTATTTACGCACACTGCCTTCGTTTTATTCCATACAATATACAGTTCGGTAAAGAGTCGGACCTTGCAGACGAAACGGCAAGATATTGGCCTTATAAGCCAATCTTTATACCTTGTCTTGTGGTTGCTGAAAGTGTTTTCGACTTTCAGCCGATTCGTTTTAATTCGCAACCCACCTAAACGATTTTCGACAAAATTTGTAACATATTGAGCCGATTTTAATAATATTTTCTTAAAAGAGGATTTATCGAATGACCGCCGGTTGATAGATTTGGTCCAGAATGAGCGACAATGGCGGTTCCACCAAGTCCAGCGTCACCTCATGATCCAGGGCATTCGTCCAATACAGCACGGCTTCCCAGGGATGCCCCGCGATCCAGGAGACCAGCCCGGAGTAATACCACAGTTCGGGATAATCCCGGATTTCCTGTATCTGAAAAAGATTGGCCATCATGGAACGGGCCTCATGACTCCGCTCGGTTTGTAACTGCGCCGTCAGAATCGAGAGCATCCAATAGTTGAACGATTGCGGCGGCTGGTGTTTGGCCAGTTGAACGAGTATGCTGGCCTGCATGTCCAGGCGATCGATTCGCATGTAGAACAGATTCATCGCTTTGAAGATTTCCTCGCTCTCCGGTTTGACCAAAGCGGCGAGCGCGTACAGATTGGCGGCGGTTTCGATTTCACCACGGCTCTCGGCAGCGAATGCGGCATCCGGAAATTTCCGTTCGACGAAACCGGGAAAACGGATTTCCGTCCCCCCCAGCACATTCAAACGTTTTTCCAACTGGCCGTTGTCCGAATAGAGAAGCACGAGCTGAAGCCAGTTTTCTTCATCGATGGGCATGATCGACGCGGCTTTTTCGTAGTTCTTGATGGCTTCCTCGATAGTTTCCGGTTTAGGATCGAGTTTCCAGAGCCGGTAATACGCCTCACCGATATGCGAATACGAACCATAGAATGAATAATTGCCCTGGGAGCGTTTAATCAGGTCGATCCCCTCCAGAATCATTTCCTTATCTTGAGCGATGGCTCCATGGTTAAACGTATCGATGCCGTAGGTATACAGATTTTTCCCATGATTCGGCTGATACTTGAATGAGTGACCGAGACGTTGGTAGCCTTGGTCGAGATAGGCTTGCGCCTTGTCCGGATACATTCCCGCCCATTTTCCGCAATTCCAATAATTCTGGGAGATATGTTCGCCAAGAACGAACTGGGTGATCGGATAGTAAAGCAGCACAAAAAGAGCAGCGATCCCCAGCATGGCCCCGCCGCGCCCCTGTGACCAAGGCTGTTTCATCCAAACCGGTTCCCACCGCCACACCTGTCGGTCCAGACGGGAGGAGACCAGTGCAAGATTCCCCAGAAACAGACAGCTCCCGGCGGCCAAGTGAAAGGGGAAACCGAATATCGCCTGAGCCAGCGACGCAATGGTCGCCGTATACGCAAACAAAGCGATCGGCGAAGAAAACCGCTTCTTAAGAATCAGCCAAAAACATTTCGCATGAACGAACAACAGCCATAGCATCAACGCCAAACCCACAATCCCTAGTTCCGCCCAGAGTTGAAGGTAATCGTTATGGCCCCTCATCGTATGTTTGCCAACCTCTGGAAGGCCGATAGGCGTTTGGGGATAGCGGGTGAACCATTTTTCCTGATAGAAAGGATACTCGAACGGCCAGGAAGAAAATCCAACGCCTAAGATGGGATTGGTTCGCGCCATAAGCAGGGACATCGTCCACACGCGGGGGTAGGTTCCTGAGATCAGCGTATCCTGCGAGGTCATAAAACGGCTGAAGACATTCTCATACCCTTTCTCTTTAATCGGAGCGAGTTTCAGTAACAAGATAAAGAACACCACCGCTGCGGCAGACAATCCGATTCCCCATCCACCCCAGCGTTTTGGCAAAATCGAATTGGGGTGTTCGGCAATCCGTGTTTTAAAACCTATCCGCCATGCAAAAAACGCGAGAACAAGCACCGTGACCGCCGAAAGCGTCATCAGCGCAACGCCCCGGCTGCCGCCGAGATAGATCATCACCAACGCCACCAGGATATACACGAGAAAAAGCGGTGCCCATTGAACGCGGCCACGATAGAGTTTCCAAAGCAAACCGGCCACGATCGCGGAGAGGGCGATGTATGACGTGCTGTCGTTGTTATGCCCCATAAACGAGCCAAGGTTTTGCCGGTCGTACGATCCAGGAGAGAGTGTCGACGCCTCGAAAAAACTCCAGTCGAATCGCGGATTGGTCATAGAGAGTTGACGCAGGCAGCCCACCGTCATCAGGACGCCTGTGATCAACACGGTCCACAGGAATAAATTCACGAAATAGCGCTTGCGAAAGTATGTCACCCATAAGGGAAACGTGGAGAGAATCGTGAAAAAGATATAGTAGTTGTGAACAGCGTCCTGATTCGGAGCGGTAAAAGCCCGGAACCCCGCCCAGACACAGAGTATCCCCGTCGGAAGATAGTAGGGGCTGCAAGCCAGAACGAACCGCCGGGCAAAAAGCGAATGAAGCAGATAACAGAACCAGGCCGTCACCGCCAGAAACTGCCCCAAAAGAATCTTGTGCATCAACGGCAGTATCCATCCGTTATAGTAAAGGGCGGTCGCCAGGATCTGAAAACAGAGCGCCATCTGCGCCGTTTTCTCACAGTAGGAAGCGGCCGGTGAGTCGTTCGATATCCTCGGTGGTTTACGGCGTGACATTTATTCCTCTTTCGTTTTATGCAGCGGCAGATAAACCGTGAAGGTCGTTCCCGCTCCCACTTTGCTGGCAACATCGATACGGCCGTTCATCGAAGAGACGATCTGATGAACGATCGACAGGCCCAAACCCGTGCCTTGCGCTTTTTTGGTAAAAAACGGATCGAATATCCGTTCGAGCTCTTCCCCCGGAATCCCGGCCCCTTCGTCCGTCACATCGACAATGGCTTCCCCGCCCCGCACACGCGAGTGAATCCGAAGCATGGCCTCCGGCGAAGCGGCTTCCATACTCTGTAGCGCGTTCAGAAAGAGATTGACGAACACGGCGGACAGTTGCCCCTCGTTGGCAAAAACGGGCATGGGGTCATTCGGCGCGTTCAGTTCGATCGTCCGGTCTCCCGCCTGATATTTCACCAGGGAATACGATTGCTGAAGAATATCCCGCAGGTCGTGAACGCCGGGGGTATCCCGTTTGGGCGAGGCCAGCGAAAGCAGCCGGTCGATCAGATTCTGGCAGCGTTTCACTTCGCTTTCGATCAACTCGAACTCCTCCCGATTGGGATCGTCCGATGTAATTTTCTGACGCAGATAAGACGAACAGGATTGAATGACGCCTAAGGGATTGCCCAGTTCATGAGCCAGACCGGCGGCGATCTGTCCGGCGATCGTCAGCCGGTCGGAGCGCATCACCCCCGATGATTTCGGAAGGTCTGGATTGTCCTCTTCCGCCAAAGCGATACAGTAGCGAACCTCGTTCAACGTAAAAAAGGAGGGAAATATTTTCACGGGAAAATTATCGTCGGGTACGGTGATGGTTTCGTCCAAACCGGTGTCGGATTCCGCATGAAAGCGCAGCAGCAGCGCGTTTCGGACGGACTGGGTTTCTTCCGGCCATTCTCCGGAACCGTCATCCGGCAAGGCCAACAATTTTCGGACCGATTCCGAAGCGATGGCCACTTCGCCTTGTTCGTTCACCAAAAACACGTCCATCGGAAAATGGTGAATCGTTTCCATCCAAAGAGAATTCCAGATCGCATAAGCAGTGGTCTCTTTGTTCTGGATATCGAGCCACGATCGAACCAAACGCACGTCAACCCAGATAAAAAGCAATCCCGCCAGACAGATCAGCAAATCGGCCGGAAGGTAATGAAACTTGGGAGTCAGAGATTCATCTGCGATCAGTAATTGATAGACGCCCGCTAGAAAAACCAGCATGACGGCAGCGATGGGGCCGTCCACGACCCACGATTTCCAACGTGGCAGGTGAGGCGCAAGAAGCACGAGGGAAATGGGGGGAAGAAAGAGAATCCATAACATGTTTCCGAATCCGGGAACGAACACCAGGAAAAACACAAACAATAAATCGACGCTGAACGACACCACGCTGAGCACCGACACCCACTGGATCGACGATTCCCCCGCCGATCCATCCGCCAGACGGCGGTAGGTCAGCCACAACAATAAAATCACGACAAGCGACGTGGCCGTGTAAAAAATAGTAGGGGTGATATGGCTGTAAACCGCCATAGGAAACGGCGATTTGGCCAAGGTCGTCTCGTAAGCGACGGATGTGGGGATCAAAAACCACTTGTTGACCAGAAGAAGCCGGAATATCATCCGTTCCCGTTCTTCTTCAAACGATTTCCCGTCCGGAAGTTTCATCATCCATTCCTCACGATCCGGTAAAAAGCCAGACCTTGCAGACGAAACGGCAAGAGATGGAGTTTCATCAGCCATTCTTTATACTATATCTTGTTGTCACTGAAAGTGTTTTCGACTATTTGTCGTTTCGTTTTGATTCTCAGTCGTGAAGGGAATCGGCTACCCTCTCCCCTCTATTATGCCGAAAATGAATGAGAAAGAAAAGCGGGCCATTGGTTTGTGTTGCTCTCCGTAAGTCAACTCAGGATTAATGCTGAGGGCGGGGAGTGATCTGAAATGAGAAGAAGGAAAAAGCCTTACCTTGGAATCACCGGCAGTACGAGATGCGACGGGTGTTTATCGTCGTGATAGATCGTCTGAGTGGCTTTGAGCACTTCGGTATCGCTTCCGAACGGTTTGCCGCTGTTGGGATTGCGGTCGAATCGGGGGAAATTGCTGCTCGACACTTCCAGCCGAACGCGGTGGCCGGGCAGGAAGACGTTGCTTGTCACCCAGAGGTCGATTTCGTAACGGACTATTTTCCCCGGTTCGATAAGCGAAAGTTCGGTGTTCGATTTGCGAAAGCGGGCGCGGATGATCCCCTCGCAGAGGTTGATCGCGCGTCCGTCGGGATGAACGTCGATCAGTTTGCCCGTGAAGTCGGTATCCTTGGCGGTCGACGAGGCGTAGAGAACCAGCTGGATTGGCCCGGTCACTTCGAGCGGTTCTTTCAACTCATCGCTCGTGTAAACCAGCACGTCTTCGCGATCCTCGATTTTACTTTGATCGTAAGGTCCAGCCGTTGCGCCGACCAGATTATTCCCACCGTGGCTCGGAACCGGGTTATTCGGATCGTACTCGAACGTATCCGTCTTTTCCGAATGGGATGGGCTGTCTTTGAGAACGCCGTCACCGCTCTTGGAGTTGGCTTTGCCCTGGCTGTGGAGATAGTAATTCGTGAAATTCGTGCGTTTGAGCGGCCATTCATTCTCGCCTCGCCATTTGTTTTCGCCCATAACGAAGAGGGAATACGGCGGCCAGTCCTCCACACCGGTCTCTTTCTCTTTGAGCCAGTATTCCATCCACTTGAATTGAATGTCGCCGACGTCCTGATAGGATTGTTTGCCGAAATCCATCTCACCGACTTTCCCGTCCCTGCTGATACCGTGTGTCCAAGGCCCTAAAATAACGTACTGGTTGCGTCGAACTTGACGGTTGGTGGATTGATGCCGAACACGGGTCACCTGTTCTAGGGTAGCTTTGGCGAAAATATCGTACCAACCGCCGATATTCAATACGGGAACTGTCACATCTTTAAACCCGTCGGGAATACCCCGTTTTTCCCAATAATCGTCGTAAGTGGGATGGGCAATCCAGTCGCGCAGGTAGAAGATTTCTTCCCCGATGGCGGTGTCCCACGTTTTCAGGGGAAGGTTGAGAAAGGCTTTGCCCCAGTCGATTTTCCCTTTATCGACAGAGATTTTCGCTACACCCGTTCCCCAGCCCATTAATAGCGCCAACTGATACGCCCCGCCGACGTAAGCGACATCGTAAATCTCAGTAGGAGGCACAAGCGGGACCATCGTTTTGAGATACTGACTGCCTTCGGGGGCGCTGATCCATTGAGTGAATCCGACGTAAGAGCCTCCGGCGGTCCCGATTTTCCCGTTGCACCAGGATTGCTTGCCGACCCATTCCTGAGTATCGAAACCGTCGTGTTTATCGTAGCGGAACGGATCCCAGAGGCCTTCCGAATCACCCTTGCCCCGGCAGTCCTGAATAACCAGCGCGTAACCATGCCCGG
>CAZSIZ010000145.1:0-14765 GCA_964606645.1 uncultured bacterium
GCGTATGCGCGAACGTGGATCAGATGCCCGTCGTGTCCATGCGTCAGGAAAAATCCGGACCAGCCATACACCAGCGCCCCAAACACCGCCCCCGCCTTATCCTTCCATAACGCATTCAAAAAGAGATACATCGCGCCAAGCGAGAGAAGATGATGAAAAACCAGTGAGAGCGAGAACGTATGTTCGACCGAAAAGAACAGATTCAGCACGTTCCAGGGATAGAACAGCGATGTCTGGATGTTGGCAGCGAACGGCGTTCCGCAGAAAACAAATGGATTCCAGGCGGGAAAGCGGCCCTGACGCCATTCGTCCAGCGCAAATTCACGCCAAGGTACGAATTGATTGATCAGGTCCCCCCCGCACAGAATTTCACCGAGGAACAGTATTTTCCAATGAAAGAAAACCACTGGAACGAATAGAATCAGTAGTGAGGGAATATGAGAGTCGATCCGTTGTTTCATCGTTCGCATGAATGAATCTCGAGTCTTGCACTCCGTTTCCACCCGTAAAGAAGGTATAATATCAAGCAAGGAATTGTACCGAAGCGATCTTGAATAATAAGGTAACTTATAAGAACCGCTCCGGTTATAATAACGGCAATACTGGATTAACTCGAAGGGGTCTTACTCGAAACACCGTCTTCTCTCGCTTATCGATGAGAACCGGCCGGTTTGAGCGGTTGAGGCCTTGTCTCTATGGAGGATGTTACCGTGCAAATATCGATTGATGGACGACGTATTGAAATTACTCCCGCCATTCAGGAGTATCTTGAGCAAAAACTTCAAAAACTAAAAAAATATTTCCCCCACGTGATCGACATCCATGTCGTTCTGTTTACTCAGAAATACAATCAAGTGGTCGAAATCACGATCAAAGCGAATCGGTTCACCGTTCATGGGATCGAAAAAACAAACGATCTATACGCCTCAATCGATAAAGTGATCGAAAAACTGGATAAACAGTTACGCAAGCACAAAGAACGCTTGACCAAAGTCCACAAACGGAAATCACGCAAAGAAAAAGAACGGGAGTTCAATCTGAATATCTCCGTGTTCGACCGGGAAGAGATCGAGGAGATTCATCCCTCCCCGACCGTCATTCACACTCGACAATTCCCGGCGAAACCAATGACCGTGGACGAAGCGGCGCTGCAAATGGATTTAAACGGTCACGAATTTCTGGTTTACCGGGATTTTCAATCGAACCAAATCAACGTAATCTATCGTCGAAGCGATGGCCATTACGGATTGATCGTACCGGAGATGGAAGCGTAATCGATCCCATACCATTCGGGCGTACTGAGTGAACTTTGATTTATGGCCGATTGTTCGAACGAAAAGAAAGAGATGAGATGAACCTGCTTGATCTGATTTCACCACGTTGTATCAAGATCCCTTTGGAATCCAGAACGAAAGACGAGGTCATCGCTGAGCTGGTCGATCTTTTGGTATCGATCAAACAGCTGCCTCACCGGGATGCGATTTACGACGCGCTCATCGAACGCGAAGAAGTGGGAAGCACGGGAATCGGACACGGCGTGGCTTTGCCCCACGCGAAATGTGCGGAGGTTAAGGAAATCTATGTGGCCTGCGGTATTTCTCCCGAAGGCATCGATTTCGACGCATTGGATCGTGAGCCGGTCTATATCTTCTTTCTCATCCTCGCGCCGCGAACGGCCCCGGGCCAGCATCTGAAAGTGATGTCGATCCTGACACGTTTTCTCAGCCGGACCGAGTCACGCGACGTACTGCTCTCGACCGAAAATGCCGATGACATATACTCGATTCTTTGCAGCATAGACGACAACCAAACCGCCGTGAAAACAAAATGACTGAAGAACGCGTTTTTACACCAGCGCCGCTTCCCGTTAAACGGCTTCTGGATTTCAACGACCTGGACTTACACCCCGCCGCCGGTGACGATGGGTTGACACGTCAAATCGTCCGGCCCGAACTCAACCGGCCCGCCCTGGAACTCGCCGGATTCTTCGAGAAATGGCAACGCGACCGCATTCAAATCCTCGGTACGGGAGAGATCGCCTTTATCGAACACCATTTGCAGGACGAATCCGTCTATAACAATTTGGAGAAGATTTTCGCTTCCCCACCGCCCTGCGTGGTCGTCACGAATGGTCTCCCCGTTTCCAGTGAGATCAAAACTTTGGCGGAACGTTATCAAACCACGGTTTTCAGTACATCCCACCATACCACCCGCTTCACCAAACGCCTGTGGGATCACCTGGAAATCGAACTGAGTCCTTACGTTGTCAAACGGGGAGTCTTCATCGATATTTTCAATGTGGGTGTCTTGATCTGCGGACCGAGTTCAGTCGGAAAAAGCGAGTGTGCACTCGAACTGATCCAGCGGGGACACGCATTCATCGCCGATGACCTGATCCTGATCCGGGGAAGCCAATTGTCGCAGTTGATCGGCGAAGGTCATTCCCCGGTCCCCTATCACATGGAAATCCGGGGGATCGGAATCATCGATATCAGCCGCATGTACGGTCCCCGAGCGGTCCGAAACTCGAAACAATTGGACATGGTCGTTAACCTTGAAGACTGGAATCCCAACAAAGACTACGAGCGATTGGGCATCGAAGGAAAAACCACTCAAATCCTGGGTATCGATCTGCCATGTTACACGATCCCCGTCAAACCGGGGCGGAACATCAGCACGATTGTCGAGGTCGCCGTCATCGACCAGAAACTGAAAACAAGTGGAGTTCACATGGCAAGTGAATTTGATGAAAAACTAATCGAAACGATGCGAAAACATGAAGGGCACTCATGACGATGTCCGATTCATGTAAAGCCACATTTACCATTCTGAATGAACTGGGCCTCCACGCGCGGCCCGCGATGCTATTGGTCCAGGCCATCAGCCGCCTGGACTGTTCGATCGTCATTGAAAAAGACGGATTTGAAGCCGATGGGAAAAGCATCATGGGAGTCCTGACATTAGCGGCGGAGCAGGACAGCCAGATTACGATCCAGGCGGAAGGCCCTGATGCAGGGAAAGCGATCGATGCCATTAAAAAGCTCGTCGATGAAAAGTTCGGGGAAGATTAAGCTTCGGGGACTCGGTGTCTCGTCCGGCGTCGCCATCGGTCACGTCCGCCTCTTTCACATCTCCACCTTGGATGTCGGGGAATCGGTCCTCATCAAACAAAAGATCGAACCCGAAATCAAACGCTTCAAGAAAGCCATTTCCAACACACGAAAACAAATCGAAGAACTGGGCCAGCGTGTCAACGAACGCGGAGACGCCCCCGCCTTGACCGAAGTGCTCGGTATGCACCTCCTGCTGCTGGAAGACCGAATGATCGTCGACCGGGCGATCGAATTGATGCGCGATAAAAACTATGGCGCCGAATACGCACTTTCCTGCGTCGTCAACGAAGCTCGAAAACGATACGCCGATCTTCCCGATCTCTTCCGCGAACGGATCAAAGACGTCGAAGATATTTGCCGCCGCATCATGGATTGTCTTCGCGGAGTCCGCGTTCAATCCTTGGAAGACCTGAATGAGGAAGCCGTCATCGTGGCCCGCGACCTCTCCCCCTCCGATACCGCGTCCATGCAGCGTGATAAAGTCCTCGGTTTCGCCACCGAAGCCGGAGGGAAAACGTCGCATACCACCATCCTCGCGCGGGCGTTGGAAATCCCGGCGGTCGTGGGCGTGTTCGGCCTGTCCCGCTTCGTTCAGGACAACGACCTCATCATCATCGACGGCAATTCGGGCTGGATCATCGTTCGGCCCACGAAAAAAGACCTCAAAGAATACCACGAAAGACAGGACCTGATCCAAGTCCGCCAATCACGCCTGGTAGAATTACGGGATTTGGACCCGGTGACGCTGGATGGATACATCCTCCACTTGGCGGCCAATATCGAGTTCGCTTCGGAAGTGGAATCCATCGCCAAATACCGGGCCAATGGCGTAGGACTCTTTCGCACTGAATATCTGTTCCTCAATACATTCTCCGTTCCAACCGAGGACGAACAGTTTAAGCACTACAATGAGGTCGCCGAAAAATTGGCCCCCGAATCTGTGATCGTCCGCACGATGGATATCGGCGGCGACAAGTTCGCCCACGCCCTGGAAACACCCCACGAGATGAATCCATTCCTCGGCTGCCGGGCGATCCGGTTTTCGTTGGCGAACAAGGATATTTTCCGCACCCAGCTGCGCGCGATTCTCCGAGCCAGCATCCACAAAAATATGTTCATCATGTACCCCCTGATTTCGGGTGAAGATGAACTGTTGGAAGCCAACGCACTTCTGGAATCATTGAAAAAGGAGCTTCATAGAGAAGGGGTCGAATTCGACCAAGACGTTCGCGTCGGTGCGATGATCGAGGTTCCCTCGGCGGTGATCGTCGCACGGGATATGGCCCGCTACCTCGATTTCTTCAGCATCGGAACCAACGACTTGATTCAATACACCCTCGCAGTGGACCGGGGAAACGAGAATATCTCCTATCTCTATCAGCCCTTGCACCCGGCGGTGCTGCGAATGATCGCGGCCGTCGTGGACACCGGACGGGAGTTCAATATCCCCGTGGATGTCTGCGGCGAAATGGCCAGCGATCCGATTTGTGCCCTGGTGCTGATGGCGTTGGGCGTCGAACGTCTCTCTATGGCCCCGCGCGCTATCCCCACGATCAAGAAAGTCGTCCGATCAGTTCGGATGGAACAATTGCGGGAAATGGGAGAGCAGATTCTTTCGATGTCATGTTCGGATTCGATCAAGAAACAAGTGCTCGATGCTTTACCGGTTCTCTTTCCCGACCAAGACGAACTCATCGAAGACCTGAATGAATCCATCATTCTTACAAACACATAAGGACGGCGTTACGCTGACCGTGCGCGTCACGCCGAAATCCACCCGCTCGAAAATCACCGGTGTGGCGGGAACGGATCTGAAAATCTCCCTCCACGCGCCGCCCGCCGATGGAAAGGCCAACAAAGAACTCGTCCGGCTGCTATCGAAAATCCTATCGATCCCCAAAACCGGGATCGAAATTCTTTCCGGGCAGAATTCCCGTAGTAAGCGTTTGCTTTTGATCGACCAATCCTTAGAGTCGATCGCTGAAAAATTGGACCGCCCGAAGTCCAAATAATTGTTAGATTCCACTGGAAAAAAATTGGCCATCGTACTGTTGACGGTTATTCGCTCGAATCCACAGGATAGGTCAGCCATAATCTTCTTGACCCAGTGTATGTCAGGCCGTACTATGTAAATTCACCAGAAGACTGACAACCGATAACTATGGCTTTACCGTATACATTGGACCTTGAAGTATCGCGCATCTACGCTCACTACAAGAGCGATCTCGATACCATTAAACAACTTCACGAAACGGATGAAGATCCACGTGCCGTCGTTCGGAAGATTACCGCCGCGACGGATTCCCTTGCGATTGGACTTTTGATCGACCGGCTCATGCGGATTTTGAAGCAGGATGAACTCCCCGCGCACATTCTTCTATTGGCCCAGGGAGGTTACGGACGGCGTGAGATGCATCCCAAATCGGACGTCGATCTGTTGTTTCTCCACCAACACGAACTCAGCGACCAAGAAGCCGAACTGATCAAAGGATACTACCAGGTCTTGTTTGATCTGGGATTTCAAGTCGGTCATTGCTGCCGAAGTTTTAAGGAAGCGCTGGAGATCACGCCTGCCGACACACAAAGCTTGACCGCGATGGCGGAAAGCCGTTTTCTGGCCGGTGACTGGAGGTTGTTCGAGCGCTTCAAGCACGACCTATGGCGAAATTTGGTCCGGACACGCAAGGAAAATATCCGAAACAAAATTCAAGAACGCACCGAGCGTTGTTCGCGTCAAGGCGCGACGATCAATATCTCGGAACCCAACATCAAGGAAAGCACCGGCGGCCTGAGAGACTATCACTTCGGGTTGTGGCTCGGATCGTTTCACCTGGGACGGTCGATGAACCTGCTTCATCTGATGCGTAATCATCTCATCGACGATCAAAGGATGAAGAGAGTAGACCGTGCCATCGCGTTTTTGTGGCGCCTGCGAACCACCCTCCATTTCATGGCTGGTAAGGAGCAGGATGTGCTCGACATGTCCCTGCAGAACGAAATCTCGATCAAACTCGGTTTCCGGGATCGACGGGGCCGTCTGGCCGAAGAGGAGATGATGCGCGAATATTACAAAAACGCGCTTGCGATCTCCCGTTTTGCGGATGCCATGCAATCTCTCTGTTCACCTCAGCCGATTTGGAAACGCTTTTCCCTCAAACCGAAACGGATGCTATCCGATGGCTTCTACATCCGGGAAAACCAGATTCATATCCCTCCCGACCTCCACTTTTTTGAACACAATCCACAGCGGATTCTACAAACCTTTATCCACACCGCCGAACAGAAAGCCACGCTTTCTCCCGACACGGCGGCCGCCATCCACGACAACCGTTTTCTAGTGGATCAACCGTTTCTTCTCGACAAATACAACGCAGCACTTCTGCGAAAGTTTTTTTCCCTTCCGCATTCCATCGAAGCCGCATTGCAGGAAATGCGCAAAATCGGATTGATCGAATGCCTCTTTCCGGAATGGAGAGATATCGTTTTTCTGGTCCGCTACGATTTGGTCCATCGCTATACGGTTGACGAGCATTCCCTGCTGTGTCTCTATCATCTTGAGCATTTACTCGAAGACGAAATGGCTTTTGCCGATGAACGTTTTATCTTATGGCGTGAGGGTGTCGATCGGGAAGTGTTGCGTCTGGCCGTTCTTTTTCACGATATCGGGAAAGGGCGGACCGGGAATCATTCAATCGTGGGCGCGCGCCTGGTGGAAATCATTGCCTCCCGCATGAGGCTTCCGGAAAAAAAGCGCAAACAGTTGATCTTTTTAGTGCGGCATCATCTGCTCATGAGCCAGACGGCCCAACACCACGATCTGACCGATCCTCAGATCAGGGCGGATTTTTCGGACTCGTTCGAGAGTCTGAATGACTTGAATATGCTGTATCTGCTGACTTATGTGGATATGCGGTCGGTTTCTTCCAAGTCAATGACCGAGTGGAAGAACAATCTCCTCTGGCAGCTGTATCTTTCGGCTCGCAACGTCTTTATGAGCGAGACTCCCTCCGAAGAGGATGAGCGGTTTCAAGCGGTCTCTCGAAAAGATCGAATCATCGAAACGCTATCGGAAGATTTCGACCGTGGAATGATCGAAGATCATCTGGATCGTTTGCCACCCAGTTATATGCTTCACTTCGATTCGAATGATATCAAGAGCCATCTGGAAGCGATTGAGGCATTCAACGGCCTCGATCCGGTGATCCGTCTTTCCTCGCATGTCGATCCGGCGTGTCTGAACGTCGTGTTGATTTGCCGGGACAAAGTAGGGCTTTTTAGCCGTTTTTGCGCGGCCGTGAATTTGGAAAATTTCTCGATCGAAGAGTCTCGACTGAATACTCGCACCGACCGAATAGTCGTCAATAACTTCGTTGTCCGAAACGCCATCGCCAATACGGAAATCCTGGAATCACGCTATCAACTTCTCAAGGATCGAATCGCGCGTATACTAACATCGGAGGGGGACCTGCCGCCTTTACCGAAACCACTGGGCGTTCGGCCTCCAGGGCGAAGCAGTTTTGAAGACCGGGTGAAATTCTCCAACGATACCTCGGCACGATTTACCGTGGCGATCGTTCGCACCCGGAATCGTTTTGGTATTCTTCAAAAACTGGCGTCGGTTTTTTCGTCGAGAGGGATCAACATTCATTTTGCCCGCATTGTCACTGAGGGGGACCGGGTCACCGATGTATTTTACATCACGAATTCCGATGGAGAGAAAATAATCGATGACGGAAAACTCTCCGAAATTAAGCGAGCGCTCCAGGATCAGTTCGAATCAGGCGTCGACCATGAATGAATCAACACAGAATCACTATCTTCGTTTTCCCGACCTTGCGCTGAATCCATACATTCTCGATCTCTATCGGAGTCTAAGCACATTTTTACCGGAGTCGATCTGGTGGATCACCGGGGATGATTACGAGCGCCTGCCATTTCCTCAGTCCGGGCAGTCTCCATTCTGTGAATCCTCTCCCGACGATCCCCAAAAAGACAAATGTCACTCACAAGATTGCTTGACCGCACTCCGAAACGGCCATAGCCGCGCTTCGGAGTGTGTCGTGGAATGCTGTCAAGGCTTTCTCCAAGGCTTTGCCGGGATATGGTACCGAAACCATTTTCTGGGGGGAATCGGTATCTGTCACGTCGCTTCGGATAACCGGGCGCTTTTCGAAAGTATCCTGTTGATCGTCGAGGGCTATCTCCATCTTCTGGGTGGGGCGTTGGAGGATCACGACGATCTTGAACTGGTTCACCGGGTCTGGTCCGAAACCATTACCATCATCGATCTGGACGACTTGCTCGATCGGATTATGAATGAATTGTGTTTGGCCCTGGGGCTGTCCAACGGATTGATTCTTCTCATCGATGAAGACGGCGATTTCTACCCCGCGCACATGAAGGATTTCCCCGAAGAGGTATTCAAACGAAGCAATCTCGAAATCAACCGTTATGAATACATCGAGCGTTACGACCGGGCGGACAAAGCGATGCACGAATTGCCAGAAGACGATCCCATTCGTCAATGGTTCGAAAAAGAATTATCTGGACAAAACGACGGCGATCGTTCGTATCTGGCAGTTTCCTTCTACCGAAATACCTATCTTATTGGCATGTTCATTTCCTGTGCCGATTGCTTTTATCCCTATTCCGATACCAAACAGAGTCTCATCCGGCTGCTGGCGGCGGGTGGGGCGGCGGCGTTGGATAATGCGTTGACGGTTCAACGGATGGAAAAAAGAGAGAGAGCGTTGTCGACGATTCATGTCGTCCACCGCCTGATTTCCTCGCCGATCACTTCGGAGGAGTTGCTCCCTCGTATCGGTCAATTGACGCGGCAACTTCTGCAAGTTGAGACGTGTTCGATCATGTTACGCGATCATCAGTCGGACCGGCTCATTCCCCACGTCATGCTGGGATTGAAGGATGATGAAGTCGGCCAACAGACCTTGGAATTCGGTGAAGGGCTTCCCGGTTGGGTGGCGGAGAATTTCAATCCTATCTTCTATCGTCCCGGAGGGGACGCCGCTCCCCCGTGGAAATCCGTAGGAGAAACGTATCCCGCCCGATCCTATCTGGCCGTCGCCCTTTTCGATAGCGACATCGAAGGGGTCATCACGGTTTCGAATAAGGACGGTGATTTCATTCCCGGTGACCGTGAAATTCTGTTGACATTTGCCGAGCAGGTCGTATTGGCAGTAAAAAATACTCGTCTCCACGAAGGAGAACGGACCGTCACGCTCAACGCATTGAAAAGTATCGCCAATCTGATCGAAACGCAGGATCCGGTCAAACCGGGCGTGACGGTAAAGACATGCGAATGGGCGAAGCGGTTGTCCTGTGTGATGGATCTTTCGCATGAGGAGACACTGAACGTGACTTATGCATCGTTGCTACATGATACGGGGATGTTTCGCTCGTTTCAATCGAAATCGCCTTATGAAGAGCAGAGGCTGAAGGGTCCGGAACTGAGTCTGCGTTTCGTCCAGTCGTTGGGGCTTCCGCGTGAGGTGGGGGATATCGTGTATCACGTCAACGAAGCCTGGAACGGTCAAGGTTTCCCCGACGGACTGAAAGGAGAGCAGATTCCTCTCGGTTCCCGAATCATCGCCGTAGCTAACGCTTTCGCGACACTGCTCAGCCGGTGGAGTGAAAGAGAAGAACATTTAGAGGAATCGATTAAAAAAGCCTTCCAGATTCTTTCCCGCCTTGAAGAACGATCATACGATCCAGCCGTCGTGAATGCGTTGCGGCAAGCGATCGATTGTCCGCCTGAAAAAGATTGAGATCAAAACCATTATTCGGTTGAGCGGTCGAACCGGCAGACGTGAACCACGGAGGGAGGAACGTTGAGTGCGACGAAACGCATTTCCACTTCGTTTTGACTTAAAAACTCACCTAACACTTGAGCGATTCGACTGATTCGTTCCCGCTCCGTGCCTCGAACGAATAGTTTCTTCATGTTGCGAACCCAGGCGTATTCAAAGAACGTCAGCTGTCCGTCCGGTTTGAGCAACCGCTGGTAATTGTCCAGGATAGATTGGACGAGACCGGGATCGAAATTATTGAACGGCAGGCCCGATAGGATGTAGTCGTAACAATGTTCGCCTTCAAGTTCCTGAACCGGTTTGTGGAAGATCTCGATCCGTTCCCGGTGGTGATTGAGGGCGGGATCGATCTGGATCAGCGTTCGCAGGTGCTCGACGAAACCGTCGTTCAGTTCGCATAGGTCGAGCCGGTCTTCGTCCTGCATGAGACGCGCGATCCTTTTCGTGAAGGGACCCGTTCCCGGTCCGGCTTCCAGAATACGCAGGGGTTGAGATTTCCGTGTGACACCGTCGGTCATCGCATTGGCGAGAAAACGCGAACTGGGCGCGACCGAGCCGGTTGTCTGCAAATGGCTGAATACGTTTCGGTAAAAGATTTTAATACTGGAAAACATGAGTTTTATTCATTCCTTGGAATAGGTCGTGTATAAAATTTTTCCTGTAACACCTTGATGTTCGCGGATGGAGAATCCGGCCAGTTTGGTTTTCTGACTGTTAGAAAGATAACGCATCGGGCCATGAACGACAACCGTGACCGGTCCGTCGGGAAACCGGTCGGGAATCGTTTTGACTGTCCAACCGATGCGTTTTTCCGAAAGAAATCGGATCGTGCCGTTCGCGAACGTGAAGTGCGCGTCTTCGACCACATAGTATCGAGTCGTTGGATTGCCTTGGGCGATCAGGTACGCGAGATGGGTTTGGGTATAGTGGACGTTTTGGGGAGATATTTCCTTCGCGTAAGTATGAAAATACCGGTACAGATTCATCCCACCTGCGGTCAGTGCGGCCAGCACAACAAACGCGATCGCCGCATTTCGCGCGTGGGATCGGTTTTCAGATACGTTCAGAACTTCCGAGAAAACGCCTCCGATCAAGAGAAAGAACAAGGTCGT
Source organism: uncultured bacterium (assembly GCA_964606645.1). GTDB lineage: Bacteria > Hinthialibacterota > Hinthialibacteria > Hinthialibacterales > Hinthialibacteraceae > CAZSIZ01. The sequence continues at coordinate 11,053 of CAZSIZ010000145.1, forward strand.
TACACCCGCCAAACGTGGGAAAAACGGGGCGTCGATCGTTAAAACGCCTCCCATAAAAAATAGGGCGATTAACCATAAGACCGGCATGGACCATCGGATATCGAAAAAGCGATAGCCCGCGATCACGACGGCGAGCATAAAGAGAATCGATGTCATCCAATCCAGAAATGGCGCGAAACCGTTGTATTGAATACTGGCGTCGGGATATAAAATCGGTGATAGAAAAGTGCGTTCGATTTGGTTACGCCATATCACTCCCCCGTTTCCATTCGCCCGGTAGACGTAATCGAGGTGTTTGTAGTTTTCGGGATTCCAGACGACGACGGATCGGGCGCGGGCGCGAAAGAGTTCGTCCTTGTTATTGTTGGTGTATTCGTGGGTTAGAAGCGGGCCGATCGTCAGAAAAGCGATGACGAGCGGCACAACGGTGGCCACGAAGGTCTGCCGGAAATCCGCTTTTCTTAAAATCCAATACCAGCCCTGAGACGCGATCCATAAAAACGGAAGCAGGTAATTGGATTGATAGGACATCAGGGCGAGTCCCATCACCAGCCCCGCGCCAAGATACCATTCGAGCGAGTGTCGTCGATAGGCGAAATGGCTGAGCGAGAAGAGCGTGATGGCGAAAAAGGATGCCTGGACGTAATTGACCCCGCAGTGCATCAAGTGAACGAACCAGTGGTTGCTGATAAGGAGCAGTCCCGAAAAGAACGCCGCCCGTTTTCCCCACCAGGAGCGGGCCAGAAAGTAAAAGGGAATGACGCTAAGCGTCCCCAGGATCGCCGTGCTCATCCTCAAACCGAACAGGTTGTCCCCGAACAGAAACATACCGCAGGCGGGGATGGAATAAAAGAACTGAGGAATCGCGTACCACGAGGGGGAGAAAAACGTATCGAAATGCCCTCTCAGAATTCGCCGGGCATAGTCTCCGACCATCCCTTCGTCACCATGAACGGTAATGGGGATTTCCGTCAACCGATAAATTCCAAAACAGAGGGAAAGGAACAGCAGAACCAATAATGGAGTTAACGAGGATTTCGTTTCGTTCCTGAGTGCGGCGATGACCGGGCGTGCGATTGCGATCGAGAGAAAAGCGATTGCGCCAATCCAATAGTAAAGCCCCAGAGAAAGGCTTTGCGTATCGAGGGGCCTGGTTCCGTTTCGCACGTACCAGACGCTGGCGGCCAATCCGATGAATGCGGGTAATAGGGGCCACCATCGTTTCAGGAAATGTTTTTGTTGAATCGACGCGGCTTGCGAATGAAAGCCGCTCGATTCAACCGATGGTTTCGAGTGATAAAAAAGAACGTACGCACACGATCCCGCCAGTCCGTACAGGAGCAATCCCGCAAAGATGTGTTCCGTCGCGATCAGAAATTGCGCGGCGGCTCCAGCGCTGAATATCAACAGCCATAAAATAAACGGCATCAAAATTCAATCCTCCAACCCTAGGATCATAGAGGGCTATTCGCCACTGACCAATAGACGGAAAGCGGTTATGATATAAAAACGAAACGGCAAAAAGTCGAAAACGCTTTCAGTGACCAAAAGATAGGGTACAGAGATTGGCTTCTGAATACCCCTATCTTGCCGTTTCGTCTGCAAGGTCTGACTTTTTACCGGACCTTCAAATAAATCATCTTACTGCATGGGAACAACCAATCATCTATGAGAGCGTTTATCTCGGTGAACTTGAATGAATCGCTGCACGAAGAGATCGGGCGCTTGCAGCAATCGCTGGAATCGGAGGTTCGAGGCGTTCGCTGGACGAAGCCGCAGAATTGTCACCTTACCCTCAAATTCCTGGGTGAGATTTCAGATTTGGTTCTGGATACGTTAGGGAAGTGCCTGCCCGGAATCGGCCAGGCCCTCGATCCGTTTTCCATCGAGATCGGCGGGTTGGGATGCTTTCCAAAAAATGGACCGCTTTCCATCCTGTGGATTGGAGCCAGCCAGGGCGGAGACGAACTGTCCGCGTTGGAAAATGCGATTCGGGAGCCATTGATAAAATCCGGGATTTCTTTCGATAAGAAACCGTTCGTGCCGCATCTGACCATCGGGCGGGCGAAACGTAATCAGCGCGCGTCATTCACGAATTTGGAAGCCTGTCAGGATACGGTTTTGGGGAAACTTTCAGTGGACGCTTTCTATCTCATGGAAAGCAAACTGCTTCCTACAGGGCCGGTCTATACCGAGCGCCTTCGCGTTCCTTTGGGGTGATTTATTTTCTGGATTGGAGTTAAACGATTGTGCTGAAAAATATCCGCTATCGAATGATTCTCCTCGCCCTGGTTTCTCTGACGCTTGTTGGAGCGGGGCCTCGTGCCGATCAATTTACCATTGCCCGGCTCAAGTATGGCGGCGGAGGTGATTGGTACAGCAATCCGACGTCGCTTCCCAATTTGCTCGAACAGCTGCGGGAGCGTTTGAACCTGGACACGTCGCTTGAAGAAGCCGTCGTTACCCCTCAGGACGTGGACCTGTTTTCGTATCCCGTCGTGTACATGAACGGCCACGGAACCGTTCTCTTTTCCGATGAGGATGTAAGTACCCTGCGCGACTATCTCCAACGTGGAGGTTTTCTCTGGGCGGATGACAATTATGGGATGGATGAATCATTCCGTAAGGAGATCGCCCGGGTGTTTCCCGATTCGCCTCTGGTGGAACTGTCTTTCGATCATCCCGTTTATTCGATCGACTACCCGTTTAAGAACGGCCCGCCCAAAATCCACGAGCACGATGGTGGTCCCCCGCATCTTTACGGGATTTATCACCAAGGACGTCTAGTCGTGATCTATACCTTCAACACGGACATCGGCGATGGCCTGGAAAGCGAAGGGGTTCATCCCAAGGATCCTCCCGAAATCCGCGAACAGGCAATGCGCATGGCCATCAACATCGTCCTCTTCGCCCTCTCCAACTAACTCTGTTTGTTTCGATTTGCAGGAAAGATGTCGTAACGGCAATAACTCGAAAACTGAAAATGATCCGTTGCCTTCCATAATAAACCAGGTTACAATCTAGCTTATTATGGAGATAATTGAATGGAACAGATCGGTCTACATGAAGCCAAAACCCATCTTTCAAAGATCGTTGCCAAAGTGAGTGAGGGACATGAATTTACCATCACACGCCGGGGGATTCCCGTGGCCAAATTGACTCCGGTGTCGAAGCCGCCCAAAGAAGCAGTTAAACAGGCGTTTGAGCGCGCCAAAGAACTGCGAGAAAAACTGACTCTGGATGGATTGTCCATTCGAGAATTGATGGAAGAGGGGCGCCGGTGATGGGTTTGGTGGTTCTTGATTGTTCGGTGACGATAGCGTTTTTCTTTCAAGATGAATCATCTTCTTATACCGATGCGGTGTTTAATGCGTTAACAGAAGGTGCGACTGCATTGGTTCCATCTATTTGGCCGCTGGAAATCACCAATGTTTGCTTGACCGCCGAACGGCGTAAACGAATAAAATCTGCTGATACATCGAATTTGATCTCCATTCTGGAAACGTTTCCGATTGAGATTGACATCTCATGCGATACAAAAGCGTTGCGATCGATTCTGTTTTTGGCGCGGGAATACAATCTGACTTCCTACGATGCCGCCTATTTGGAATTAGCCATTCGAAAAGGCTGTCCACTGGTAACGTTGGATAAAAAATTGGTATCCGTTCACAACTTACATTCAATTGAATCCAACCCCAGAAGCACTCGCGATA
>CAZSIZ010000146.1:0-14751 GCA_964606645.1 uncultured bacterium
GGGTGACCTTCCCGAACCCAAACTCGTGCACAGATTCTTGTGAGGAGCCTTATTTAAAAAGCAGTCACCATATGGATCACCATTTCCATCCTTTCTTCTGTAAGTCAACAGTTCATTTTTCACAATCAAATAAACTTCTGCAAATTTTTCACCCTCTCGGTAACTACCAAACTTTGTTTTTCTATGAGGATGATAATCCCAATCTGTCCATCGTCTTCCATGTTCTTCTTCTGCACCAATTTCAATCGCGAAAATTTTATCTAAATTTTCATCCAAATCTATTCTGTCCAGTACTGATGTTACCATTTGAGCCAATAGACCAGCAGCAAAATTATCAATACTAGGACCATACTCAAGATAAGGACTAGACTCAACATCAGGTGCGATCATATAATCTTGGTCTGATTGTTGGAATGGAAATGTAAGCACTATTTTCTTGTCCCCTTGATTCTCTGCTATATTATTTACAATATACCCAGGTGAACGATAATAATCAAATTTTTCGCCCTCTTGATAAGGATCGGGAAAGTACGTATGGTTTTTTTCATTTATTCTACTTAATTGATATTGAATAAAAGAAAATTTGTCTTCCACAATATTCTCTATACGTTCATTAATACTGCCTGGTGAATAATCTTCTCCCGGTTCTTCATCATATTCCCAACCAGAGGCCATATCCGCGCCGAAATAGGTCAAACCATGATAATATGGATTACGTGGACTTTCCGGTATAGGTGTAGGTGTCGAAGTTGGCTCATATGAAAAAGCGGTATCTTTTAATTTCCATGCATTTAAGCTATTTGATTTCTTGAATTTGAAAAAGCGACCTTGAGGTTTACTATTCAAGGGCAATATATTCGATTGTGTACTTGAATTATACGTATCATTATGACTGAATGTATCTGCAATGAGAAAATTATTGCCATCTTCACTATATTCAACCGTGATATTTTCAGCATAAAAAGTAGAATCCTGTTTCAATTCGATTTCATTTACCTTTTCCAAAATATTCCATCCGAGATCGATAACCAAATCAGGATCGGTTTCAAGCGATTCCCAATAAGTGACAGGATCTTCGTCAATGGCTTTATATGCAGGTTGATATATTTTAGCACTAGTCGATACCGCCCACATATAAAAATTAAATTCATAAACCGCCCAGGAATTGTTACTGTCCTCCGCAACGACTCTCCAATACCGATGCCCTCCAACATTGATGGGCAACGGCAAAATATTTTCTCCCTCAACTAACGATATATACTCACAGACTATCGAGAAATCCGTACCATTATCACTATATTGTATTGTGACAGTATCCGCCTTATTTGGAGACGTAGCCTGATTCATTACAATCATTTGAACTGCTTGTTCAAAACCATCACCGAAATCAATCTGCCACCATTCCTCATCATCGGAAGGACTGTTGTCGGCCTGCCAATACGTGTTGGGATCTCCATCATACGCCGCTGAAGGTTCGTGAGAAGATGTATTACTTTTGGCAGACAGGGTGGTATTGGGAATAGGCGTTGGGAATGGAGTCGGTGTATTGGTCGAAGTCGGCGTATTGGTTGAAGTCGGTGTATACGTCGGGGTGGGGGTTCCAACTTGCTCGTTGAGTTCGAACTCCAGTTGTTGCTGTCTTCCGTGGAGATTTTCCATATAGGATGTGCCCCGTGATCGCCAATCACCATATCATTCCATCCATAACTCAACTCGGAAAACGTCCCGACCGAGATGAAAGTATTCCCATCGTTACTATAGTGAATCGTAACGGTTCCAGCCGTATTGGTTAATGGATCCGGTCCAGCGCTTGTCGCCTGTTTCATTCTGATTTGACGAACCGCTTTCGGGTTCCCCGAACCGAAATTATAGAGCCACCATTCGGCATCGTACGGACCATACTCATCGACATCCGCCATCCACATCGTATTGAGATCGTCGTCATCATAAGCCGCAGAAGCCTCCGTCCAGGGCCGATGAACGCTGCTGGCCGACGCGCCAAGTGGAAGGGGCACGGCAGTCGGCGTATGGGTCGGAACCGGTGTATTGGTCGGGGTTGGTGTTGTCGCAGGTTGCTCGTTCAATTCGAACTCGTAGACGGCCCACGAGTTATTGCTGTCGTCCGTGGCGATTCTCCAAATACGATGAGTTCCCTGTTCGCCGATAATCATCGTGTTCCAATTATTAGCAAACAACGGACTAAACGTTCCTACGGTTGTGAAATTGGTCCCATTATCACTCCATTGAATTGTAACCGATTCCGCGTTGTTTGTCGCATGAAGCTGGTACATTCGGACTTCCTGAATCGCTTTTTCGTTGCCCGAACCGAAATCGTATTGCCACCATTCCGCGTCGTCCGTCAGAGTTGGAGGCGTCGTGAAATCCGCCTGCCAATAAGTAGTGAGAATGTTGTCATACGCCTTAGATGAGTCCGAGGAACTATGGTAACTGCTGGCGGCTGCTCCTGCGGGGATGGGGGTGGTAGTCGGTGTATGGGTCGGCGTCGCCGTGGGGGTTGCCCAAAACTCGAATTCGAACTCATAGACGGCCCACGAGTTGTTGCTGTCGGGCGTGTAAATTCTCCAATAATCATTATTAATTTTAAGGAATATCACATAAAATAAATTATGTCAACACTAAATTTCGAAAAAAATCAATTGCGCAATCTTGAGGATGATGTCCTATTCTGAAAATATCGCTACGATAGAATTTTTTGAGAATAGGGCGGAATGGGTCTCGAATTAACGTCTCATCAATTTCTTTTAATGAGGATTAGAAGTAGAATGAGTTTTGGACGATTGATTCAACCATTGCTTCTTGCAGAGAAGTATCGATCGTGAAACCGATTCAGGACACCATCAAAATCTCAGACGGAGGTTCGATAAAATGATTGGACGATTGACATGGAGTGGACTGCTGATTATCTTTGTTGTATGTAGTATCACGACATCCGTTACGGCTAAACCGGTGACGGTGGATATGGCTGTGGGAGAATCGTATACGTATACACTGAAAAGCGGCGAGACAAAGAAGATCACCGTACTCTCGTATCACGAAGAGCGCGATATCTTCCGAAACGCCGTTCGGCGCGCGGAAGTCCACGTGGAGGTGAGCGGAGAGAAAGCAGTAATCCCCGTGGCGTTGTACAACCTGCCGAGTGTGGTTAACGGTGTCAAAATCGACGCGGCGGTGACGAAAGGCTATCTGAGCAATTCGAACCGCCCGGAGGTCTGGGACCTCGCGCCGGACGCGGACGTGCGTCTTCGCTTCTGGGATCCGGATCAGCCCTTCTTAGAACCGGGCACGTTTGGCTATCCGGTCAAACAACGCTGGTTCGCGTCCGATACCCAGATGTCGAACGATCCCTGTTACGTCGATGGCGGCGAAGATCCGTCACGTAAAAGCATCTACTATCACTACTCGCTGGATTTCGGTGGTTACGATCATCTTGTTCCGGTCGTGGCGGCGACCGATGGGGTGGTACTTTCAGCGGCGGGCGAGGTATTGGCGGGATTCTCGAAAGAGGGTACTCCCGTGCGTCCGCGATACGATGTCGTCTACATCCAGGACAGCCGGGGGTGGTTTTACCGTTATTCCCATTTCTCCTCGATTCTCCCGCATGTCAAACCCGGCTATCAGGTCAAACTGGGCGAATGGATCGGCATTCTGGGCAAAGAGGGCGCATCCGGAGGGTGGTCGCATCTTCACTTCGGCGTCCACGGCAGGGAAGGGGACGAAAAGGGATTGATCAACGCCTACCCGTTTATCGTCGAAGCCTATTTGGAGAATCATCCAGGAGCGCTGCTGGCTGTGGCGCGTCCGCACCATTACGTGGCGGCCGGTGAGACGGTTCATCTGGACGCATCCAATACGATCTGTCAGGGCGGCAAAATCGTTTCGTATCGCTGGACGTTTCACGATGGCACTCAGGCTGAAGGTCCAAAAGTCAAGCGGGTGTATAAACAACCCGGCGCGTATTCCGAAATCCTGGAGGTAAAAGACAATCGCGGGCAAGTGGATGTTGATTTCGCGGTGGTTCACGTGCTTTCGGAAACGGATACGATGGAGAAACGCCCACCTTCCATCCACGCTGCTTATTACCCCACCGAAGGGATTCAGCCCGGTGACGAGATTTACATGAAAGCGCGCACGTTCCAAGTCAAAGGCGGTAAAGAACGCTGGGATTTCGGCGACGGCAAAACCGGCGAAACTCACTCACTTGACGAATTCGCCACCATCTCACACCACTACGATAAACCAGGAATGTACATCGTCACCGTCAAGCGCGATTCCGACAACGGTGTGTCCGCCATGGCCCGTTTGAAAATTATTGTGGATGAGAAGACGAAGTGAATCACGGATGTTCGGGATGAAAGAGGATGTCACGGAAAAAATAATCCATTAAATCCTGCCGTTATCAGAGTTATCTGTGATTCTAATAAAACGAAAACATACTGAATTAACAACATATACAATCAATAACTTAACAATGTAATTCAAATGAGGAATAAAAAAAATAAAATTTTTTGCTTGACATTGTTGTTTATATGCGTATAATATATATATGAACCCAAGAAAATAGAATCTGAATTTGAAGGAGAGAGTAAAATGACTACTATTTTAACCCTAATGTTTATATATAAACTGTATATAGCGCACCAAAAGGAGGAATCATCATGAACGTTTTATTGATTGCTCCATCGAGCGGGAATTGGCGGCATGTCGGACGTCGCCGGTTCTTCAACGGACGCACGTTTCGGTTTTCGCTGCTCACCCTGCTTTCTGTCGCCGCCGAGACGCCTGAGGACGCCGAGGTTCAGATCGTCGACGAACAGATCGATGATATCCCGTGGGATGCGGACGTGGACCTGGTGGGGATTACGTGCATGACGGCGCTTGCGCCACGGGCTTATGAAATCGCAGACCGATTTCGCACGCATGGCGTTCCCGTGGTGCTGGGTGGATTTCATCCGACGTTCTGTCCCGATGAAGCGCTGCAACATGCGGATGCCGTGGTGTCGGGCGATGCGGAAGGGATTTGGCCGGACGTGGTCGAGGACGCGAGGTGTGGCTGTCTGAAAGGAGTCTACCGCGCGAAAAAGGTGAATGACCTCTCTTGTTTGAAACGTCCACCTACACATCTCTTGCGACAAGGGAATTATTCCACGTATGCGGTTTCCGCCACACGCGGGTGTCCGCATCAATGCGCGTTCTGCGCCGTTTCCGCGTTTAATAACGGCACTCATCGCTGTCGGCCGGTCGAAGAGATCGTGCGCGAGGTTTCAGAGATTCCGTCCAAGTTTTTCATCTTCGTCGATGACAACTTGACCGCCGATCGGGATTACGCCAAGTGTTTATTTCAAGCCTTGGCTCCATTGAAGAAGTGGTGGATCACTCAGTCCACGCTCTCCATCGCCGACGATCCCGAATTCGTGCGCCAGATGGCCGAGGCAGGTTGTATCGGGCTATTTGTCGGGCTGGAGACGTTTTCGGAATCCAATCTCGCGGGTGTTGAGAAATCGTTCAACCAAGTCGAAAAATACCGGGATGCCGTGCGGCTGCTGCATAAGAACGGGATCACGATCGAGGCGGGGGTAGTGTTCGGTTTCGACGGCGACGATGCAGGCGTGTTTCAGCGAACGCTCGGAATGCTCGATGAGTTGAAGATCGATCTGGTTCAAATCTCCATCATGACACCGCTGCCGGGAACGCCCAAGCATCGGTCGATGAACGGGCGGATCGTCGACCGGAACTGGGAGCATTACGATTTTCATCATACCGTCTTCGAACCGAAGGGAATGACGATGGAGGAATTGCAGGCGGGGCACGATTGGGTGACGTGGCAGTTCTATCACCCCTGGCGGATCGTAAAGCGCTTCGTGCAGTGTCTACGGCGACCACGCGGTTTGGCGTCGCTGCCTCACGTGATGGGAATCAATCTAGCATACTACGGTCGTACGAGAAGCTGGCGCATCCAAGGCTGGAATCCAGCGAAACGGTCATTGCGCGATTCGCTCAGTTCTCTCTGGGAACGAACTTCCGGGATGCTTCATGCCCCATTCAAAAAAGAACAGAAATTAAGTTCTCGCGTTTAATTCATACCCTCCATTTGAATAGTATTGAGTAACGCTTGACAACTCGTAAGTTACCACCGAAGTGGATGGGATCGCGTTAACCGATTACGTTGATAACATTCATCTCGCTCGTGCAATAGTAACCGAGGTCTCCCTGATGCCCTCTCTTCCGGACGCCGAAGGAATCATTCGCGCGTTCGAGACGTGCCAGGCTCATAGCAGATTTCATTCGACCGACTAGCCGTTTTTCCCCTAACAGCCAAGAATTGTCTATCTCCGAGAATAGAGTGAATTTCATGCAGGAAGAATTATTTTTTATTTCATGAAATTTTCTTTGGAGGGGGTCGTAATGGAATTGGTAATAGGTCAATTTACCGTTTGGAAAAGGTATAGACCACATTATCAAAATGGAGGTTATGGCTATGACACGCTCGAAATTATCCAATAATCAGGGAATGACACGAAAGCATTGGGGAACTTTATCAGTAATAGCCGGTTTATTCGTACTGCTTGCATTGGGGGGATCGTATTTAGCTCAAAATAATCGATCCAAAACGATTGTTCTCGCAAATGCGGAGAATAAGATCGCTCAAGAAATTTCCAGTAACTATGAGGTGCTCGATATTCGTTTCGATCCTGTGGCTATAGAAAGGAATAAGGTATCCATAAAAGTGCGTAATCTAACAGACCAATCTCAGGTTGCCGCAGTGTACATCCAAACCCATTCACGCAAGGCCGGATGGGGAAGCACTTTTTTTAGCGATGTAGCACCTCAACAGGAAAAATGGTGTAATTTTTTCTTTAAGATCCAGGAGGATGTTGTTGATGAAACAAGGATACGCTTGCGATTCTACAATCCTCCCTTGCCGTCCCATGATTCCATTCAGTGGGATGATTATTTCCTGGAAAGAAAATTCTATGGATCTGAATTGGAACGACGCAAACCGGATTCAACTCTTTCTCTACCGGCAACACCTGAGTTGACTGCCGCAATCACTTCACGTTTTCAGGAATTCCAGGATTTGTTGCAGCAAGAGAAATACGCAGATGCTTGGAACACTTTAACATTACCCTGCCAACAAACAGACTTCCATGCGCTGTATTCAGTTTTTGAAAAGAATTTGAACAAATCAAAAAAGAAAAGCAAACAAATTCAGAGTTTGAAGCCCAAAGAGGTCGTCAAAAAAGGATCGCTATACATCCTCCATGCAACCTTAGACAGCGCCAACTGGAAGATTTCTTTTGCTAGCGACGAAGGCCAGTGGAAAATTGATGCGATAGAAGGATATGTCGAACTAAGCAAAAGAGACAGATTTCTGGCCAAATTCCAGCATCGAAAAGCCCGTCATTTCGATATCTATTATAAGAAAAAATCGACGGCTGAGCACGATATCGACAAAATCGCTGATGAGAGAGATTCCGGCTATGAGGAGATTTGTAAATTTCTGGGAATAGAGTCGGACATACGAATCACTCTTGCTTTTTACGAGGACATGGAAACCAAGCGTAATGAGACAGGCCACCAAGGCGCAGGAATGGCTAGAGGAACCAACATCGTGGAAGTTTACAACAAAAAGATGCAACTTGATCCTTTCCACGAGACAACCCATGTACTCACTAATGATATTGGCAATCCACCCGCGATTTTTAATGAAGGATTCGCAACATACATGTCAGAGCGGTTGGGATCGCCACCACTGAAAAATCTCAGTGGAGGCGACTCTTCACTCTATGAACGAGTGCGGGAATTAAAAAGCAAGGGCGATTGGATTCCCCTTGAGGAATTGGTCACTTACACGGATATCGGTCCTGGCTGGAGCCGCCCACCGGTTGCCTATCCTGAAGCCGGAGCATTTGTTAAGTTTCTGATCGACACGTATGGCAAAGAAAAATTCTTTGAAGTCTACAAAAACTTCACAAATTCGGAAATCAAAAGCATTCTCAAACAGAATGAGGAGAAGCTGAAAAAAATCTACGGATTTTCTTTGGCTGATCTGGAGGAACAGTGGATAAAAGCATTTACGACAGGATAAAAAACATCGAATAGATCGTTGTTCCATACATGACGAAACGGTATGATCTAAATATTCATTTAGCCATTCTTTTTTCAATATTGAATGTCAGCGGTTCCAGGACATCCAACCGTTTAGGATATGCTTGAATGTGGGAGTAAGGCGTGTCCGGTTGTAAGCGTCCGCTGCCTTGCGAATGGCCTCGGCCTGAGTGGGGTAGGGATGAATCACTTTTGACAGCGTTTTCATCCCAAGTCCGGCCACCATCGCCAGCGTAATCTCACCGATCATCTCACCGGCGTGACGGGCGACGATCGTCGCACCGAGAATTCGATCCGTTCCCTTGCGAGTATGGATTTTAACGAAACCTTCTTCTTCCCCATCCGCAATCGCCCGATCGACTTCGTTCATGGGTTGAACGAACGTGTCGATTTCAAGGCCCCGTTCATGAGCGTCCCGCTCGGCTAGGCCGACATGGGCGATTTCCGGATCGGTATACGTACACCAGGGGACGGTCAACGCGATCAGTTTCCCCCGGCCCATCGGGAAGAGTGCGTTCTGAATGACGATCCGCGCGGCGGCGTCGGCGGCGTGAGTGAATTTGTATTTCATGCAGATGTCTCCAGCAGCGAAAATATTCTTATTCGCCGTTTGCAGGAAATCATTGACCGCGACACCCGTTCCAGCATCATACTCGACTCCGGTGCATTCGAGATTCAACCCCTCGATATTCGGCGCGCGCCCCACCCCGGCGAGAATCTCATCGACCTCGATGATTGATTCGCCGTTCTCATTCTGGAGTGTCACCTGCTTGGAATTTTCAGTCCGGTTCACTCGGAGCACGGCAGTATTCAGTCTCAGATCGACGCCATCTTTTCGAAGCGAGGCGGCGACCGACTCGGCGGCGTCCCGGTCTTCCTTGGAAAGCAATTGAGGACCGATGTCGATGAGTGTTACGGTCGAACCCAGACGTTGAAAGGCTTGCGCCAACTCACAACCGATCGGCCCAGCCCCGATCACGGCTAGGCGTTTTGGCCGTTCCGTGAGATTGAAGACGGTTTCGTTCGTCAGATACCCCGCTTCGGAGATTCCTTCGATGGAAGGTTCGACTGCCCGCGCCCCGGTCGCGATGACCGCTTTCTTGAATCGCAGTTTCTTGCCATCGACCTCGATCGTATCCGGTCCGCTGAATCGTCCCTCGCCGAGAAAAACATCCACTCCGAGTTCTGAAAACCGCTGGACGGAATCGTTCGCACTGATTCGGGCGCGTAACCGGCGCATCCGTTCCATCAAGGCTGGGAAGTCCACGACAGAACCCGGTTCTGGCTGAATACCAAACCGTTCGGCGTCGCGGACATCGAACGCCGCCCGCGACGATCGAATCAAACACTTCGAGGGAACACAACCGGTATTCAGGCAATCACCGCCCATGAAATGACGCTCGACAATCGCCACTTTCGCTCCGAGTCCTGCCGCTCCAGCCGCTGAAACCAAGCCTGCCGCTCCCGCTCCGATAACGACCAGGTTGTATCGAGCTGCCGGTTCGGGATTTTGCCAGTCTGGAGGATGGAGATTCGAGATCAATTCCTGGTTGTATTCGTCGCTGGGGTAGATTTCTGCTGCGTTATTCATGATGAATGATCTCCATTAGAGTCGCCGATTGTGTTATTTTTTTCGGTTGGGGAACTCAGTGGACTATTATCCGAACCGGATTTCGAGGACGTTGCGGCTGATAACGCCTGACGGGCAATGCGCGTCACCCAGACCGCGACCGCAATCGTCGCGGCCAATCCAATCCAAAAGAGAAAGGACTGACTGGATGTTTGTTCGGTTTGGTCGGAAGCGGCACTGGCCAACGAACCGGCAGCCGCTCCCAGATAAACATACATTAACGTACCCGGAAACATTCCAATCCATGAAGCCAGCGCGTAGTCCCTGAATTTGACTTGGGTCAAACCAAATGCGTAGTTCAGCAAGTTGAATGGAAACACGGGACTCAAGCGCGTCAAAAAGACAATCGTAAAACCGGAGCGTCCCACCGCTTCATCGATAGCGGCAAATTTTTCGTTGCCCGCCACGCGCTTCTCGATTTTTTCCCGAGCCAGAAAACGGCCCACCAAAAAAGCCGCACATGCCCCGGCAGTGCTTCCAATCGAAACGGCAATGGTTCCTTGGACGAGACCGAACAGCGCTCCGGCTCCCAACGTTATCACCGAACCGGGAAGAAAGAAGATACAGGCCGGGACGTAGATAACGGCCACCATGACCGGCCCAGCCGCGCCGAGACTCTCAGCCCATACCAAGATTGCTTTCAGATAATCCTTGACCGGCAGCAGAAAACCGGCGGCAATCAAAACAGCGATCGCCAGAAATCCTATAATCACCCGCTTCGATTTTCCATTCTTTTCAGTGGGCTTGTCCCTTTCGGACACATTGCCTGGACGATCTTGACTCACGGTTTTCAATCCTCCTGTCGATGCCGGTTTCAACATCCACATTCTAGCGTTCGTTCAAGGACCAATCGTAATCGAGATAGCGGATCGAATACGATTCCTTCGAGAGATAGTTCCTGTTGGTTTCTTCCGAATGATTTGCGATGAAATTCAGCACAGACCGTTCGGCATCCTTCTTGTTTGAAAATCCCTGGTCAGGTAAGTACTTCTGAATAAAATCCTCTCCGAACCACTTAAAAATGGGGGAAAGATAGACACGCCCTGCCCTTCGGTCGATACGAAATTTGGTCCGGTCTTTCAGAAATTTCCCAGTTTGATCATTCAATTGAGCGTGTAAACGTTCGCCCGTAAACGGTTCGGTACGCAGAAAAGGGCATCCAATCGAGGCGCAGACGAGCGCCATGTGAATCCCCGGTTCGGCGAATTGTTGACGCAGGATTTCGTGTTCGATGTGATCCAGTGTCATGGATTCGCCCATGACGGGATGCGTCCGTTTATCCCAGACGCCTGATATTTGCCGGATACTGTTTTTGGGGAAACGAAGGCCTCCCAAAATACCGGCTTTAATCGGGTAGTGATCGATAATCGATTTGAGTGTCAGGACATTATACGCATTGATCCAGAACGCGATTTGGCGGTCCCGTTTCCACTTCGCATAAACCGTTGGTTCCAGAGAGGTCAGACTGTCCGCAAACCGATCGATCGTTTCACGATTGGCTTTCAATCCTTTGTAATCGACCTTCCCGTGTACGTCAACATAGGCCGAGAGAAGCGCTGCATAATCGGTATTATCGAATAGGGATATCGAAGGTGAATTCGAATCCTTTTGCTGTTCCGATGCATACGACTGCTTCGCTTCAGCATAAAGCGTGAGGAATGCTGAAAGCGCGATGGGTATAACATATCGACTTTTCATCTTCAATAACCTTCCTGAAAACGGAAATACGTCATTGTTTTCAATCCACCGATTATTCTTCATCGATATATTCCTCGGCGATTGACTGAAACTTGTTTTCCAACAACAGAAAGGCATCGGCAATATCCGGGTCGAAATGCCGGCCTTTGCCTTCCAGGATGATCGATCTGGCTTTGTCGTGAGACATCGCATCTTTATAGACGCGTTTACAGATCAAGGCGTCGTAGACATCGGCCAGTGCCATCAGCCGGGCCGATATGGGAATCTCCTCCCCGACCAATCCAAACGGGTAACCGCTACCATCCCACTTTTCGTGGTGATGGTAGGCGATCTCACGCGCACAATGGAGAAAAGAATTCTCTCCGAGTTCTTCTTCCGCCTGTCGAAGCGAATCTCCTCCGTTCGTCGTATGGGTTTTCATCATCTCGAATTCTTCGGCAGTGAGTTTACCCGGTTTGAGCAGAATATGGTCTGGAATTCCCACTTTACCGATATCGTGAAGTGGAGCGGAGCGGTAGAGCAAATCGATGGTATCGGGAGAATCTAAATAATCCCGGAACCGGGAATGAGTTTGCAAATGCTCCGCCAATACCTTCACATACGAACGCGTCCGTTCGATATGAGCGCCGGTTTCGGGATCCCTGACTTCCGCAAGTGAGGAAAGCGCGAGGATCGTTGCATCCTGCGTTACCAGAACTTCATGGGTCCGTTCCCGGACACGGGATTCCAACGTTTCGTTCCACTCGCGCAGTTCACGTTCGAGTTGCTTGATCTGTGTTATATCGGCTCCCGCCAGAAGCACGGCGTTCCGGACGGGGAAAACCGAGATATTGTAACGTAGCGTTCGGCCGTGCCGAGTGGTTTCTACGACATCCGCTTTAAGTCTCTTTTCGGAATACCTGCGCGCTAGATCGGGGAAATCATCGGGTAGGATTTCCTCAACCGCTTCGGATGAAAAACCGAGTTCGGCGAGTAGTTCTTCCGTGGCAGGATTCATATAGAGCAGTTGTCCGGTCCCGTCGAACTTCATCACAGGATTCGGATTGTTGATCGGGAAATGCGACAGCGCGGTGATCTCCAGTAAATTCTCTTTCAGGAGCGCGTCACGATGCTCGCGGTCGTACAAAATGGAACCGATCGTAAAAATGAGATACCACATCAGGATTCCTGCAACAACGGAAACAAGAACCGATAGCGCCATATAGTGTTCGATCGATCCCACCGATAAGAATGAAACGAATAACAAAATAGAAACGCTGCACCCTATCCACGGGGCAGCGAAAAAGAGGGCACGGTGATCCTTGTTATCTGAATACCGCTTGATCCAATCGTTGAGTAACCGGGAATATGTGAGTTCGCAATACGAGTATTCTATTTCGCATATTTTTTCTCGCTGGGAATAACTCATTCGCGCGCAAAATTTTCGTACTCCCTCACCGGAAACAAGCGCAATGGCGAGTTGTTTCGCATTCCAACTGAACTCGGCTCGATCGTTTGGAATTGCGTCCGATAGATACTTCCCGGCACGCAGCAATACCAGTAATGCATCCAGAATCTGATTGCTTTCCAGACGGGTATCCAACCGGCAGCCGGTCAGACCTAACAGGTAATAAAGTTGTGCGATTCGTTCTGTTCCAGGAAGATTCTGTTCCGCTTTCCCCTTCGTCTTGGATAACACCAATAAGTCCGTACCTTCCGATACGTGCAGTGTAATCCAATCCTGACCCGCTTCCTGCAACGCGGGAAACACATCTAATTCCAGATGAATGGCTAGCGCTTTGGCTTCGCGAAGCAATTTCATGTTGAGAATCCGCAACATGAGAAATACCCATTTTCCAGCTAACTTCCGGAATATCGCGAGTATAAATAAAGAAAGTGAATGACTGTTCGTTTCCGTCATTGTTTTCTCCTGCCACTCATTCGCTCTAACTGATCAAGTCATCTAAATCCCTTCATGTCCAGTATACATTCAGTCAGAACCGTATTTAAACAATAGAATCACCTGAAAGCGAGCAGCCACCATCGTTGTTGTTCGCTTAAGATAGATGATCGAATTCATTCGACATTATCATTCTCGGTCGAAAGTGTTAACGATCTATTGCATAAACTGTGCCATTTATAATATTAGGACATAGAATTTTACTTAAAATCTTTCATATCAATAAGTTATACATTATAATGTCTCGAATACCGTAATGAAACGGTGAGTATATGTCTTATAAAAAAAATAATAAATGAGACATGATGAATCCAGAATGACATGAATCACGTAAATGAATAATATGATATAACACTATATATTACACGTTGTTACCGATGTGAATCACAATATTCTGAGTGTTTCATTTAGTAAAAGTAAGACATAAGTGTACAATGAGACATATCTGCTGGATCACAGATGCACAGGATAGATTATCGTCACGATACGGGTAAAGCGTGGTCTTGATTTTTTCGTTCAGCCAGGAAAGACTCAAAATTCTGCATGGCTTCATGGCATTGTGTGGTTTCAAAATGTTTAATGTTGGAATGTACACATGTCATCAAGGAGTATTGGCATTATGATCTGAAATATGTTATAATAAATATTCGGATTAAACGATGATGAAATGGGAGAAAGTTCCTATGGGTATGAATCTCAGCGTACATCTCGTTACCCGTTTTCCTGAAGATAGTATGACGGATTTCCTCACGGGGAAAGAACCGCAGATTTGGATTAAGAATTTAAGTAGGAAATTCTGCCACGACCTTTCCAAGCCACGCCCCCCATCGTCCACAGTCCAAAATTCTCCGGAAGGTCGGCTTGTCACTTCAATCACTCAGGCTGATACAAGTAGCGACCATGATGCCGTATCGATGCTGCGCCGATGGACCGAAATCCTCGTCAGGGAAAGCGGTCATTATCCCATCCTGTTTTACCTGACATTGGGTCGAAAACCGCAGGAGTTGTCCCTGGATTACATCGA
Organism: uncultured bacterium; assembly: GCA_964606645.1. Classification (GTDB taxonomy): domain Bacteria; phylum Hinthialibacterota; class Hinthialibacteria; order Hinthialibacterales; family Hinthialibacteraceae; genus CAZSIZ01. The sequence goes on from CAZSIZ010000146.1 coordinate 14,419, forward strand.
TGAAGGGATCTTTCAACTCGGAGGTCCCCTGCTTCTGATCGAAGCCGATCTCTGGTACCAAAACCAATTCTTGCGGAATGAATTCAAAAACGAGGGAAGCGCTCCCTTCCTCGATGGCCAACCCAGTATCGTTATCCGTGAGCCGGAATCGGTCTGGATGAAACGCTTCGAGCAAAACATGTCCCGCATCAGGGAAAAACCGGTCCGACACCCTCTTGAATACAAACAAAACAATGAAGACTCTCTTCCAGCGGAAGAAAAAGAGAACCGGAAGCATCTGCAGACCTCACTAATTGAAACCAATCATCCATCAAAAATCCCTAAGTTTCTAGG
>CAZSIZ010000147.1:0-3661 GCA_964606645.1 uncultured bacterium
CTTCGAGGTTTCCCACCTTAAATCACTGTCCGAATTTTGGGGTACATTATAAATAAGTCAGATTCGGATAGTATGATTTCCTTACTTTTTAGGTAATCTTTGTGAAATTCCATTAGAAATGAGTAAAGGCCAAGTGCTTCCGAGTCTTCGATTATTACGTAATCAAACCACGGCAACATTCCTGTATCCGTTTTAAGAATCCGCAATTCTCGCTTTATTTTACCTGGTAATAACTTTTCTAGTCGTGCTTCTATCTCATCAATCTGTCCCATTTTCCGTGTATTGAAAGCGATACCAGAAAAGCCTTCCCGGAGTACCTTATTAGGTGCAAAGAGTTCCAGGTGAGACCTTTTTCCATTAAGGTAGGTTGCTGTCCAACTCCCGTTATCAGCTTCCACAGTATCCCTCGAAAGATTGCAGAAATCATTGGCAAGGAATTCTGACAGGGTAATGGATTAAACACTATCGGCATTCAGTGTTACAAGCAAGTGATTTAATTCTACATCCATTTGAGCCTCCGTACGTGGGAAAGTATCTCTGTAAATAGAATATCCTATCCGACGATCATGGTGAATAGCAAAGTAGGGTGGGTCACGTTTTGACCCACCTCGCTTGCTAGACACTTCCAGATAGGAGAGAATCGGACTTAAATACGATGGGTATATTTATTGATATCAATGAGAAATCCCGGATTCAAGGAATAATACAACGCTTATGAAAACGTTCCCTGACTTAGGAACCACCAGTGAGATCGTGTTTCGGGTTACCGGACAACATGCGATCGATTTCGCTGACGATGGGATGCCCGAAATCTTATGCACCCCGTGGTTGATCTGGTTCCTCGAACATACGGCACGCGAAGCGGTGTTACCTTATTTGGAGCAAGGTGAGAGCACGGTCGGTATCCACGTCGAAGTCGACCATCTGGCGGCGACACCAGTCGGACAGCAGGTTGTCTGTCACGCGCGGATCGTTCAGCGTGAAGGGAAAAAGTTTTGGTTCCGGCTCGAAGCCTACGATGAGCGCGAACTTATCGCAACAGGCTCACATCAACTGCAGGTCATCCTCATCGAACGGTTCGCTAAACGTGTCCACCAGAAAACGGATTAGTTAGATAGTCTGGGTCACGTTTTTCAACCCACCATCTCCACTCAAACAATCATGGCGAATAATAATTGTAATTCGCCTTGGATCGCCGGTAGTGATTCTGCGTCCAGAGACGCGGATGGTTCGGCCTGGGATTGGGCGCGTCGTTCCAGTAAATCCGCAGTTCTTTCGGTCCCTGAACGAGAATCTCCTCCCGCCAGTCACCGCACACATCCGCTACCATCAACCGGTAGGCCTGGTTGTCGAACACGCGCACGAATTCTCCCGTCATGGGATCGAATATCGCCACTTTGCCTTCCTTGTGCCGTTCTTTGGCGCAGGCAAGCTGCTTGACGCCGCCCGTCCAGTCGATCGTCCAGATAATTTCCACTCCAGACCGGGTCCAGTCCTTGGGAGCCTTCTTCGTCATCTCCCATTCGGAAATCACGTTCCCCTTCGCATCCATCACCCAGGGTTTCTGATCGACGTTGTATCGGCTTCGGCACCAGATTTCCAATCCCGGACGCGATAGATCGAACTCACCGATGGCGGCGTTCTGCGGTTCCTGACGTCGGTGATCGATCCGCCATAGATACTCGGTAAGATTGACGACGCTGACGGCGTTTGCCCCTTCTTCCAGGATCACGGCTTCGAGACCTGGCTCGTCAGGACGCACGTCGTAGATGAAGATGGAATCGGCGTGAAACGATCCATGTTTCTTGATATCCCATCGGTCGGTGTATTTCCAATGACTGTTGTAGGAGCCATCCGGATTGACAATCGTCACGCCGCAAATTTCATCTTTCCCGTCTCCATCGAGATCCGCCACTCGCAACGGGCCGTGCGCCAGACCGAAGAAATCCTTAGTCAGCCAAAGCGGTTCACCCTCCAGCGAATCGACGGCGAACGCGGCGACGTGGGTTCCGCGTTTCTGCCCGGGTCTCGAACACGGCCCGGTGATGGGACATGCCTGGAATACGATGTCTTGGTCCCCCTTGCCGCGCAGATTGCAGACCGTAAACGCCTGCCAGCCGTCGATAGTTTCGGGGTGTTTGGGATAAACGACTTTTTCGATTTTTCCCGTCGCGGCGTCCGCGATGACAAATTCACCCTCGTTCTGCAGATAGAGAATTTCGGATTTCCCGTCCCCGTCGATGTCGTGCACTTCGACGCGTGGATGACAGTGGCCGGGCAGCCCGATGTTCTCCGCCGACCCGCCTTCCTGAAGCATCTCCGGCCTCACCCAGAGCGTTTTCCCATCGTGACTGTAAGCGCCGATGGTTTTCGAGGTCGTCACGATGTAATCCAAACGCCCGTCGTTATCGAGATCGCCTAAAGCGATCCCCCCCGCCGTGTCTTCGGGCGGTTCCTGCTCCAGTTGAATTACGAACGGATTTTCTGAATAGAGCCGCTCCTCCGCCAGCACCGCCATCCCCAATAATCCCACAAAAATCGTCAGGTAAACAAACCGTTTCATAATTCACTCACTTTCGTATCGATAGACGTCAGTCCAACCACTTCGATCCAAGTTGTACACCAAATCAATCGAAACCTCAATTATAACAACTAATAAATCTAATTGGTCAGCCGATTAAAATGCTTTATCCCTCATATAGGCTAGAGAGGAGAATAGGGCTAGACCAAGTTTATTTCAATAATCAAGCAGCGTTATTATAAATTGATTAATATGAAATCTTAATATTGAATTTCCATTCCTCTTACGGTGTGGGGGGAATCGGCTTATGGTTTGGGGTGGGGGAGTTGGATTGATTTCTGCCCTATCGCTTTGAATAAACTGAGGATGCGGATGGTTTCCCGCTTTTTTAATACACGCCTTCTACGTAATCTGCTGACTGTGGCCTGGCCGACGGTTCTCTATGCGCTGATCGAAACGATGGTCGGATTGGTGGACATCTATCTGGCCGGGTATCTGAGTATGGATGCAGTCGCATCCATCGGATTTTCGCGCCAGATATTTCTCGTGCTGATGATCGGAACACTTTCGATCACCACTGGGACGATCACTCTGGTATCGCAATACTACGGCGCGAAAAAATACGATGACGCCTCATCGGTCGCCTATTATTCCCTGCTGCTCTCCATTGCCGCCGGTTTTATATTCGGGGGGGCGGGTGTTCTGCTCGCCAAACCGGGGTTATGGCTGCTGGGTGCGAGAGACGCCGTGCTTCAAGACGGGATCGCCTACCTTCGCGTACTGATGGGCGGAGTCGTCTTTCTGATGATCAACTTTTCCTCGAACGCCGTTTTCCGGGCGCTGAGCGATACGAAGACTCCCTTAAAAATTGCCGTTGTCATCAACGTGCTGAACGTCGTGTTCAGTTACGCGTTGATTTTCGGTTTTTGGATCGTGCCGCCGTGCGGTGTCATGGGAATCGCGCTGGGAACGATCCTCGCCCGCGCGGCTGGTGCGGGCTGGGCGTTGTGGATTCTGGTCGATCGCAGTCGGAAAGTCCGAATCACACGGGGAACCGGATTTCACTGGAATACGATCCGGCGAATTATGAATATCGGGCTGCCGTCCGGTTTTTCGGGATTTTTCCGTAACGGGGCGCGC
>CAZSIZ010000147.1:3671-14686 GCA_964606645.1 uncultured bacterium
GGCGGCGGGATCGGCGGCAGTCGCCGGGGCGACGATTGGATTCCAACTTCGCCTGTTGACGATCATGCCTGCGTTGGCATTCCAGGTCGCCACGGCGGCTCTGGTCGGGCAGTGCATCGGTGCGAAAAAAATTACTGAAGCGGAGGAATACGCCTGGACCGCCATTAAATTCTTTACGGTCTCAGTTGCCGCAGTCAGTCTGGTCATGGTCATCTTTTCCCGACCAGTTGTCGGTCAATTTTCCGATTCCCCGCAAGCGATCGAATTGGGCGTTCTCGCGCTGAAATTCATCGCGTTGGAACAATTCTGCAACTGCATCAGCATCGTCGTCAGCGGAGCGCTCTCCGGCGGGGGAGACACCCGTCCGTCTATGCGCTACACGATCTGGTCGCAATGGATCCTCATGCTGCCCCTGGCGTATTTCCTTGCGAAACAGACCGGCTGGGATATTCAGGGCGCGTGGCTGGCGTGGGGTGCCGCACCGATCTTGCAGACGGGACTGATGTTCGCGAGATTCGTGAGTGGCCATTGGAAACGAATCAACGTAACCGTCGATTGAATCTCTATTAATAAAAATCCCTCAGTCAATTGGCTTGTAGAAAATATTGCGATACATAACCTCCCCGTGATTGCCTTGCAGGTAGGTCGGCCCTTCTTCGATCACCTTGCCGTTCAGGGCCGCCCCGGTCACGCCTTCGATCTCGACGTTGTCAAGAACCTTTTTGCCGTTGTGGAAAACCGTAATCCGGGGTTTCTTGACCGTTTTACCATCGGTGACTTTCGCTTTGTGAAAAATGGCGTGTAAGCATTGCCAATGTCCGGCGGGCAGGGAGGCGTTGACGGTGGGAGCGGCTTTGTTGTAGATTCCCCCGCAATCGCTCATCGCCGGTTTCTCTTTTCCATAACTGTCCAGCACCTGAATCTCGTACTGCCCGATCAGGTAGACGCCGCTGTTGCTCCCTTTCGGAACGAGAAACTCGATGTACAGTTCGTGGCTGCCCAGTATTTTATCGCTGACCAGATCGATCCCGTGTTTGCCTTCTTCACGAGGCGGGATGTTGATCAGCACTCCGTTGACGGAAGTCCAGCTCATGATGCTGGTGTCGTCCGGTTTCACTTTGGTATGCCAGCCCTCAAGCCCTTTGCCTTCATACAGGGATTTCCATTCCTTCCCTTTGGGAGCCTTGGTCAGTGGCTGATTCTCCGAAGCCAGTCCACAGGGAACGGCCAGCGCCACGACCAACGAAAGAACGATAAACAAGCGAGCGATTTTCATAATGAATTCCTTTCATTTAATAAATGTTGATTTTCTATTTTATTTTTAAATGATAAACACTATCCGCCGATGTTTCAAACTGTATAACACCGGTTCCAGTGTTGCTGGTTTTGACGGTTTTTCCTCCCGAAGTAATCGAAACGGGAACGTTCGCTCGAATCCGGCAGGGATTCTCCAGGCTCGAACGAATGGTGGCCTGGGTGATTTTCCCCTTCTTCCATTCCATATCGATTTCAAAACCGCCTCGCGCCCGAAGCCCACGCACGGAACCGTTCGGCCATACGCTGGGCAGTGCGGGAAGCAAGTTGATCTCCCCCTCGTGGCTTTGGAGAAGCATTTCCGCAATCCCCGCCGTTCCCCCGTAGTTGCCGTCGATCTGGAAGGGGGGATGCGCATCGAACAAGTTGGCGTAGACCCCGCCTCCCCCGCTGTACTTCACCTTCGTATCCCCGACAAGTCTCAAAAGATTGCGCACCAATCGGTAAGCGTGGTCTCCGTCTTTGAAGCGCGCCCAGAAATTGATCTTCCAGGCCAGACTCCACCCCGTCCCGTCGTCGCCACGTCCGATGAGTGCTTGCTTCGCGGCCTCGAACAACGCTGGTGTCTGGGTTTCGGTAATCTGATCGCCGGGATGCAGAGCAAAGAGATGTGACACATGACGGTGATGGGGTTCGGGTTCCTCGAATTCCTCGCACCATTCCATCAACCGCCCGTCGGACCCGATTGAGGGCAGCGCCAGCCGTTCGCGTGCACTTCGTACTTGTTTCACGAACGCGTCGTCGATCCCAAGCACTTGAGCCGCGTCGAGGCAGTTCGTAAACAGATCCCATACGATTTCCTGGTCCATCGCGCAACCCATCGTCAACTGAGAAACCTGTCCATCTTTCGTTTTAAACCGATTTTCGGGCGACGTCGATGGGCCGGAAACGAGTTTGCCGGTCTTGGGATGTTCGACGAGAAAATCGAGCAGAAATTCGGCGGCCTCTTTCATGATGGGATACACATACGACAAAAATTCCCGATCCCCGGAGAAGAGGTAACGTTCCCAGAAATGCTGGCAACTCCACGCCGCGCCCATTGCCCACATCCCGTATCCCACGTTTCCGATGGGGGAGGTCCACCATAAGGGATCGGTCGTGTGATGGGCGGTGAATCCCCGGCAGCCGTAAACGTCGCGGGCGGTTTTGCGTCCGCGTTCTCGAATGTTGTCGATCAGGTCGAAGAACGGTTCGTGGCATTCGGAAAGATTACACACCTCGGCGGGCCAGTAATTCATTTGGATATTGATATTGATGTGATAGTCCGAATTCCAGGGCGCGGCGATGTGCTGGCACCACAGCCCTTGGAGATTGGAAGGCATACAGCCGGGCCGCGAACAGCTGATAAGCAGATAGCGCCCGTATTGGAAGAACAAGGCGATCAACTGAGGATCGTCTTTTCCCCCGTCGGTAATGGCTCGAAGCCGTTCGTCGGTAGGTAGGTTCACTGCATCGGTTTTGCCCAGGTCCAGCGACACGCGCCGGAACAGCCGCCGGTGTTCGGCGATGTGATCCTTGCGCAGTGCGGCGAAATCTCTTGTGATGGCGGCTTTGAGTTGCCGTTCGCACGCTTCGCCGGGGTTCCCGGTCCGGTAGGATGTCGCGGCGGTCAGCAGCAGCGTCACCGAATCGGCTTTCTCCACGTGCAGGCTGTTTCCTTGCCGCGTCACCTCGCCGCCTTCGGGGATGGCTTTCAGATACGCTTCGAATTTCACCCCTTCGGTCCGCTTCCCCTTATCCGCCTGACCGCGCAGGACGAGTTGATCGAACCAGGTCGCTGTAATCGCCCCGTTTTCCTGACGCGACAGTTCCACATCGAACGTAAGGCGTCCGGGTTTGTCGCATGTCAGCCGCACGACGAGAACTTGATCCACCGGGCTGGAGAATATTTCCCTTGTGAATGCCGCGTCTCCATCCTTGTACGTGACTCGTGCGATGGCAGTATCGAGGTTCAGCTCACGGCGATAGTCGCGCGCGGTTCCGCTGGTTTTGAATTTGAGCGTCAGGTCGCCGAGTGTTTGATAACTGCGCGGCGCGATGCGTTCGCCCATGAACTCGTCCTGCATGATCTTCTGGCCTTCGATGTATTTCCCCTCGAAGATCAGCTGGCGTGCTTTATCCAGATGCTTGTAAGCCCCTTTACGGTCCCGCTCGACAAGTTTCCCTGCCCAGAGCGTATCCTCGTTCAGTTGAATGAGTTCCTGCCTGACACCCCCGAAGACCATCGCGCCCAGCCGTCCGTTGCCCACCGGAAGCGCTTCCTCCCACTTCTCAGCAGGCTGCCGGTACCAGAGCGACAATCCTTCCTCAGGTGCCCCCGCCTCCCCCGCCAACGCCACTTTTGAAGCGGTGTCAGCCGAATCCGCGGCTTTGCATAGACACACAAATCCCGCGAGAACAATGACGACAAATAGTGAGAATAACCTTAACTGCTTGTCCATGAATTCTCTCCATCAACTTAAGGTGATTGAATAAATGTAATTCTATAAAAAAAATTCGATACTTGCTAAGAATAAGGAATACGATCGAATTCTCTCCTCACCCTCCGTCGATCCCCCCGCTGGACCGCCAGGTGATATTCCCGTTGCTCACCAGCCCGTTGCTCGTATCGTAAGGCAGGCCGCGAAAGCCGCTCTGGACCACTTCCCCGTCCGGCCCCGCCCCGATGAAAGCGAACTCTCCGTCCCCCAGTGGCTTAACTTGAGAGATCGCTTGATTACCGGGTTGATAACCTCTGATGTTATGATCGTGATTCCAAGGTGTGTCGGGCACGGCGGGATCGCGGTCGAAATAGGTATACGTGTCCAGCTGCCCGGTCCACGTTTCGCTGCGAGCCTGGGTAACGGGATCTTTGAGAAAAGGATCTTGGGGAATCGTGGCGATGTAAGTGACCGGAGTCGTCAATGGAGCCAGCACGTCGCGCATCAAGCGGGTCGCTTTCGCCGGGTTGGCGATGTTCCCGAAATACTGCTTCAACCGTTCGAGTCCCACGCCGTTGTCGTCGTCCCAGATATCGATCGGCAGCATCCCCCGTTCGACGCGAAACGACTCCACCGCGACTCCCACGTTGCGGCAGTCCGCAACCGACCGGGCGACTTTCGCCCGAATCTGTGCGTTAAGAAAATTCGGCACGGCGATCGCCGCCAGAATCCCGATAATCGCCACGACAATCAGCAGTTCGATCAATGTAAAAGCAGACGTGCGTCGCATAAGCGTTCACCTTCCATTGTTGTGAATGGTCATCGTTTAGAGAAATGAAAATCCTTCTTTTTTCGCGACGGATCGTACATGCTCGGCAGCCAGTTTGTATTCCTCAGCGTTGGGAAGGTGTTCGAGCATGAGTGGAATGTCCGACAGGCGGCTCAATTCCTTCAGGAAAACTCCGTAATCCAGGTTCCCCAATCCCGGGCGAATCTCATCGAGATGGGTTGTGAGTTGCTGGCGCAGAATGATATCTTTCGCGTGGCAGCTCCGGATAGACGGTCCCAGTTTCGCAAAGCATTCCCGGATCAAAGCGCCGGTGGAATAATACCGCTGCGGGCTGCACACCAGGTTGACGGGATCGAGATGAGCGCAGAATCCCTCCCGGTCGATCGCTTTGATAAGTCGCAGATACGAATCGGCCGAATCCGGGTACGCCCAAGGCATCGTCTCCAGCGAATAGTACGTGCGCGTCGGTTTAACGGCGTCGATGATCGACCGGGTTGTTTCGACGATCATGTCAAACGTCTCCTGGGTGAAATTCTTGGGATCGTGTCCGGCCCATTCATCACCGCGTGATCCGCAGATATTCACGCAGCAGTTCGCACCGATCCGTTCCGCCAGCGCCAGTTGTGTCTTACATTTGTCAAGCGCTTGCTTGCGTTTGGCGTCGTTGGGATCCATTGGATTGCTCCACGCCCCCACCTCGGCGATAATGATGTTGGCTTTCTTCGCGGCCTGGGCGTAAGCCTTGATGGTATCGTCGCTCTGATCTGCCCCCACGGGACAGTACGCAGCGCTGAATCCCAGTCTCTTGAGCGCCGCCACCCACTCGTCCGGCGAGTCGTATTTCTCATGCACCGGCCCGCCGAGCCGCAATCCCTTCGCCGCGTCAGCGTTCTTTCCCACCGCCGAGCCGAGTAGCACGGCTCCCGCCGTAACCGTTTTCGTAAAACTTCGCCTGGATAGTTCGTTTCGATCACTCATCATCGCTCCCTTTTGATCATGTATTCTATTTCGATTGCCGTTTCAACAATGCGTCTGCGTTCCGGCCGTGTATCTGGTCTAATTCCTCTTCCGTCAGTGGCAGCCGCGCCAGATGGTCAAGCGTCTCCCGCTGCCCGGCCCAGGGCGAATCTGTCCCGAACAGAATCTTCTCTAAACCGTGCTTTCGGACGATTTCCATAAACCGTTCATCCGAAATATGCCCGAATACGTACGACGTGTCGAGATAGACATCCGCCCCGCACAGATCGTTCAACACCGCATCCCACTGCTGAAAACCGCCCAGATGCGCAAGGATCGATGTTAAATCTGGAAAGCGCTCCATCAGCCGGGCGAATTGGATCGGTGTACTGCTGATCGTCGTAATCCCGATATCCGCCCCTGCATGAAACAGAGCGATCATCCCTTCGTCGATCAGCGCCTCATACATCGGAAAAAGGCGCGGGTCATCCGGTTCGATTGCTTGATATTCGGGATGAATTTTAACTCCGGGAAATCCTCTTTTCGCCAGATCGTGGATCAAACCGGGCAGATCGTTGTATTCGGGATGTATCGCCCCGAACGCGACGAGAGAATCATCCCGAACGGTTTCCAACCAGCCGTTGATTTTATCCACCTGCTTGGCTCTCGTCGCCACGGGTTGTAACCATGATACATCGATCCCGGCTTCTTTCATGGAACCGAGCAGACTCGAAACCCGCCCGTCCAGCGCTTCCTCGATCCCTGCGGCCTCCGCCATTTTCGGAACCTGAGTCAGTGCCAGATCGTCGGGAAAAATATGCGTGTGTACGTCAATTATCATCATTAATCCAATGGTCGTTTTTAAATTTTATCAACTATTTATTCAGTCTGCCCGGCCGCTTCCCGCGCGTCATCATGATCGAGGCTCATCCAACAGATTCCGCACGGTCCGTAGCATTTCAAAAAGTTTGTAAGGCTTTGAAAGAAATCCTGTGGCTCCCCGCCGTTCCAATTCTTCTTTCTCGATCCCTTCCGGGGAGTATCCACTGCTGATCGCCACCTTGGCCTCGGGCGAAACGGCATGAATCTGGGCTAACACTTCCCGGCCCGACATCTTCGGCATGGACAGATCGAGAATGACGAGATCGATGCGCTCTTGATTCTGATGAAACACGTTCAAACCTTCCTGGCCTTCAGAGGCAAGAAGAACCGTGTAACCCCATTGTTCTAATATGTTCTTCCCCAGATCACGAATCATCGCCTCATCGTCAATGATGAGTATCGTCTCGGTCCCTCTGGAAATCTCGCCTGGTTCTTCTTCTGTTGTCGAGACTTTTTCTTTCGCTATGGGAAGATACACCTTGAAGGTCGTCCCTTCGCCCAGTTCGCTTTCAATCTCGATTCGGCCATCGTGCTGTTTGACAATTCCATAAACACTGGTCAGCCCCAAACCCGTTCCTTTTCCTATTTCCTTGGTTGTGTAGAAAGGTTCAAAGATGTGCTCCTGAGTCTCCTTGTCCATTCCGATGCCGGTATCCGACACGCTGATGACCGCATAGACCTCCCCGGGTTGGATGTAAGTCCGAACGGTAATAACGAACGTGTCGCCTCCCCGTTCTTCATCCATCACTTCGGTAATCGCATCGCGGGCATTCAGCAGCAAATTCATGATCAGCGAATTGACCTGCGCATCATCACCCAGAATATGAAGATGTTCTTCAGAAATTTGAAGATCCATATCGATGCGCCGGTCGATCGTCTGACGCGCCAGATGAAAGGTATCTTTGGTTGTTTGGTTCAGATCGACCGGTTTCAACTCGATCTGCGATTTCCGGCTGAATGCAAGAAGTTTTCTAACGAGTTCCCCTGCCCGGCTGGTCGCTTTTTTAGCATTGATGAGAAAGTCTTGGATCTCTATGGGCGCTTTCATTTCGGCGAGGCTTAGATTGCCGATGATACCGGTCAATAGGTTGTTGAAATCGTGCGCCACGCCGCCGGATAACTGTCCGATGGCCTCCATCTTTTGTGATTGACGCAGTTGCTCTTCAAGATTCTTGCGCTCGGTGATGTCGTCATAAGTTAAGATAATGTTCTTGACCTCCCTCTCTTGGTCCAATATCGGGTACATTTTGGAACTAATCCACCGCTTGCGCCCACCTGTCAAGCCACTTGCCTCAGCATCGTACAGCACATCATGCAATATCCGCATTCTCCCCTGCTGCGCCTCTTTGAACGCTGAAGCCAATCCCGTTCTTTCGCATTCTGGGTCGTCCAAGATGTTGAAATCCACAACAGTCTCCTTCTCAAGATCCCAGAATTCTACCCATGTATCATTGACACTCAACAGCCTGCCATTTGTCTCGTAGATCTCGACGGCCATCGGGGACTGCTCCACAAGAGTCCTGAAACGCTCTTCACTCTCCCGCAGCGCCTCCTCAGCCCGTCTCGTATCCTCAAGTAAGTTCAGTGCGGCCTTCCGCTGTGACTTGAGGTCCTCTTGTTTTTGCTGAAGCGACCTCATGGTTTTCTCCACTTGTAACCTTTCGAGGCCCATGATGGCCGACACTTCTGCGATGCTGGTAAGGAAATCCAGGATGGGGGGAAGTTTCTCGTTCGGGATCACCGGAGCCTCGTGGAGTGCGCGGATGTAATCCTCATCGTCGAACCCGAACTCAACAGCCTGGGCGTGGAACAACCCCTCATCCGGTTCACTGGTGTGGAACTGTCCGATAAATGCGTTGGCGACGTGGCGTCCCATTATCATTATGGGGGACGCGGCATCCATCATTCCGTTGCGGCACTTATAGATCGCGTACTCCTTCCTCTCCTTGAGCTGATTCGCAATACTGGTGTCGCTCTCGATGCACCTGCGGCAAGTTTCCTCATTCACCCGGTGGAAGTCCGTGCAGATACGCTGCCAGTTGGTTTTAACAAGCGCGTTTCCATCCAGGTCGATGATGGCAGAAGCAATACCCACCGAATCACAGAAACTCTTGAGGACATGTTCTAGCGCTTTCACATCAAGCACATCCTTGATTTCGATGTCCTCTTTACTAGTGATATGCTCTGGCTCCTCCTCCCGATTTTTTCGATCCTCCACCTCATCATCCGCACCGGGGGCTTCATCGTAGACTGAACCTCTACCGAGTTCGGCTGAGAGCGCATTTACCTTCCGCTTCATCTCCAGTATGCGTTCCTCACGCCCGACCATGCCTCTGTTGAAAGAGGCCAGTTCCTCCTCGGTCTGCTTGCGCTCGGTGATGTCCCAAAAAACGCACTGAATTCCTATCGTTTCCCCTGCATAGTCGAAAATCGGTGTTTTCGCTACCTGGACATAAATTTTCTCCCTATTCGGTGATATGTGTTCTTCAACCGATTCGAATAATTGCCCTGTTTCTATCACTTTTCGGTCGTCACTTTGATATTTCTCTGCTAGTTCTTTGGGGAAAAAATCATAGTCGGTCTTACCAATAATTTCCATTCTCGGTTTATCTAGCATCTCGCAAAATCGATTATTGACGAACGTGAACTTGCCTTCCAAGTCTTTGCGGATAATATTTTGTGACAGGTTTTCAACCAGAGAAGAATAAAGAGCCTCAGAATCTTTCAGGGCCTCCTCCGCCCGCTTGCGCTCCATGATGTCCTGGACGGTTCCGATCATTTTGAGAGGACTGCCATTCTTATCTCGGACAATCTCCGCCTGCTCATATACCCACCGCAATTCGCCGTTCGGCCGGACGATACGATGTTCCACTCGGTAGGGCGCGTCGCCAGTGATGGCTGCTTGGATAGTTTCTTTTACCGACTCCAGATCGTCAGGATGGACAAACGCGAAAAAAGTCTCCACGTTTCCGTCAAAGTCGTCCGCATTGATACCAAAGATTTGGAAGATCTCCTTTGTCCACCAGAGGACGTCGGTAAGCAAGTTGTGCTCCCAACTTCCGATATGGGCGACTTCTTGTGCTTTTTCAAGGTGTGTCTGACTGTCTCTCAACGCCTCCTCAGCCCGCTTACGCTCGGTGATATCACGGATGGCAGTGATCCGGCACGGCTTCCCCTTGTATTGGATTGGCTTGCCACAGATTTCCAGATGAATGATTCTGCCGTCCTTGTGAACGATCCGGTGCTCATACGACAGTTCATAGCCTGACAGGATGTGATCCCAGACAATTTTTTTGTCTTCTGAGTGAACGATGTCGTCGATGCCCATCCCAAGTATTTCTTGACGGTTGTAGCCACAGATGGATAAGAACCTATCGTTCACATCAAGGAAATTGCCTTTTTGAGTGACCGCGATTCCCTCAAACGATGCGGCTGAAAAAGAGCGAAACCTCATTTCGCTCTCACGCAGCGCTTCATCGGCCTGCTTGCGTTCGGTAATGTCACGTGTGACTCCTAGAATCCCCACAGCCCTGTCATTCTTGTCGCGTAGGAAAGTCAACTTTTCTTCAGTCCAAGTGGTCGAGCCGTCTTCACAGAATTGCTCGACTTCCAGCGTCCGGGAGCGGTTCAGATCCTTATCGTCGGTCTCTTCTATGGCAAGTTCCTCCGCGAATACCTTCATCGCTAAATGGTAAGAATCTGGAGCGATTATCTCTTTAAAATCCTTAGGTAACTGTTCTTCTGCAGTAAAACCCAACAAGTATTCAACCGAAGGACTGATGTAAGTAAACCGCAGGTTTATATCCGCCGTCCATATCACATCAGTTACATTGTCCGCAAGGAGCCGGTAGTGCTGCTCGCTCTTCCGCAAGGCTTCTTCAGCTTGTTTGTGGTCGGTGATGTCGAGAATGATCGCGACAAAGACCGGATCATCGCTAAGCATCAGCTGAAGATAGACTTCAACAGGATAGAGAGATCCATTCTTTCGTCGATGTAGCGATGTAAATTGAACCATCTCCCGATCACCGTTTCGCAAAGGCTCGACCAGTTCCGCAAACGACTCAGCCGTGAATTCCGGTTTTAAATCCAGTGGAGTAAGACCGTAAAGTTCCTCGATCGAATATCCCAAGTTTTTCCGAGCACCGAAGTTCACCTCGACAAAGTGAAATGTCTCAGCGTCGAATATGTATATTTCGTTCAGGGAATTCTCAAGGATGTAGCCAAAGCGCTTGGCTTTTTCCTCTGAGCGTTTGCGTTCGGTGATATCTTCTCCAAAGGATTGGTAGGCAATGACTTGGCCTTCCGAGTCGAATAACGCCCGGTTGGTCCATCTCTGCCACTTGATGTCACCATCTGGCGCGATGATTCGATGCTCGAGAGATTGGATCGGTTTCGTTATGGACAACGACGAGATGCTGGCTATCACAGTTTCTCTATCGTCTTCAAGAATCAGGGATAGGAACGTCTTTCCGATTAACTCCTCAGGCGTTTTATCAAAGTAATTGCAATAGGTCTTATTCACATACGTAATCTTGAAGCCGGGAAGGAATCGGCGAATTAACACCGGCATGTCTTCCGAAACCGAACGATAACACTCCTCCAGACCTCACTAATTGAAACCAATCATCCATCAAAAATCCCTAAGTTTCTAG
>CAZSIZ010000148.1:0-14531 GCA_964606645.1 uncultured bacterium
GCGAAAGCGTTGAAATAGGGTTGTATCGTCGACGAGTCCGAAGGGATCTTCATCGACTAGAAAGGGATCGTGGGGCAGCGCAAAGAAATAAGCGATTGGAGTCGTCAAATAATTCGGCAGCCGGTAGTGGCGGTAATGATTGCCACGGTCCCTCATGGGGGGGAACTGATTGGAATCGATCTGATAGGCCGATAACGTGTTGGCGGCGGAATTGAACTCGGAATAAACACGCGCAACTTTCGACTTCACTTGCGCCATGACGAAATTGGGAACGGCGATCGCGGCGAGAATCCCGATAATGGCAACCACAATAAGAAGTTCGATTAACGTAAAACTTCGTTTGTCCGGATTGCGATTCATGGTTGAATCTCTCTTTCGTCCCGTGGGGATTCAAACAGTTCCCATTGGTTGACTTTAACAGGAACCTCGTTGGTCTCCTCTTCTGGCGGCATGGGATCGTCGAACGTTTCCGTTCCCGCCACGTAGATTTCCGGGCTGGGATGAAAAGCGGCCCAAGCGAACCAGAAAGCGATGATTCCATCACTTCGTTGCGACAGTTGCTTTCCTGCGAGAGGGCCGGAAACCGCGTGACCGAAAACATTCCAGCGAGAATTCGTGTTTCTGTCTTTCAATGCGAATGGATAGATGTCATCTCCATCCACGTCAAAAACCAGCGCTTCTCCATCGACCCGGCGGTCAAACGCCAAGGCCATACGCGATTGAAGATGACTGACGATCAGTAATGGTGTTTCATCGAAGGTGTCGTTGATCACACCCCGGTCGGGGATTTCCGTAAATGGATAGACTTTGGATTTTTCCTCTCCGACGAGACCCAAAACTCGCAATTTCGGAGGCTGACTTGAATCAAAGTATTTGGGATTGATGTAACGGAAAAAGGGGGGAGCGTCCGGTTGTTCGTAATTGCCGTAAGGATAGCGGGTGTAGTCCCGGGCGTATCCTGTCCTGTTAGAAAGCACCTTGGTCTGAGGATAAATCGTTCTCCATATCCTCCAAGTCGTTTCAACGACAGGCAGTTGTGTCAAGCGATGTCCACGCCCGGGTCCAACGATGGCTTGGCCCTTCATCTGGCTCCACCACGATTCGGCTTCCGAACGGTTGTACATGATGAGATTGCTGCTCCAGAGCGAACCGGAAACACCGAAATCGCTTGGATTCCCGTCGAATTTGGCGTCGAAGTGCATTCCCGTTCCGGTGAGTGGACAGTAAGTGATCGAACTGCGGACGTCTCCCAATTGGTCGTTGACGATTTCGTGCCAATAGAAAATAGCGAGCGGATAAGCGCACGCCTGTCCGTTTCGATAGACGCCCAATACCATCGCATCATCGCTGAGCCAATCGGCTCCGTCAACATCGAACTTGTCCGGATTCGTCAATGCGGGGATTACGTCTTTGGGAGGGCCTCCTGAAACGATCTCGTCACATGGAACTAGGCAGTCACCGGGGGGACGCTGGGCCGACGAGTCTTCCACGATCCCAACTTGAAGAACAATCAATAGCGCAATGATAATCGCTTGCCATAACGGTTTCACTTATTTCTCCTTGATGGCTTAATGGGTGTAGATTTCCTCTCGATTATAATTAATACTAATTTTATCAATATTGTCAACTATATTTATTATTTATTTTCATCGGGCGTGTTTCTACTGGGTTTTTGATTCTCTTAGAGCATGTATATATGATGAATCCGATCTTTATTATGAAGATAGATAAACTTAAAAAACAGAAACCTAATATAAGAACAAGGGAGCCTGTATGCAGAATATCTTATATTAAAACGTTTTTTGGGCTTGATACCGAGTCTAAAACCTGTTATATTGACTACTTAACCTAAATCGGCTTATGGTTCATACCGCCGATTCAGGATGAAGTTGCCTTGCGTATGATATGCCACTGGTTCTTTTCAAGGTTTTTCTTGGAAGGTATTCGGTTCTGGGGAATCAACCAATAAACCTTTTTCATCTGGTAATTTGTGAGGCTTGAACTATGTTGACTGTATCGAAAGGAGCCGGAAATCTTTCTTTTATTTCCTGGACTCCAGCACCGGAAACTGATTCTCATGAGGATTCCGTCCAAAGCGCTTTCCAACAATTGGCGGATTATCTAAAATCCAGCAAGACCCTCCTGCTGAGTGAGCGGCTATACGGTCTGCTTTCTTCCGCCCCTTCCGTCATGCAAATACGAAAAGCGTGTTACGAATCGGTTGAAGACGCCACGATTGTCCCCCCGACTTACGTTGAAGGACAACCCTGCGACGATTCGGAATTCGCCGGGATTCATGCGATTGCGGTTCGTCCGGACGGTCGTCAATCTACGACACCCGTCGAGTACCAAGGAAATGTGTGCGGACATATCTTTCACGGAAGCGATGCTGAGTATCTGTTCCTATCGGATGTGGGGCGGTTGCTTCCTCCAGAGGCGAGAACTCAACCCAACGGCGATACGCGCGAAACCTTCGCCCTGGCTGAATCCATCCTGAAAGAGGTGGACTGGGATTTCCGCGATGTGCGTCGGACGTGGTTCTACTTGCAGGATATCCTGGATTGGTACACGGATTTCAACCAGGTTCGCAATCATGTGTTCCAGCGATTTGGCCTGTTGAACGGAAACCCGAAGACTATTATTCCCGCCAGCACGGGTATCTTCGGCCGTAGCCGCACGGGTGGCTGGTGTACGCTCGATCTGCTCGCCATGAAACCGACTGGCGGCCGTCCGATCGATATTTACCGTCTTGAGAATCCCAAGCAGAATGAGGCGCCCGCTTACGGATCCGCCTTTTCCCGTGGATTGTCGATCTCGACGGAACTCAGCCAGTACGTTTTCGTCTCCGGAACCGCGTCGATCGACGAGAACGGCGCGACGATTCACAAAGGCGATTTCGAACGCCAAACCGAACGAACCCTCGAAAACGTTCGCGAACTCTTGGCGGTTTCCGGTGCGAAAATGGAAGATATCTGCCAGGCGACTGCTTTTGTAAAAGAACAAAGCGATATCGTTAATTACCGACGTATCGCCGAACGGATGGGATTGGGCGATGTACCGACTGTCTGCACGGTCGCGGATGTGTGCCGTGACGATTTGCTGTTCGAACTCGACGCGACCGCGGTCCTCCCTTCGTCATTATTATCGAACGATGATTAATCTCCTGAATATATTCACACGCGCGTTCAAACGCGTCCGCTGTTTCCCCGCTCTGTTTTTCCTTCTGGTTGGATGGAGTGGAAACGTCACCTCCCCGCAAGCCGAAACGCTGCCAGAACTGTTGATCGTCCAGGTTCCCTCTCATCAGTCTGTCCTTTATGACGTGAACGGGATGAGAGGCATCGTTTCGTGGAAACGACAGATGGAAGGAAGCCGGATCGTGCGTCTCTCTCCAGGAGGCAATGCGGTCAATCTCACCCCTGAATTCAATTCGGCTTGTGATCCCGCCGTTTCGTTCGACGGGCAATCGATTCTCTTTTCCGGTAGAAAAAAGTCGGACGATCCCTGGCAAATCTGGCGTATGGATCGCGACGGGAAGAATGAAGTTCTCATCACGCCGAATTTGAAAAATTGTTTCTCACCATTGTACACCGGAGTGCTTTTCCATTTGGACGACGACATTCCCACCGATCAGATTATCTTTACAAGCACCGGTCACGGATGGGTGGGCGAGAACGACGGTGGACCGGTTCCCGCTCTTTACGTCAGTGGTTTGGATGGCCAGAATCCCGAACGGATTACTTACAACATCGGCGCGGACTTCGATCCCGATGTGCTGCCGAACGGCCGCATCGTTTTTTCTAGCAAAAAGAGGGATGGTTCAATCCATCTCTTGGCGGTGAACAACGACGGCACCGACCTGATGCTTTATGCGGATAGAACTGGAATTATGCCGTGTGTCGGCAAGGACCGCGTCTATTTTATCGAACCCAAGTTTGTCGGTGGTGGCAATTTGTGTTACGTCTCTCAAAGACGTCCCATCAAAACCTATCAAACGTTGTGTCGAAGCGGGGGTGGCCATTATCTCAGCCCTTGCCCGCTTCCGGATGGCGGTTTGCTTGCCTCGTATCTGACCGAATCGAATAAGAAATTCATGCGATTCGATCTTTACCGAATCGATCCCGATACGGGTGAACGGCTTCAAGCAGTTTATTCCGAAGCGGGTTGGCACAGTGTCGATGCGCAGGTGCTCGCGCCTCACAAAAAAGTAAAAGGCCGTTCAACCGTTGTAAAACTTAAACTGGATACCGGCGTCTTTTTCTGTCTCGATGTTTACGAAAGCGACCGGCCGGAAGCAGATAAGGTCGAACCGGGTTCGGTTAAGAATCTGCGAGTGATCGAAGGCGTTCCCCGAATTACCGATTCATTTATTTCTCCAAGAAAAGTATCTAATAATGAATCGCTCAACTCGGTCAATCGAATTCTAGGTATTGTCCCCGTCGAACCGGACGGCTCGTTTCATATCGAGGTTCCGGCCAAGACGCCTCTCAAGTTTCAGGCACTGGACGAAAACGGCATGGCCTTGCAGACACAGGACACCTGGACCTGGGTTCTGCCCAACGAAAAGCGCGGTTGTATCGGCTGTCACGAAGACCGGGAACTCTCTCCACCCAACCAAATGGTTCAGGCCGTTGTCAAACCGGCGGTTCAATTGATTCCGCCTCCCCAGCAGCGGCGCACGGTGGACTTTCTGCACCAGATCAAACCGATCGTCGAAGCGAATTGCTCCTCCGCGAGTTGCCATGCGGGAACGGACCTTCAAAATTATCAAGGATTGATGGAATCGAGTTTCGGAAAGAACCTCACGCCTGGTTCGGCGAAAAACAGCCCGCTGATCTGGCGTCTTTTCGGAAAAAAACTTGGCGAAAAACCATATTCGGGTAAAGTATCTCAGATGCCGCCGGACCGGCCACTATCGAAAGAAGAAAAACAACTTTTTATCGAATGGATCGATTTGGGCGCGACGTGGAATAGTCGTCACGATCCTTCACACACTGCTGAATCCTTAAAGACAAAGGAATAACTTATGAAATTCCGTCAGGCCGTTTCGTTTGGTTGCTTGTTTTCGGTTTTATTCTTGTTTTCCAATACCTCTCTAAGTCAGGATAAACAATATCCCGTCCTCGTGGATATCACTGAAAAAGCGGGCATCGATTTCAAGCACAGTTTCGGCGACGATTTCATGAACAACATCGTCGAATCCACCGGTGCGGGATGCGTCTTTTTCGATTACGACGGCGATAAAGATATCGATATCTACTTCGTCAACGGAACGTATCGCAAAGAAGTCAATCATATCCGGGGCCGAAAACTGGCGGGGAAACTGACCAATCAGCTCTATCGCAACAATGGAGATGGCACGTTTACCGATGTGACCGCGGGAGCCGGAGTCGGCGATACCGGATTCGGGATGGCGGCGCTATCCGCCGATACCGACAACGACGGCGACGCCGATCTCTTCGTCACGAATTACGGCCCCAATGTCTTCTATCGTAACAACGGAGACGGCACGTTTACGGATGTGACAAAAGAGGCGGGAGTCGAGAGCGATCTCTGGGGACTCGGCTGCACGTTTCTGGATTACGACGCAGACGGTTTCCTCGATCTCTACGTCGGCAACTACCTGGTCTTCGATCCGGAATACCGCCTCTATTATCCCGCCGACGTTTTCCCGGGGCCGCTCAGTTATCACGGCCAGCCCGATATTCTCTATCACAACAACGGCGACGGAACCTTCACCGACGTAACCGAAAAAGCCGGTGTCGGGAATCCGCAGGGACGGGCGATGGGAGTCGCGTCGTGCGACATCGACAACGATGGTGACATGGACATTTTCGTCGCGAACGACGCGATGGAAAATTATCTCTACCAGAACAACGGCGACGGAACGTTTACGAATATCGCCCTGTTGACTGCCACCGGATTCGGACAGAACGGCGAGGCGACATCCGCGATGGGGCCGGAGTTCGGTGATTTCAACCTGGATGGATTCATCGACCTGATGGTTCCCGATATGCACTACGGCTGTCTTTACAAAAACACCGGCGAAGGATTCTTCGAAGAGATGGGCGCGCAGATGGGAACCGCTTCCGTGATGGGGCAATACGTCAGCTGGTCGGGCAATTTCTTCGATTACGACTGCGACGGTTTACTCGATATTTTTATCTCCAACGGCGACGCCCATAAAATGGAAGCGGAAGAAGACCTGTTGTTTCTCAATGAAAAGGGTGAAAAGTTCGTCGATATCTCGGCGAAATGCGGAAAAGATTTTCAGGATAAATTCATCAGCCGCGGATCGTCGGTCGGCGATATCGACGACGACGGCGACCTCGATATCCTGGTGCTCAATATCGCCGACCGTCCCCGTCTTCTTCGCAACGACGGCGGCAATCGAAACCACTGGTTCGAAATCGACGTGCAAGGCACGACAAGCAACCGGGACGGTATCGGAACCCGAATTAAGTTGACCGTGGGAGGTGTGATTCAAACCCGCGATGTTGTCAGCAGCACCGGCTATCTCTCGCAAAACGATTACCGTGCCCACTTCGGTCTGGGAAAACAGACGAAAGCCGATAAAATCGAAATCCGATGGCCGGGCGGAAAACTCCAAACACTGGAAAACATAACCGGCGGCCGCGTCTTGACCGTCAAAGAACCAAAATAAGTCCCCTCTCCCTCTGGGAGAGGATTAGGGTGAGGGTAAAAATGCAAAAGCCTATCAATCATTAGATGGCTTATCTAAACCAACAGACCCTAACCCCTGTTTGGACATTAGGAAACTGAAGATGATTTCTCGAATCAAGCGTTCTCTGATTGCCAGTACCATCGCCTGCCTGATGCTGTCCGTGCTAAACGACGCCCGTTCGGCGGACCGGATTTATATGGGAGAAATCACCTGTCGAAAGTGCCATCACGGCGCGAGTCACAATCAATTCAATCCCTGGCGACTCTCCCCTCACGCAAACGCCTACGCCGCCCTGGCCATGCCCGAATCGAAGGAGATCGCTCTTCTGTCGGGAATCGATGTCGATCCCTTTGAAAGCCCGGTTTGCCTGGGATGTCACTCGACCGCATCCAACGTCGAAACCTGGGAACGGGATGATCTGTTTTATCCAGAGGACGGCATTCAATGCGAATTCTGTCACGGTCCCGGAAGCGAATATTCGGAAATAAAAATCATGGTGGACAAGCAGGCCGCGATGAAAGCCGGGCTTAAAATGCCCGGTGAAGAATTCTGCATGATCTGCCATAAAGAAAAGGGATCGCATACCGCCGTTTTAGATGTGAAGCCGTTCAATTACAAAGAAGCGTTGAAAACCATCGAACATTCCGAAAGCGGCGATGAGTTGAAACTTCATAAAAAGAAGAACATCGCCCTTCTCGACGGACCGAAATACGTGGGGGTGATGGCATGCGCAAAATGCCATCGCGGGGACAAAATGGGGTATCTGTTCAGCCAATGGCGTTTATCCTCTCACGCCAACGCTTTCGCCGTGCTGCAATCGGAAAAAGGACGTGAAAACGCCAAAAGCAAAGGACTTGGTGATCCACAGGAAGCGGATGAATGCCTGCGCTGCCATACGACGGGCCACGGCGAACCGGAAGGCCGGTTTCTGGAATCGTTCGATCCAGCGCAAGGTGTTCAATGTGAAAGCTGCCATGGGCCGGGCAGTGACTATATGGCTTATGAAACGATGAAGAACCCGGAGGCCGCCCGTGAAACCGGGTTATGGAAAGTCAGCCGCGATACCTGCGTCAAATGTCATCGCAATGAAAATTTCGATTTCGACGCGATGAAGAAAAAGATCGATCATTCGATCCCCGAACCATCGGAAATCTCGTTAATCGAATACAAGTCTCCCCATCACCTCGCCCTCTCGAAAGACGGTAAGCGGCTGTACACTGCCTGCGAAGCGTCCGACAGCCTGATCGTTGTCGATACGCAAAGCGGTGAAATCCTGGCTGAAATCAAAATTGAAAATCAGCCCCATGATGTCTGTCTCTCACCGGACGAAACCCGCGCCTACGTCAGCAATCGCGGAACCGACACGGTTTCCGTTGTCGATACGCAGTCGTTTCAGGTCGTGGGAACGATCGAGGTGGGTGATGAGCCGCATGGTGTGATGACCGATCTCGAAGGTGAACTCTTATATGTCGTCAATACCGGCTCGTACGATGTCTCCGTCGTCGATTTGAAGGAAGGGAAGGAAATCAAGCGCCTTTCCGCTGCAAGAGGTGCGTGGGGCATCGAGCGTTCACCCGATGGAAAGCAATTATACGTCACCAACAACCTCTCCCACTTCGTCAAATTCCGTGAACCCTGTCTTTCCGAAGTCTCGGTGATCGGTACGGACCGGGCGGTGATCGAGAACCGCTTTTTCATCCCCGAAACCAATATGATCCAGGGCGTGGATTTTTCTCCCGATGGGGAGTTCGCCCTGGTTACGATGATCCGAACGAAAAATCTGGTTCCTATGACCCGTGTGATGCAGGGATGGGTTTTGACCAACGGGATCGCCGTGCTGTGGAAGGACGGCCGTGTGGATCAGCTGCTCCTGGATGAAGGTGATTCATACTTCGCCGATCCGACCGATATCGCCATCACGCCGGACGGGAAATACGCTTACATCACCGGCGGTGGCGTCAACGAAGTCGCCGTGATCGACCTGAAGCGTATGAAAGCAGTGCTGGCGCGAGCGAGCGATGAAGAAAGAAAGAACGTGCTCCCCAACCATCTCGGCGTTGCCACGGAGTACGTTCTAAAACGGATTCCCGTCGGGCACAGTCCGAGGGGTGTGAAAGTGTCGAGCGATGGCCGCTTCGTTTACGTCGCCGAAGGACTGAACGACACGATATCGGTCATCGACGTGGAACGCCAGGAACGGATTAGAACGATCGACCTCGGCGGCCCAAAGAAAATCACACTTCAGCGAAAAGGCGAACGGATTTTCCACAGTGCCGAAGTAACATACGGACGCCAGTTCTCCTGCCATTCCTGCCATCCCGATGGCGGGATCGACGGTATTACCTACGATATCGAGCCGGACGGCATCGGCATCAATCCCGTGGACAACCGGACACTGCGCGGTATCCTGGACACCGCCCCGTTCAAGTGGACGGGGAAGAATCCTTCTCTCAGCCGCCAGTGCGGGCCGAGGCTCGCGGTTTTCTTTACTCGAATCGATCCCTTCACGCCCGAACAGGTCGCCGCCTTGGATCGTTATATCTGTACCATCCCCCGAAACCCAAACCGCTACCGGGTGGAAGGCGAACTCACTCCGGCGCAGTGGAACGGAAAAGTGTTATTCGAGCGGGCCTATGATAATTCGGGAAAGGAAATTCCTGTCGATAATCGGTGCTCGACGTGTCACCCCGCGCCCTACTACACGAATCGAATGAAAGCCGATATCGGAGCCGATTCACCGCTGGATACAGACAAGATATTCGATGTGCCTCATCTGAATAACATTTACGAAACCGCCCCCTATATGCACGATGGACGATCCGATACGCTTGAGGAAATCTGGACCCGGTTCAATCCCTACGACACGCACGGGGTGACGAACGACATGACGAAAGATCAACTCAAGGATTTGATCGAATACTTGAGAATTCTGTGATTGGAAGGAATTACAATGCGGTATCTTATATTTTCCGCCTTATTGATTCTCCTGCTTATTCCAGCCGTCTGGAGTGAAGAACTCCAGCAACCGGCTCCCATTCTCGCGGGGGAACCGTACGTCTATACCGAGTGGGAAACCTTTTACGCCGAAAAAGACGGGCTGCCCAACGATCATATTTTTTCCTTGAAGGCCGATGGAGACCGCCTCTGGGTTGGAACGGAAGGCGGGCTGGCACTCTATGAGAACGGTCAATGGAAAAGCTGGACCGAAGAAGACGGTTTGCCGTTCAACGTCGTCAGCAGCATCGTGATCGATCCCAAGACTGGCGATGTCTGGCTTGGACTTTTTGGCGGGGGATTGTCCCGTTTCAGCGGGGGACGTTTTGAACACTGGCATCAGCTCAACAGCGGTTTAGTGAACGACGTGGTCTACGGCGTGACGATCGAGGGGGATAACGTTTGGGTGGCCACCACCGCCGGGATCAGTTCTTACAATATCGTATCGGGAGAGTGGGAGATTTATACGGAAAAAAATTCGCCCATGCACGAAATCTGGTGCTACAACATCGATGCCGCTGACGGCAAAGTCTTTGCCGCGGTCTGGGGAAGCGGCATTCTGGAATGGGATGTCGAGAAGAGACGCTGGGGTTCCCACCTCGATCCCGACGGCGAGATGGAGATCGACCTTTACCGCGACGATGGTGTCATCCACGTCATCACCACCTCGGCGTCCTACACCGACGGCATTCTCTGGGCTTCCACTTATTTCGGACTGAGCCGCTACGACGGCCGTCATTGGCGGGGATACACGATGCTCGACAGCGGTCTCGTCAGCGAATTTATCAACTTCGCCAAAGGACGCGGCGCGAACTCGTGTTATAATTGCATCGATATGGGATTGGCCGTACTGGCCGACTTCGAGACGGACACCTGGGTGACGTATAAACGGGACACCGAAGACGCGAAAACCTGGACCGCGCATCTCTATAACGGCAATCACGATCTCAAAACCATCCCGACGAACCTTTCGTTACCCAACCATTATGCGATCGCCTGTGAATTCCAAGGGGACGATGTCTGGCTCGGAACCGGTCACGGTTTGGCTCGCGGAATCGGCAAAGGTTTTTATCAAGGGCTGAAAAACAAGATAACCATCAATTCTAAATAGGCGTAAAAGGATGGAATGATGAAACGTTTGGTACGCTCTTCCATAATACTATTCGCAGCCTTCATTGGATTCGCAGCCTTCGGGATGAACGACGGCTCGGACCGGGTACTCGATACGACAACACTCTCGAAACCGGTCACGACGGAGAACTACAGCAACACGCCGGACGAGTATCTGCCTTACGGACGTTTCGCCAAACCTTACCGCTATTATTTCCGCGAACCGCTGCAATACCGGGGCTACGGACGGCATATCCCCGAACCCGATCTCAAAAACCTGAAATCGATCAAGATCGGATTTCTGGGTCCGATCGAGGACACCGTATCGGTCGCGACCGGCGGGGCGTCTCACGAAAAAGCGCTCGGACAAAAAATGCTTGAAGGTTCGCAACTGGCGATCGAACAGGCGAACGCGCGGGGGGGGTATCGTGGAACCGGGATCCCTTACGAACTGTGTGTGCATAACGACAACGGTCTCTGGGGCGCGTCGGGAAATGAAATCATCACGCTGGCGTACAAGAAAAAAGTCTGGGGTATTCTGGGAACCATCGATGGGGCCAACAGCCATATCGCCATCCGCGTCGCGCTGAAATGCGAACTCCCGATGATCAACTCCGGCGACACCGATCCGACGTTTGTCGAAACCAATATCCCCTGGGCCTTCCGCTGCATCTCCGACGACCGCCGCATGTGCTACCTGCTGGCGGACTACGTCTACAAAAAACTGAACCTGACCCGTGTCGCCGCGCTTCGGGCCAACAACCGCTACGGACGCATGAGCATCGATGAGTTCCGTGACGCCTCGACCCGTCTGGGCCATCCGTTCGTGACCGAACTCAATTACAGCGTGGGCGATACCGATTTTGCTTCCCAACTCGAACGGATCGAGCGGCTCAAACCGGATGCCGTCATGACCTACGGAGACGGACGTGAATCGGCGCTGATCCTGAAACAGATGCGCGAAATGGGGATGGATTGCTGGTTTGTCGGCAGCGATCGCATGGTGAGCGAGGAATTTATAGACCTCGCCGGGAAAGAGAATCTAACCAAAGTCATCGCAGGTTATCCCTACGATCCCACGAGCCAGGATTCCAAGCATCTGACATTTGTCAAGGATTTTACGGAACGCTTTAAGGGCCAACCGGAAACCTACGCAGCGCACGCCTTCGATGGAATGCAGATGTTCGTTCAGGCCATCGAAAAAGCCGGCCTGAACCGCGCCCTCATCCGCGACGAACTGGCAAAGATGGAGACGTATCACGGTGTCACCGGACATAAAGTTTTCGATCCGATCTTCAGCGACATCAGCCCCGCCTGTCTGGCCATTATCGAAAACGGCCAATTTGCGTTCTATACCAAAGACGAGGCGTTAGGTGAAAGTTAACCCTTTTCTGTCTCTTTCAATATTATCATGGTTCGAAATGGTTCCAGTTTTTGGAGCCATTTTGCTTTTTCTCACGTCCATCATTTCCGGTCCATCCACCTTCGCACAAGCACCCATACAAGCCCCTTATCGAAAAATGCTCGACAAACCGCTTCGTTACACCGGCCCTGAAAGCATGAGCGCCGTTGTTTCCGAATTGGATGAAATACGAATCGGCCTCTTCGCTCCCGGCGATCCCGGCAATCTCGTCGTGCGTGAAATGATTCGCGGAGCCTCACTCGCAGTCGAAGAAGCCAACCGCGTCGGAGGCTACAAGGGAAAGCCGTTCCGAATCGTTCATCGCCGGGTTAGCGATCCTTGGGCAGCGGGATCGAAGGCAATGATCGATCTCGTCTACAAAGACCGTGTATGGGCAGTCGTCGGCGGCCCGTCGAGCGATACCACCCACATCGCCGAACAGGTCTGTACAAAGGCGCGGGTTCCGCTTCTTTCACCCGTCTCCTCCGATCCGTCCCTGACGCATATCCGAATCCCCTGGATTTTCCGCTTACCGCCGGACCTGCAAATTCAAGCGGAATGTCTCCTCTCACACCCCGGCGTCTTTGAGCCGAAGAAACGGGTGGGCCTGCTCACGTCAACGGATTTAGAAGGACGGCTGGCCGCGATTGAATTGAAGAAGGCGATGGAAGCGAAGCATATCCCGCCGATCTTTCATTTCACTGTCGATCCGAATTCGGTGGATATTCCGCAGATCGTTTCCCGTATCCAGTCGTTCAACCCCGATGGCTTAGTGCTGAGGCTGCCCGCCGAACGCTTGATCGAGTTGGTTCTTATGTTCGAGCAAAAAAAAGTCAGCGTGGATTTATTTATCCCCTGGATCCCCGAACTGAGCGGAGACCCTTCATTTCAAACCCATAAAGGGAATATCACTCAAGTGCTGCCTTACATACCGAAAAACGATTATGGACCTTCGATTTCCTTTCAAAAATTATATGAGAGGTGTTTCTCCAATAGTCCAACCCCATGCACGATGTTTACTTACGACGCCGTGAAAATGATCGTCCAGGGAATCGAAACCGTCGGATTGAGCCGCGTGGGTTTAAGAAACGCGATTGCCGAGATGTCCGGCTTTGAAGGCGCTGCGGGGCTTTATCACTGGGATAATGGTGGAGGAAGCACGATGGTTCCCTTTGTTTTCAGTGTGGGAAGGATCGGTAAAATATGAGAGCAGGACGGAACTAATTCGGATGTACGAAATATTTTTTGTCAGAATCCGGAGTATCCCGATTCAGACAACGGAGTTTCCAATGTCACGCACTTAATAATCCCCGGAACGGCGATAAAATTCAAAAGAACGAATCGATCAACCGCATCGAGTTTTTTATTTGGAGAGTCCGTGTATGACCGTTCAAGTCAATCAGTCCTCAACTTCTTTGACTTCGTTTTTAGAAGACCTTACTGCGCGTGTGGTGAATGAAAACGATTCCATCACCCGTTCCGAAGCCGGGCGTATCGGGGCCGTCGCTGAAGACGACGCGTTGCTGCTGTTTCATTTCGCCAATAAAATCCGAAAGCATTTTCGTGGGGATTCCGTCAGTCTTTGTTCGATCGTCAATGCCAAGTCGGGCGCGTGTCCCGAAGACTGCGCTTTCTGCTCGCAATCCGCTCATCACCCTACCGCCGCGCCGGAATATTCCTTGATGAACGAGGACGAGGTCTTGAAGGTCGCGCGTCAGGCAAAGGAAGACGGCGCGAATTCGTTTGGAGTCGTGCTCAGTGGCCGAGGAATCGAAAGTGATGAGGAATTGCGCCGAATGGGGGAGACCGTCAAAACCATCCAACGTGAGGTCGGCCTCGAAGTTCATGTGTCGGCGGGAATCCTCAGCGCGGAAGAACTCAACTTTCTCCGTGACTGCGGGGTCACAACGATCAACCACAACCTGGAAACGTCCGAACGCTTTTACCCCTCGATCTGCACGACGCACGAGTTCGGAGACCGCGTAGAAACCGCCCGCCAGGTGAAAGCCTGCGGGATGAAACTTTGCGCCGGGGGGATTTTCGGATTGGGTGAAACGGTGGACGACCGGATCGATATGGCGTTCGCGCTGCGCGATCTGGACGCCGACACCATCCCGATGAATTTCCTGCACCCCATCGAAGGGACGCCTCTGGAAGGTTCACCGTCGATCGCTCCCATGACCGCATTGATGACAGTTTCACTCTACCGTTTTATCCTGCCCCAAAAGGAGATCAAAATCTGCGGGGGGCGCGAAACCAACCTGCACGACATGCAAAGCCTGATCTTCTTCGCCGGGGCGGACAGCATGATGATCGGTAACTACCTCACCACCGCCGGAC
>CAZSIZ010000149.1:0-14478 GCA_964606645.1 uncultured bacterium
ACGGGTCAAACCAACCCGACTCTGGGTGGGTCAAAGGTACCCGGCTATTGACACCGCTGAGCCAAGACATCGTAATAATGGGATAGATGCCCCGTCACGATCGTAATGCTTTCGATCCCGCACTGCTTCATCTTCCGGATGGACCGTTCGATCAAGGTCTCCCCGTCGATGGAAATAAATCCTTTGGGAACCGTATCGATCGTCCCGCGAATCCGAATCCCCATCCCCGCAGCGAGAATAACCGCGTTTCTTACCATGCTGAAAAGTCCTGTCGGCCGTTCGTGTTTTCCACTCGTGATTCACTTATTGTGCGGGCAATTCTCCACTCACGCCAGGGACGCGAAACGGCTTAGCGAAAGACCGGAAGCACCCTATAATTTCTTTTCCTCTCCCTTTTGAAAGAAGCCCGGGTGAGGACAGCAATGCACGATCTTCAGCATACAGCCCAAAACCAAAGCCTTTTTCTCAAGGAAGGTGTCATTCCCTAATGAACGTATTCATCAAAACAACACCCACCTGGATCGATCGATGATAGCGGCCATCGTGGGATTGATAACCGGCTTTCTGATGGTGATCCCCATCGGACCGGTCAACCTGTGCGTGATGTCGAAGGTATTGAATCATCGGCGCTGGGCGGGTTTTTGCGTGGGGCTGGGTGGCGCCTTGATGGACGCGGTCTATCTATTCGTTTTGATGTCGGGCATTTCCACGATCGTTTTCAATCCGACCGCCACGTCGATTGCTAAAATGGTGGGCGTTCTGTTTCTGTTGATTTACGGCGCTTACGAACTGTTCCGAAAAACCAGCCCGCCTATCGCCGGTATCCAATCTCAGTTCAATCCCCACCGCGATTTCTTCCTTGGGATTATACTCTACGTCTCAAACCCGGTTCTGGTGGCCACGCTTTCGGCGCTCGTCGCCTCCATCCAGGCCTTTCATCTCTTCCCGGAGGGCTGGGTGTCGAACGTGCTGTTTGCTGTGGGAGCGGGGGTTGGTTCGGCGGGGTGGTACGCGCTCTTGGTGTGGATCATGCACTCGGTCAAACGCTATCAAACCGAAAAAATCCTCACGCTCGCGAACAAAGGCTGCGGACTGGCCATGATTCTCATCGCGTTCTATCTAGGCGCAGTCTTCCTCCGTGATTATTATGTTTAAGATAATGGATGGACGTTAATGCCTAATCAAAAGAACAAATCCAGGCTGGATTTTATGCTCCATGTTGTCACCCCGCTGTTTATAGCGGGCGGAGTTTTTTGCGCCTATCTCTTGATGACGACGTTTTGGGGATGTGTCGTAACACAGTTCTGGGTGGAAACTCCGGCAACGATTCTGTCAGCGGAACTGATCGTCTCACGGGGACCGAAAAGCGATACCTATCGGATCCATGCGACGTATAATTACACCTATGATGGGTACTCACATCACGGCACTAAAGTTACTCCCTATCGTGGCAATGATAGTGATAATGATTCGTATGCTCGACGTATCCATCAGGAACTGCTTCACTACCAAGAAAGCGGTGAATCGTTTCGCTGTTTCGTCAATCCGATGAATCCCTCAAAAGCGGTTCTCTATCGAGATTTCCGCGGGTGGTATTTCTGGTATTTGCTCATAGGAACCCTGCTGTTCTGTGGAGTGGGATTTGGATTACCCATTGGCAGCATTTTATTGAATCGGCTAAAACAAGCAGAAACCGATCTGATCGAGAAACATCCCGATAAACCTTGGCTCTGGAAAATCGAATACAGCAAAGGCCGGATCGTCTCGACGGATAAAGGAACGATGTGGAAAGCCATTATTTTTACAGTGGTTTGGAATCTTTTCTCCTCGTTGTCTCTTCCGCCATTCTTTTCAGCATTTACGGACAAGAATAATGGTCCTGCAATTCTCTGTGGGATATTTCCGCTGATAGGGATTGGCTTTATCGTATGGGCGGTTCGGTGTGTATCGAGATATCGGAAATTCGGCCAATCGGTTTTTGAGATGGAGCCTGTCCCTGCTTTAATCGGTGGAACGCTAAGCGGTGTGGTTAAGACTTCGGTCAATGTGAACCCTGAAAATGGATTTCAACTGACCTTGAACTATATTAAAAGAACGACCAGACACAGTATCAGTGAAAATGTACTTTGGACACGATCGAGCACGGTACCGAATGAACGGTGGGAACACAACGATCGGCATTCGTCCATTCCCGTCCGTATCGAGATCCCCCTGGACAAAAAAGGATCCGATTCTTCAACACGCTTGGATCAAATCATCTGGCGCTTGAATGTTTCCGCCAAAGTGGATGGGATCGATTTCTCCTCTGACTTCGACGTGCCTGTTTATAAAATTCCCAGCACTTCGATGACAGAAGGTCATGATTCTATCTAGGCGCAGTCTTCCTCCGTGATTTTTATGTATGAAGGTTCGGTAAGAATTCAGATCTGTAAACGTTTTTACACCCGCATCATATTCAAGAAATCAGTTTGTTGACCGCTTCCAGAAGTTCATCTAGTTCGGGTGGTTTGGCGAAATATCCTTCGGGTGGGGGAACCTGTTTTCGTGACGAAATGAATTTTTGGAAATCTTTCGCGATGCCTGTTATGATGATAATGGGGATACTGCTGAATTCGTCGCTTTCCTTCATCTCCCGGTAGAACTTAACGCCGGATTTCTCTGGCATCGTGATATCAAGCGTAATCAGGTCGGGGCGATTTTCCTTCACCGTGGCTAAAGCCTGAACGCCATCCTCGGCCACGATTGTCGAGAATCCATTATCTTCAAAAAAAGTGGATAGGTACATTCGAAAATCAGGTTCATCATCAACAGTCAAGATTGTTTTTTTGTCGATTGACATCTAAGTCTCCATATTTAATTGATGGGGTAGTGAGGAATGAATGCAGCACGAAGCTCGCCCTGAATCCCGTCGAACTCCGTTATATTAGCACACCCGCATTTGAAAGTCAAAATACCCGTTCAACACAATCCGGTAAAAAGTCAGACCTTGCAGACGAAACGGCAAGATATAGTGTTTTATAAACTATTCTATATACTATATCTTGTGGTCACTGAAAGTATTTTGACTTTTTGCCGTTTCGTTGTTCAAGTCATTTTGCCGCTTCGTCTTTTTCGGGCGTTCCGGAATTTTCGATCTTTCTTTTTCTTGGTATTCTAACGGTGAAGCGAGTGCCTTTGTCGATTTCGGAGTCCAACTGAATCGTACCGCCGTGAGCGTTCGTGATTTTGTTGGCGATAAAAAGTCCAAGCCCCGTTCCCTCCACTCCCTTTGAAGAGAAGAAGAGGCTGAAGGCTTTTTCCCGGGTTTCCCGCTCCATGCCGATGCCGTTGTCCTCGATCTGGAACTCGATCGATTCAGGGCTGCCCCGGAGCGAGAATACAACACGGTGAGAGTCCTTCTTTTTGTCCACACGACAGGCGTCGATCGAGTTATCCAATAAATTGATTAAAAGCGAACGAATGGCTTGACGATCCGCATCGAATTCCCCGATCTCATCATCGAAATCTTTTTGAATTTCAATATCGTGCGTATGGTTTTTTGAGGTGACCGTGCCGAGCGCTTCTTCCGCGATCGACTCAGCCGAGTGTGGTTCGTATTTGAGTTTCCGATCCTTGGCATAGTAGAGAATGTTCAGCACCATGCTTCGAATCCGTTCAAAGTTACGCTGAAGAATATCCCAGCCTTTCTCGATACGTTCCATGTCGTTTTTCTTCATACCGGTTTTGACCAAGTACTTACCGGCATCCAAACCGGAAAGTTCACCCCGGATACTATGAGAGATGGAACTGACGAGAAGGCCGACCGAAGTGAGTTGCTCCTGAAGGGTGCGAATCTGGGTGATGTTCGTACTGATCTCCATGACGCTTAGGATTTTGTCTTTCGATCTCCTGAGCGGAGCGGTGTTCACCAGGACGTTGATGTTATCACCCTT
The DNA here is from genome assembly GCA_964606645.1 of uncultured bacterium. Classification (GTDB taxonomy): domain Bacteria; phylum Hinthialibacterota; class Hinthialibacteria; order Hinthialibacterales; family Hinthialibacteraceae; genus CAZSIZ01. The sequence goes on from CAZSIZ010000149.1 coordinate 3,933, forward strand.
GATAGAAGTCACGACCTCTTCGCTCTCGTGCGACTGCCCATCATGAAAAGTCTTCTTAACCGCACAGGGAACGCATTCCTTGGTTCTATGCTTGTACACCTCGAAACACTTGCGGCCTTTGCAATCGCCGAAATCCTCACGAAACAGACGGTTGGCTTCGATGATATTCAGGTCTTCATCCTGAATCGAGATGTAGCAGGGCACTTCTTCGAAAAGCAGGTGATAACGCGCCTCACTATTCCGGAGACGCTTTTGAATGTGTTTGATTTCGGTGATGTCGGTTGACATTTCCATGACGGCGTTGATCTGCCCGTCAGCATCCCGGAGCGGAGTGGTGTAAACGATGACGTCGGTCTCTTTTCCGGAAAGGCTTTTCACCTGCTCCTCGCTCTGGTGAGAGAGGCCGTCCTCGAACGTCCTGGCGACCGGACAGACCTCGCAAATCTCATCCCGGTGCTTATAAATCTCGTAACATCGCCGCCCTTCATAATCTCCGAAATCTTCACGAAATCTCTGATTGGCATCGATGACGACGAAATCCCGGTTCTGTACCGAGAGATAACAGGGCATCGTGTCGAAACAATTTTTATAGAAGGATTCCATAATCATCTCCCGGCAATGTTGATAATCGTCTATGGAGCATTAATGTTCAACATGAGAAAGTTCAAGCACTTTCCTGATGTTGAGGAGAATACTCTCCTCATCAATCGGTTTGTCGACATATCCCTCAGGAGGGGCAACGGGACGATCGTAGATCAAGCTGCGCAATGCGGGTCTGCCGGTGACGATGCAGACACGAATATCAGCCAGCTCGGGATCGTTTCTCAGTGCTTCGAAAACGTCGCCGCCATCTTTTCCCGGCATATCCAAATCCAGCGTGATCAAGTCAGGTTTTTCCTTTCGCGCCAGTTCAAGGGCCTTATCACCGTTCGAGGCCTGGAACACGGTCGCTTCGTTGTCTTCACAGACGGTGGAGATGAATGTGATAATATCGGGTTCATCGTCCACCACCAGGATCTTGTAGCCTTTAAGGCTGGCCGCGTGCACTTCAACAGGAACCTTTATATCCACCACGGCCGCGTTCGCCACCAGGCCGACCAGTTGGTTGACTTGCATGTCCAGTTTGTAATGACGGATCAGGTCGGTCAGCCCATCCACGCAGTTGTGGCAGGAGGTGACAACGATTTTGGCTCCGGTGGCCTTCAATTGATCGGCCTTCACCTGGCCCGATTTCAGTCTGTTGGGAGTGTATTCCGACATGGACATGGCCCCGCCACCGCCGGTGCAGCAATAATTCTCGGCCCGGTTGGGATACATCTCGCGAAAATCGGTGCAGACCAGATTCAACACTTCGCGGGGTTCTTCGAACAGTCCGCAGCTACGCGCGTTATTACACGAGTCGTGGAAAGTGACAGGCACACTGTTTTTGGTCTTGTCCACCTTGATCCGGCCTTCCTTGATGTAACGCAGCATAGTAATGACCGAACTCTCCATCTCGAAACCGATGTCCCTCTTCGCCCAGTTCGGCCCCTCGCACCGGGTGGATCGGTAGCCGTGGCCGCATTCGGAGATGACCAGAGACTTGCCTCTGAGTTCTTCCACTTTATCGAAAAGCCGACGGGCCACGGAGCCTCCCAGTTCATCATCCCCAGAGAAAAGCCCGAAGTTGGTCATGTCCCAGCCCTCGCTGGGCATGGTCCAGTTTTCTCCCGCCAGGTAGAAAATTTTCGCGGCGTCCGAGATAGTGCGTGGATCGTATTTCGCTTCACGCGGGTTGATTGAATAGACGACGTCCGCGTCCATTTTATCGACAGGAATGGCGCAGTCGGGAGTACCCAATTCACTTTCCAGTTCTTCCGACATCCATTCCAGCGTATCCAGATAGTCTTCCTTGAGCACGCCCATCTGGTTCCCGATTTCCCACTGATCCTTGCTGACGACGGAGACGCCTTGGGGCATCACTCCCACGGAGACGAGCAGACCTCGAGTCATCCGGTTGAACGTGGCGAAATCCACTCCCATGGGACAATTGATGGAACAACGACGGCAATTCGTACATTTCCCGAACACGATGTCCTTGAGTTCTTCGAGGTCTTCATCGGTGTACAGACTCTTCGCGCCGACCCATTTGGGAATCACACGCCCCGTCCAGTCGATATGGCGCTTGAAGATTTTACGGATCTGGTCCGCTTTATACGCTGGTGCCATGGTGACGTCACCCGGATTACTTTGAACGTAGTGGCAGGAATCCGTACACATCCCGCAATGGACACAGGCCAATAACGAACTCGCCATCTGGCGGTTGACTTTCTGCTGCAATCTTTCGATGACTTTTTGTGCTTTATGCGATCTGGTTACCATGATTTATATTTTCCTTCCAATGATTCAATACCGTTCGATTATTTAGTGGATTCGGTTCGGGGGATGCGAACGACGGGAAAAACGCCACGCCGTCCCATGGTTTTTCCGAAATAATAACGGGCAAAAGGATAGTAGAGGTAATGTGATATCTTGCTGAAAGGCACGTAGACCAGAAAGAAGGCCGTTAACAAGAAAAACGTGAGCAGAATTCCCTCGCCCCGATCGATCCGGTTGGTCACGGACAGCAAAGCGAAGAAAAACCAAACGGTCAGAAGAAGAAGGGAAAAATAGTCGTCCGGCGTGCTGATGGCGCGCAAGTAGGGATCGGAGATTCTTCGGATCATTCTGATTAATCCCACCGCGAACGCCGCCCCGATGATTCCTTGTAAGAGCCAAACCAAAGGTGTAAAAGTGAGCAGGCCGGGTAGGTAGGGAATGATGATTGACAGACCGATGGCCGCCGTCACGCCAAGGTGAAAAATCACGAACTGCACGTACAACCACCATTTCGTGCGTGTGCTCTCCATCGCCCAGGGCATGGCGATGTTGGCGAGGGAATATAGCGCCCCTTTGTCCGGAGTCGTGCTCGGATCGCCGGTCTGCGGCTGTCGCTCCTTACCGGCAGTGAAACGAAACAACCATACGAGACGTGTCGTATAGACCAATGCCATAAAACCAAGAGCCACCTCTTGGAGTGTGTGTTCCGAAAAGTGTAGGAAATCGCTCATCGTATTTTTTCTCCCAATATTTTAATTCAAGGCGGATAGTGCCGCCTGGAAAGCCTTATATTCACGTGAATCCAACGGGCAAACCACCACTTCCTTCAGGCTGGTTTCATTTCCCAGATGTTTTTGAAAGGACTCGATCATAACCCGTATGGAAAGGTCCAAAGGAACCCCATAAAATCCCGTGCCCATGAGAGGAAAGAGAATACGGCTGACTTTTTTCTCTTCAGCCCGCTTCAGCACGTTTGACATCGTGGTGCGCAATTTCTCTTCCATCTCTTCTTCCATGAATCTCGGTCCCACGGCGTGGATGATGTATCCGGCTTTCAGACTGCCCGCCGAAGTGACTACGGCTTCACCGGTGCCAATGGGATCGAGTTTGTCGATCTCCTCCTGAATAGAGCGCCCTCCACGCAGCGATATGGCTGTGCCGAATCCGGATCCCAAAGTCAGATCGGGCTGTGCATAGTAAACCAGCGCACCGGTTTCCATGTCGGTCAAGTCACCCTTTTTCAAGCAAAGATCCGTTTGATTAATCGTGTGTTTCTCTGTCATATCAATCTCCTGACTCGATGGATGAATATGCCCAGTTGTGGGACAAAAATTCAGTTTTTATTTTTTAATAAATTTACTTTCTTCTTCGATAAATCCGCCAGGGAATACTGGTTAAGCACCTGGACGATCTGATCGTTGATCTGCTTATACAAACACCGGCATTCACACAGGTCCGATTGAAGACAGGTGTCGGGCTGGAGAATGCAATCGACAATGTTGATCGGACCGATCACTGCCTCGACGACCTGGCCGATTTTGATATCTTCCGCCGAACATGCAAGGAGATACCCCCCCCCTCGGCCGTTGATCCCTTTTAATAGAGACGATTTCTTAAGGCCTATAACCAATTGCTCCAGGTAACGTCTTGAAAGATGAGTGATGCTGGCTACTCGCTTCAGGCTGACGGGTTGATCCCCATCGCTCAAACGGGATATGACGATCATTGCATGAAGCGCATAACGGGCTTGTGTGGATAGTTTCATGATCTCCCAAACATTAATTCTCTGATTGAAAGCAGGCGATCCGACAACACAACATTAAACCCCTAGTAAAATACTAGTACTTTATCTGGATAATGTAAATAGCCAGATTGAAAGATTGGAAAATTGTTTCCAATGGCTTGATGTGAAGCAGGATAATGCCTCAAATCTTGGGGGTTCGAGGAGCGATTGACATAGAGACGGAAGTTGTTTGTTTTGAGAGAGTTGTGATAAAAAAACGGTGTCTGAAGTTAAGACGACAGACACCGTTGAATTGCGTAGAATGAGATAAACTATTTATGGATTCTCTTTTGCCGTATACGCTACGAATTATTTTGCGTACCGGTTTTTAAATTCCTGCTGTCGTTTCTGGCGTTCGACTTTTTCGGCATCATCCATCTTGTTGTTGAACCAACGATGGTTTTGATCGTCCATGATTTCCTCGATCCGCTTGCTCAACTTCTTGGCCACTTCAACTTTTTTCGGATCGTCGGAATGGAGACCTTTCTCCGCGAGTTCTTCCAGTTCGGGAATCAGTTCCATATAGAAGTTGCGGGCGATTTCGTAGGTTCCGTGCCAGTGGGTGTAGTCCGGCCCCATCATCGAAGCGGCGTGACGCGCGCGGCGGCCTTCGTGATGCCAGAGTTCGAACCAGACGAAGTCGAGTTTATTCGAGAATTTCGCCGGTCTCATCAACGGTGCGGCCAAGGCCATCAGTTCTTTCCCGGGGCTGGCGAATTTCTGATGGTAGAGATCGATCAGCGCGTCGTATTGAGCGTAAAAACCATCCACGAAGTTCCGGTTATGGCAATTCGTACAAACGTCGATCATACTATTGCGCCGGGTTTCCCAGCCGATCGACGCGCCGGCCAGTCCCATCTTCTTATCGCTCACTTCGGGCCGGACGGAGATAATCGGCCGGTTGTTCCACGAAATACGCAATCCGACATCGTGACTCACGGGCTGATTCTTCGTAGCCGACATGTGGCAGGTGGAACAGGTCGGAGCCACCGAGTAGTCTTCACCGACAACCCATTTCGCGTTGTCCATGTTCATTTTATCCTTGTTGGCGCGAAACGCGATGCCGTGTTTGGATTCATTGTAGACCTCGAGCTGAGGATGATCGGGCCCCATGTGACATTTCCCGCAGTTTTCCGGCTGGCGCACCTGTTCCACAGAAAACGCATGTCTGGAATGACACGCCGTACAGGCCCCTTCACTGCCGTCGGGATTAATTCGGCCGATCCCGGTATTCGGCCAGGTCGCTGGATCGAGTTTCCCATCCTCTAAAACCTTGATTTCGCTCCCGTGGCACTGCCAGCATCCATTCACCGCCGCCGCCGATACGCCCTTGGGGAAACCGGGTGTTTTGAAACCTCGATTGCCTTCCACCACTTCGGCCAAGACGTTATCGAGCGAACCCATGATACGGCCTGCTTTGGCATGGTGGGATTCGGTAAACTCTTGAACCTCCCGTTCGTGACAACGGGCGCAATCACGCGGGCTGACAATGATCGAGATCAACTTGCCCGGTTTGGTCGTGCCGTCTTTGAGCACCACATCGTGTTTGAACGCGTCTTTGTCGCCTTCTTCCGCCATGTGGCACTCGTAGCATCCGATGTTCGCGCGAAAATGCTTGCTGGCGCCCCACTGCTCGTACACGGATGGGGATTCCACCTTATGGCACGCGATACACTCCTTCGATTCGCTCGAAAGTTCCTTGGGCGAAAACGTCGCTTGCGCCATCGGCGATAAAGAGACCAACAACGCCAGCGCCGTGATAATCCAACATGATAATTTGACCGGCCGATTCATGAAAACATTCCTCCGATAATAGAGTTATGATGATTCAGCAATACTGAAAAACTGATCGAAAAACAATCCAGACCCGATAAAAAACACGGTTCAGGAATCGTTTCGTTCTATATGAAATTCTCCCGAAATGATCGGGAGCGCCAAACGCAGCATCCAACTGAATAACAGCACCCCAAATGCCCAGATACCAAAGCAGATCGTGATTTCATTCAAAGTGGGAATATATTCGACAATTTCTCCTAACGGCGTAGGAAGAAATCCAGGAATGATCATCCCTGGGCCTTTTTCGATCCAGATTCCAACGACGGAAAGAACACACGCCACGTTGAGCCAGGAAATTTTGGTCGCCAATGCGGGTGAAATCAGGATGACCGCCGCAACTATTTCCACCAGGATTGCCAGCCAAATCCAGGGGACGAGTGCGTTGTGTCCATGCAGTCCGAAGAACAGGTACTGGGCGCTGGAGGAGTGCAGCGATTCGCTGTAAAACTCCTTGAACGCTTCACAGCCCAGCAGAAACAGATTGATCAGCAGTGAGACCGTTACGACTTGGCGAAGCAGATGGAGCGCCCGGTCTCCGATATGATAATTCGAGATATACCGAATCACCTGAAAAGCGATAATCATCAATCCCGGACCCGCAGTGAAGGCCGAACCGAGAAAACGCGGTGCAACGATCGCGGCGTTCCAGAAGGGGCGGCCCACCAGTCCGACATAAAGAAATGCCGTCACGGTATGAATGGAGATCGCCCAAATGATCGAGAGAAAAACAAATGGCATGTAAAACCATTTATTCGGTTCTCGGCCCAGGTAGGCCATATAAAGCAGATAGCCGCATATATGCACGTTGATGATCAGATAACCGTTCAGGACGACGACGTCCCAACTCAGCATCGAGATCGGGAAATTGAACAGGCCGATCAACGGGATCATGTGCCAGAAGCGGTCGGGACGGCCAAGGTCAACGGTCACGAACAGCATACACATCACGATCGAAGAGATGGCGAGAAGCTCGCCGAAGATCACGACATTGTGCATTTCACGAATTCGATAGATATAGGCCGGGATAACCAGCATCACCGCTGCCGCCGCCATCCCCACGAGAAAGGTGAAATTGGCAATGTACAATCCCCAGGAGACCTGATCGGTCATGCCGGTGGTGGAAAGCCCGAAAGCCAGCTGATTGCAATAGGCTCTCAATCCCAGGAGAGAAACAACCGTTAGAAAGGTCATCCACTGATAGAACTGTCTCCCACCCTGGAAACTGAGCCGGGATGCCCGGTATAAGAAAATTCCGTAATCTTTCAGTACACTTGTTGTGGTCTGCACGGCAAATCCTTTTTCACGATTGATTTCTAAGAAAAATCAGTACTCCCCTGCCGATCAGGTCAATCCTTATTTATCGAACCAATAATAAAAACGGGGTAACGTCCCCGCGCCTTCTTTGAAGACATAAACCCGTTTTTCCCGTAAAATATGACTGATAGTACTGTCCGGATCGAGCAGATTGCCGAATTGCCTCGCACCCGTGGGACAGGCTTCCACACATTTGGGATACATCCCCTGCCGAACGCGCTGGAGACAGAACGTGCATTTCTCCATCGTCCCGCGTGGCCGGATACGGTTGCCTAAATAAGCCATCTCCGGATTGATGTCGTCCTGGGGGATTTTCGGTTCGGCGAAATTGAAGCGGCGTGCCCAATAGGGACAGGCGGCTTCGCAATAACGGCAGCCGATACACCAGTTGTAATCCACGACGACGATCCCGTCTTCTTCCTTCCAGGTCGCCCGGACCGGACAGGCTTTCACACAGGGCGGATTATCGCACTGGTGGCATTGGACGGGCATGTAGTATTTTCCCTCGGCCGGTACTTCTTCCGGGGCGTAATTGTGATCGGATTTCTCGACGTCGAGCGTTCCCTCGGGCATTTCGAGCACGCGGATGTATTGGATTTCGGGATCGCGGGACTGGTTGTTCTCCTCGACACAGGCATGAACGCAGCGGCGGCATCCAATACAGCGGCCAATGTTCAACGCATAAGCGAACTGAACGTCTGGAAGCGGTTTCATATCCTGAACGTGGGCATCGACTCCATGCCGTTCTTTGATCTCCGTTTCCAAACGGCGGAGAATCTTTTCCATTGCTTCCGGAGTCAGTCGTTCGTACTGCTGCTGCATGAACGCTTCCAGATCGGTGTCGTTATCGAAGTGGCGCAACGGTTCGAGCGCCGCGCCCAGTCCACCACAGAAAAGAGCGCCAAAGGCTCCCATTTTCAGGAAACTGCGCCGTTCTAGTGGCTCCATCCCCTTCGAGGAATTGGAATCCGGTTTGGATGGGCGGGATTCTTCAGCCATCAACGCTCTCCTTTATGGGGTAGGCCGCTCGTCGATTCAGGCCCCGACATCGGTGCGATCTTTGGAAATTTCGGTGCATGAGGATCGTGACATTGAATGCAGAACAATCGGTCGGCTTGACCCTTGGTCCGATCCCAATAGCCAGCGACTCGTCCGTGCGCTCCAATTTCCCAATCGCGATAGACCAAACCGTGACATTTCGCGCACAGTTCAGTTGGTTCGTCACTGGAAATTTCGCTGCCGTCGTGTGCGGAGTAGGCGCCGCGATTGGTCAGATGGTGGCAGTTGAAGCAATAGTCGTTACGCCCGTGATCGAGTTTCAGATCGGTATGCTCGGCCACCAAGACTCTCCGCTCCACCGGCGACCGGAACGTCTGGTGACACTCGGTGCATTTGAAAACAAATCCATACCGCTTCAAACGAAGAGGCTGAAATTCACCCCGAACCGGTTGGGTGTCGATCGTGCGTTGTTGTGGCGTAATGGATGAATTCCCACTTTCTTGAGAGGCGGAAAAGCTCCATACGCCGAAACCGAATACGATGGCGAAGAATCCAGGAACGGCAAACCGCCATTTCCGGTAAGAAACAGGAAAAGATATCTTTTTCATAAAATTCCTCTTATCCATCCGATTCGATCTCACCCAGACGCATCTCTTAAAGATTCTATTCTGGAATTACAACATACGTTTAGGAATATTTCCAGAGAACCCGCGCGTTTTTCACAAAAATTTCGAGCGATTAAAACGAGGCTGTCGCTTGAAGGTATCCCCAATCCAAATCGTCATCTTCACCAGTGTCGTTCACGTAACCGGCTGCGAAGAAGTGAGAGTATCCACCTTCAACCTTGAACCAGTCGCAGACCTGATATTGAACTTTGAGATCCACCTCGGTCCCCACGAATGAATCCGGGTCCGTTCCAGGCGCGGCCATCCGTAAGGCTCCGCCGCCTGCGTGATACCAGGCGTCACTATCCGGCTCATCCAGCAGGAAGAAATGAACTTCACCGATGGCTTTCCATTGTTCGTGAGGTTTCGCCGAGACTTCCAACTCGATGTCGTGCATATTCCGCCAGGAGAAGAGATCGGCTTGCCCATAATGGATATGGTTGGTGGGATACAGATTATCGAACGTGCCGTGGTCTCCGTCGGTTGCATCGTCGTCACCAGTGGCGTAATTGTAAGCGAGCGCAGCCCGTGGGGTCCAAGCGTAATCAAAGGAGTAACCCACTTCGACGTGAGAGGCGAAGGCGGTATGATCGGCTCCACGAAAATCGCCAAACTGACCGGCCAGTTCGATTTCCCAATCCCAGTTACTGTCGTATTTTCTTCCGCCACGCACTCCGAGGGTATGGACTTCATCATTGACGCTGTCGTTATCCCGAAGCAGATAATAGCCTTCGAAGAAATCAGCACACGGGATGTCATTCCACGTCGAATAGACACCGTACAACGTGCTGTCCAGCCGGCTGTTGCCCCAGATATCGTTCAATTCTCCCCACTGATGCCGAACCGCTTCGGCGGCGAAAACATCGATTTTCCCACCGTAGAATTCGGGAAGCGCGATACTCAGTTTTAACGCGTCGAAAGTGCGAGACGTATTACTCCATAAAAATCCACCGATTAAACGCTGTTTGCCATAAACCAAAGGCTGACGGCCCAGACGGAAGGAAAACGGAGAATCAGGCACATTCAGGTCCAGATAGGCTTGGAAAATATCGACATCATCATCGAAATTGGGATGACGGAAGAACACATCTGAACCGAACTGACGGGAATCCTGAATCTCAATGAATACCCGCCAATCCTCGCTGGGATGAAAATCGAGATGCAATTTGTTGCGAAGCAGGAAGAATTCATCATTGAGATTGGCCATGCCATTCGGGGTATAACGGTTGTCGAACATCTCGAAACGCCCGCGAACTTCCCCACCGACACTCACCCGGTCTTCCCAAAACGAGATCGTATCATCGGCCAGGCATAAATTCATCGAGACCAACAGGCAGACAGCGGTAATCCAGAATTTCCTTGTTACGTTCATCCTATTCTCCTTAACATCAAATTTGGTTTAAATTCAATAAAAATTACAAATTTCCATAGAAATCTTATATTCAATGAGACTTTTATAGCATCGTTATTATCACCCTGTCAAGATAAATATAGAAAATAATTGATAAAATAAATTGATAATATATATATATTAAGCTTTGACCGAAATTGGCGGTTGGAAACGAAAAGGCCTACTATTATTGACGATTCG
>CAZSIZ010000150.1:0-14329 GCA_964606645.1 uncultured bacterium
CAAGATGTCCAAAAAAATGGGTCGATTTAGGAGTGGATTTGCGAGGTCTGAATTACGATGAATCGGATATTTTCCAGAAATCCTTTCCACTGATTAGCCCATCCCAAGAATGAGTAATGTAACATTTCAGGATTGGTCAGGATAATGGCTGGAGGATGCATCCTCATAAGATGACGGTCCTCTGGATCGGTATCGCCATCATAAATCCGAGGACGAATATTCGGAACTTCCAATATTTCTCTGAATTCGTCAATTTGTCGTTTTTGGTCGTTTGCAATAGCCTTCATTGGATAAATCATAAGCCCATGCGTATTTTCATCATCTAAGAGGCTATTAAATAAGGGAACAAGAAAAGAAAGTGTTTTACCGCTAGCCGTTGGTGCTTCTAAGACGACATCTTCTCCTTTCGTTGCTACAGATATCGCTCTTGATTGGTGCTCATACAAACGTGAAATACCCATTTTCTCCAATCCTTCCAGGAGTATGGGATTTATATTTTCAAAGGATTCATAATTGTCGAAAATTGGGGGATTACGGGACAGAACACCTGGAAGAACGGTATCCTTATTCTGATGATTATCTGTGTCTCGAAGAGCATCGAACTCACGGAGTGACGTAATTATATCTTCCATTTTTCCCTCTTATGTTCTTAGCTACAGAATAACGCTTTTTTGAGAATTGATTATACCACAGTAACAGCCAAGTAGGATAAGTTCAGTCGATTTCGAGCATGCGGTCGATGGCTTGGCGGGCTTGGGCGGCGGTGGCTTCGGGGACGGTGACTTCGTAGACCTCGTTTTCGAGGCTGTGGAGGATTTTTTCCAAGGTGATGAGGCGCATGTGGTCGCAGAATAGATTGCAGGAACGAATAAACTCGACTTCGGTGTACTCGCTGGCCAGGTTGGCGGCCATTTCGCATTCTGTCGCTAGAAATACCCGTTTCAGTTTGGAATGCGTGGCGATGTATTTGGACATCTGCGAGGTGCTTCCGTAAAAATCGGACTCGGCGACGACTTCCGGCGGACACTCCCAATGGACGAGAACCGCCGTCTCCTCATTGCCTTTGACTAAATCGTGATGCTGCCGGATATCGAGGATATTCTGGCGGGTGAACTTTTCGTGTACTTCACAGCGTCCGAAATGGTCGTCGTGTTTACCGGGATAGATGAGATCGATGTCGTTGGTTTCCAAATCTTTCTGAAGGTTCTTACCCATTAGAGAATCCGGGAAAAAGATCACACGTTTCGTATCGAATTTTTTGCTGGCGTGGAGGATTACTTCCAAACCGTTCGCCGAGGTGCAGCAGTAATCGCTTTCGGCTTTGATATCGGCGTAACTGTTGACGTAGGTGACGACCGGCGAACCGGGATACCGATCGCGGTATTCACGCACCAGGTCCGGCGAGACGTCGTCGGCCAAGCTGCACCCGGCGTTCAAATCCGCGATCAGAACTTTTTTATCGGGGCAGAGAATTTTGGCCGTCTCCGCCATGAAACGCACGCCGTCGAATAGAATGGTGGTTTTTTCGGACTGGGCCGCGCGTCGGCTGAGCGCGAGTGAATCGCCCCGTTCCCGTTCCCCGGAGAGCTGATAGACCAGCGGTTCCATGTAGTTATGGCCGAGAATCAGGACGTTTTTCTTTTCCCGCAGTTCGAGAATTTTCCCAATAATGTCCTTCTTGGCCAGGAATTCCAGATGCTGATCCGGAACCGGGCGCAGTGCGACATCGATTTTATCCAGTTGAGTGCTCATTGGATTTTTCCGCCAAATACTGCCGGGCGTGTGAATGTTCTTCAAACCCGTAGATTGTTCAATCCTTATTGTTTTTCCCTCACCTTTTAAGCCATCGTGTCCACCTGTCGGCGCGACGCGATGTACTCTCCCAGAGGGAGAGGGATTTCTTGTTTTGCCCTCACCTAACCTCTCCCAGAGGGAGAGGGATTCTCTATAGTATACCGATTGGTTCTATTTGGGTACAACCATTTCGTCTGAAATTTTTCCTTCTTTTTCCAATTTTTCCTTCAACTGATGAACGCCCTTCTGCATGGCGGTTTTGGTGATGTTGTAGGCACAGAACTTGGGGCCGCACATGGAGCAGAAAGCGGCTTCCTTGTATTGGTCGTCCGGCAGGCTTTCGTCGTGATACTCGCGGGCGGTTTCCGGATCGAGGGAGAGTTCGAACTGCCGGTTCCAATCGAAGGCGTAACGCGCGCGGGAGATTTCGTCGTCCCGGTCGCGTGCACCGGGGCGGTTGCGGGCGATGTCGGCGGCGTGAGCGGCGATTTTGTAGGCGATGCAGCCCTGCTTGACGTCTTCCAGGTTGGGCAGGCCGAGGTGTTCCTTGGGGGTGACGTAGCAGAGCATCGAGGCCCCGGCGTATCCCGCCATGGCCGCCCCGATGGCGGAGGTGATGTGGTCGTAGCCAGGAGCGATATCGGTCACGAGCGGCCCCAGCACGTAGAAAGGCGCTTCGTCACAGAGTTCCATCTCTTTCCGGACATTCTCATCGATCTGGTTCATCGGCACGTGGCCCGGCCCTTCGATCATCACTTGAACGTCGAATTCCCAAGCGCGTCTTGTCAGTTCTCCGAGGGTTTTGAGTTCGGAGTATTGAGCGTCGTCGCTGGCGTCAGCCAAACAGCCGGGACGCAGGCCGTCACCTAAACTGAACGCGACGTCGTATTTCTGGAAGATTTTACACAACTCGTCGAAATGAGTGTACCAGGGATTCTGTTCGTGGTGATGGATCATCCATTGCGCCATAATCGATCCGCCCCGGCTGGCAATCCCGGTGATGCGGTCCAGGGTTTTGGGGATGTATTGAAGCAAAATGCCGGCGTGGATGGTCATGTAGTCGACGCCTTGTTTGGCTTGTTCCTCGACGGTTTCCAGCAGCAGTTCCGGCGTCAATTCTTCGGCGCTCTCGACCTGGGTCATAGCCTCGTAGATGGGAACCGTGCCGATGGGAACGGTGCTGTGGTCGATGATCGCCTGGCGAATTTCTTTCAAATCGCCACCGGTACTGAGATCCATGACCGTGTCCGCACCGTACTTGATGGACCATTCCACCTTTTTCAACTCGCCTTCGATATCGGAGACGACCGGTGATTTTCCGATGTTGGCGTTGATTTTACAGCGACAAGCAATTCCAATCCCGATCGGTTCGAGGTTTTTATGATTGACGTTGGCGGTAATAATCATCCGGCCCTGCGCCACTTCGGACCGGACCAATTCGGGTTCGAGGAATTCCTGCTCGGCGACGAACTTCATCTCGTTCGTGATAATCCCCTGCCGGGCAAGGTGCATTTGGGTGACATTCCCGCCGGATTCGGCTGGTTTGCGGTTGAAATCGATCATCGTCCGTTCGTCCTTACTCAGTCATGTTGGTCAGACCAACACGGAATTCGGTTCGTACGGGAGGGGGTTGAATGAAAGACGAAAACAACGGGATGCGTTTGCCATCGGATGGCATCAAGAACACCGCCGCTTCCCTCCGCCGGTACGATCCGGATCAGGTTCGAGGAGTCTATCTCAGGGCCACAACGCCCACCCCCAGCGACCTTCACTTTTAGTGTACTTCATCGATTATTTTTTTCAATGAATCCCTCGGAAACTCACTTCGCCAGTGTGTTTGTCCGGTTGTGGGAAAACCTCTACTGAATTGGATCAGATGGTAAACTACTGCCCCTATTTGGATGATTCGGTGAAATGATCGAAACCGGGGTTCAACGGGCCATCCCACCCTTGGATATGAATTCCTGACTCGGCGGATTGTATTCTTCCTATGACTGAGATTGGACACAATTCCGAATCCCAGGTATTTAGCAGTCGTTCCGTTTCGGAATGGGGAAGGGTCAATAGCAGTTCGTAATCCTCTCCACCCCGCAAGGCGTATTCGAGAGCATCGGACGCGAACGATTCGAGCGCCTTGCTCCTTGGAAGGCAGGAGACGTCGATTTCCGCTCCTACCTGACTGGCCCGGCATAATTTGGGCAAATCCCGCGCAAGGCCGTCGCTGATATCGGTCATGCTTGAAGGCGTGACCGTTTCAGCGAGCACCAAGGCTTCGCGAATTCGGGGAGTTGGCTGCAGAAAACGTTCGATCAAAAATGAATGCGATTCGGAGGATGGTTCGCGCCGATCTTTGTTTTCAAGGATTTCCAGACCGGCAGTCGCATCGCCTAATGTGCCCGTTATCAGCAGATCGTCGCCGGGTTGTGCGGAATGGATCGTGACCGGTTTCGGTGTCATCAGTCGGCCGTGCGCTGTAATCGAAACGAAAAGATTCGGCGAACGGACGGTGTCCCCGCCGATGATTTCGATTCCCCATTTTGCTCCCGATCGTTTCAGTGCAGAATAAAACGTTTCCACCCACGAAACCGGGGTATCGGGCGGCAAACCCAGCGAAATCACGCCGAAGCGAGGTTCGGCGCACTTCGCCGCCAAGTCGCTCACATTCGAGGCCAGCGCTTTATGGGCGAGGTCTTCGGGCGAGGTCCATTCGGAACGAAAATGAATGTCGCCGACCATTGCGTCGGTTGTGATGACCGTAGGGGATGACGAAGCAGGCACGATCGCGGCGTCGTCGCCCAAGCCAATAATGACGTTCTCGGACGCTGGGCCGAGAATGGCCTGGATTCGGTGGATGAGGCCGAATTCACCTAAATCCTGAAGTGACGGTTCGTTTTTCATAGAGATTGAATGCTTGTCCGTTTCAGTTCGGAGCCGGTCGTACCGAATCACACCGAAAAAAACAATTCCCCTGGAGCCTGATTTAGAATAATATATAGCGGTCTATGGATTGAATTGGTCTTCTGGGTATATAATACTCTATCTATGTCGAAAAACTGAAGGAACCATCGAGTCATTGCAGGAGGAGGAAGGTTATGTATCAATCAAAACGAAGTTGGCTGGGAACCGCTGTCATCGGGGCGTTCCTGCTGGGGATGATTTCTGTGCCGTCCGTCTATGGGCAGGATTTTCCCATCTCGATCAAAGCTTATGTGTTTTCTCTATCCGCCCAAGCCATGAAAAATTACATGAAAGACGGGCTGACCCGCGCCGAACTGACAGAGCTTCAGGAAAAATGCTTTAAGACGGGCTGCATGCTTCCGAAAGAGGAACCTGTCACGCTCAAGGATGGCGAAAACAAAGTGCGCGTACCCGTGGAAGGGATGGCGGATTTGCAGGAAGCGAAAGAAGCTGGACTCGTTGTTCTGATGTTCGAGTTAGAGCGGCTGCCCGAAGGCGATAAAAGCGAAGTGACGATTGCGCGCCGCTCGTATGTCATGGCGGAGAAAGACGACATCATCGAAGAAATCCGGGTTAAAAAAGGAACGTGGCGCATGCCTGAAAATTCACCGCGCTACCGCTATTTGGACTACCGTCATGCCGCGAATTTCCAGTTCGACGCTTTCGTCTATGAATTGGATGTCTCGCTGGGAGCCGAATCGCAAAAAGTCACGCTTTATTTGGATTTATCCGAATAAGACGAAACGGCAATACTCAGAATTGACATACAATATATATAAGTGTTTAGTTCTGCTTTTCACTTTTTGAGAATCCGTCGAATTTGAGAGAGACTATCGCCGGTTTCAAACGTTAAAGGACGAGCGGACCAATCCTTACCGAACCTTTCCTACTCCTGGGAGAGGAAGAAATTGGTTTTAAAACCGATTCTGCGGGAGATGGAACGATGACCCAGGAAAAAGCGTATAAGAAACTTCAAAACCGCATTCGATGGGCGCATGTGAGATATTGCCTGCTCTCCTTCTATTTTTATTTCGTGAAAACTGCCTTTTATTTACTGGCGATCGCCTGTTCGGTGGCGTTGATGTTGAAATTTCTCCCGGCACAAACCAACGACTATCTCGTTCTGGGCGCGCTGGCGGCTTTGGCCGTTCCGGTTTCGTTCATCTGGTATATGGCGCACCGAAGTAATGTGGAGGTCACCGCCCTGCTCGCCGACAAGCATCTTCGCCTCAAGGAAAAAATCTCCTCGGCTTTGGAATTCGGACACGATCGCGCCGCCGATCCCAACGAACAGGCGTGGCGACTGGCGGTGCTGAACGACGCCCTGCGCGAATTGGGCCGGATCAATCTTAAGAAAGCATTTCCGATTAAAAATCCCCGAGAAGCCCGATGGCTTTGGATTCCGGTGTTCGTGCTTTTCCTGACCGTGGTTGTTTTGCCGCAGTGGGATTACGTCACGGGGAAAGGAACCGCGCAAGCGAAAGCGATCGAAGAGAAGAAGATCGAAAAGGAAATCCAGAAACTGATCCAGCGTCAATTGGTACTCGAACGCGCAGCGAAAGAAAAGAAAGCCAAACAAACCGCCAACAAACTGGCGAAGGAAGTCAAAGACCTGGCTACCGATCTCTCCAAAGGGAAAATCGAAAAGCGGGATGCGCTGGCCAAACTCTCCTCACTGGAGAAACGGTGGGAGGATCGAAAAAAAGAACTCGCCGAAACTCAGCCTCAACTCTCCTCTCCGCTCGCCCAGAAACCGAAAATGACTGGTGAACTGGCACAAGCTCTGGAAGCGGGCGACCTTGAAAAAGCCGCCCAAGCACTCAATAAAATTCAGAAACAGATGAAGATGGGGAATCTCGACAAGCAAGGGATGGAGCGGCTTTCCGACGAACTGAAAGATATGGCTGCTGCCATTCAAGCCGAACTGCCTGTCTCGAAAGCGCTGGAAAAAGCATCCGAATTCATGAAACAAGGCGCAATGGGCGAGGCGATGAAAGCGCTGGCGCTGGCCGAACTCGACCTGGACGATCTGGCCGACTTGGCCGAACAGATTGGGCTGCTGGACGGCGCGTTGAAAGACCTGAAAAAATCCAAACTCGCCTTGGCGGGCAAATTCGGTAAATGTGAAAGCTGCGGGCTTCTGTTCGGCGACGGGGAAGGCTTTTGCAACGGATCATGCAGTGGGAACGGAAATAGTCGAGGGAAGGGCGGAACCGGCCCGTGGCGGCCGGGCGATAGCCGGAAACAGGGCAACGGTATGGGCGGTCCAGGAATCGGGCGCGGCGGTCAAGCACAATTCGCCGATGACGATGCCAAGACGCACATCTCCAAGTTGAAAGGTCAGTTCGGCAGTGGGAAAACGCTAGGCGTTCTGCCGGTCGATGGCTCGTCGATCAAAGGCCAGTCCGTCATCCAAGTGAACGAGGCGATCGTCGAATACCGCCAAGCTGCCGAGGAAGCACTGACCAAGGAACGCGTTCCACTGCCGTACCGCTATCAGGTTCGGGCCTATTTCAACGCACTCGAACAGGATGCCGTTGCTTCTAAAACCAGTGGGGAATAGGGTTTAGTTAAGTAAGGTAGGCTCAAAGCGCAACGTAGCCTGCCATAACTTAAGAGAATCAGAAGAGGAGATGTATTCGTGAGTGATCGGAAGTTTATTACATTTATAATATTTATGGTGCTGGCCGGGTTTTTGTTTGTCGAGGGGTGCGGGAAGAAAAACGCTCTGACCGTCTACACCTCCGTCGACCGGGACTACTCCGAATCCATCATCACCGCATTTCAAAACGCCAATCCTGAGATCGAAGTCAACGTTAAATACGATTCCGAACTGAGCAAGACGACGGGATTGTTCAATCTGATCCTTCAGGAAATGAATAATCCCCAAGCCGACGTTTTCTGGAATTCAGAAATCATCCGCACGATCCAGCTGAAGAACAAAGGGGCACTCACCCCCTATCTCTCTCCCTCGGCGAAAGAGATTCCCGTCCAATACAAAAATCCCGACGGGTATTGGACCGGTTTTTCCGCGCGGGTTCGAGTGATGATTATCAATACTGAAAAAGTTCCGGAGACCGAAACACCCGCTTCGATTCCCGATCTGACAAGGCCGGAATATCGGGGCAAAACCTGTATGGCTACCCCGCAATTCGGGACGACCGCCGCTCATCTAGTGGCAGTGTACACGCTGCTAGGCGAGACCAAGGCGACGGCTCAATTCTGGAATTTGAACTACCATCGGGTCAAGGTGTTTCCCGGTAACGCCACGGTTAAAAACGAAGTGGCTCGCGGCGCGATGGCTTACGGCTTGACCGACACGGACGACTTTTTCGCTGCGCTCGATGAAGGCAAGCCGGTGCGGATGGCGCTTTTAGGACAAGGTAAGAACGGACATGGAACCCTGGTGATTCCCAACACGGTCTGCCTGATTAAAAACAGCCCCCATCCAGAGAACGGGAAACAATTCATCGATTATCTGCTCTCTCCCGCGGTTGAAGAAAAACTGGCGCAATCGAGGGCGAGACAGATCCCATTACGGGATAGCGTTCCCCGGCCTGAAGGGGTTCCCGACCTTTCGACCATCAAGGTTATGCCCGTGGAATACAGCCAGATTGCCGAAAATATCGAGCCGTGTCTCGCCCATCTTCGGAAGACTATTCGATGAAACCCATCGTCCCGTCCAGCCGAACGGCGCGGGTATTTTTTTGCTTCCTGCTACTCTTTCCCCTGATTGTTTTCATCGTATCGGTGCGGCCTGAAAAAGCCGATGAATGGCGGACAGCTCTCCACGTTTTCGATGGTTATGCGTTCCAGCGGCTTGCGAACAGCGCCGCACTGGCCGCGCTTGGTTCGTTGCTGGCCGTACTCTTTGCACTGCCGATTTACGGGCTGTTTCTTACCCGCTCCTCATGGGGACGGCGTCTATTGACCGTTTTCTCGCTGTTGCCGATTGCCTATCCCGCTTTCGGGGTGGCGTCGGTGTGGATGACACTGGTGACGGCGTGGGAACAGACCGGCAGCGGACGTTTGATCTGGGAGGTGGACGGACTGGCATCCCGTTTATTATTCAGCCTTGTCGGCGGGGGATGGGTGCTTGGGCTTTGTTACTGGCCGATTGTTTTCATTCTGCTGACCTTCTCGGCCGAACCGACGAAAGCACAGTACGATTCGGCGCTTCTGACGATGAAGCCGTGGGCGCTTTTCCGAAACGTGCTGTGGCCCGCCTGGAGGCTTCCGCTCACCCTCGCCATATCAATCGTTTTTTGTCTGGGACTGCTTCAGTTCGAGGTTCCTTCCCTGCTTCAGATCGATGTCTATCCCCTGGAAATTTATATTCGCTTTACGGCGTTTCTGAATGAATGGAGCGCGCTGATACTCAGTCTTCCCTACGTTGCGGTCGCCGTGTTTCTCTGCTGGGCGCTGTCGCGCATCACGCCTCATATTTCTATGAACGGCAGCGAGTTTACCATTCAGCCCTACACTCAAAGCGTTCGCGTTCTTCTCAGTGTCGGCGTTTGTGCCGTCTTTCTTTTATCCTGCTTCGTTCCGCTTTTCGGTTCGTTTATCCATATCGGCTCGATCGGGTTGTTCCTGCGGACGTTCGCGGAACATTGGGAGAATATTTTACGCAGCGTTTTCTATTGCGCGGCCGGATCATTCTGTATCATCGGTCTTGGATTCTGGTATACCGCCGTCGAGACGAACCGTGACCGATGGTTCGCTCCATCCGTTTTCCTATCGTTATTCGTGCTTCCCGGAATCCTGATCGCGTCGGCGTGGCTGCGGGTGCGGTCGTTCTGGCCGGGTGTTCTGCCGGGAGGGGTGGCCCTGCTGTCGCTGCTGGGCGGCTATATCACTCACTACTTCATCCTGGGATACGGCGCGGGGCTTATGCTCTGGCGATATTACGGAGAGCGGCAGAAAGAGTTCGACTCGCTGTTGAAACTGGGGATGTTTTACCGTATCCGGCGGTTGATCGTTCCGATTTTATGGCGGCCTGGATTGCGGGCGACGGCGTTGATCGCACTGCTGCTCTGGGGAGACGCCGGGATGACGGTTCTGCTTCATCCACCGGGAAAAGAATCTCTTTCGGTGGAATATTTCAACCTGCTCCATTACGGCACGGAGGCTCGAACGGCGGCGATCGGCTCGATCATGATGCTGATGCCTGCGTCGATTCTGCTGCTCATCTTTTTGGGGACCGGATGGAAATCGCGTCAATCATGAATGAAACCGCTTCATCACGAAGAGCAATGAATGGCGGCATCGTTTTCGAGGCCGTCTGCTTCGCTTACAGGAATCATTCCATTCTCCATCACGCCAGTTTTCAAGCGCCGCCGGGCGAAATCACAGTGCTGTTTGGGCCGTCCGGCGCGGGCAAAACGACTTGCCTGCGTCTTGTGGCCGGGTTTGAGAAACCATGCGGCGGGCGAGTGCTTCTTGAGGGAGAGGTGGTTTCATCGGAATCGAAGATGATCCATCCACGCGAGCGGCGGGCTGGATTCTGCTTTCAGGACGATGCCCTCTGGTCCAACCTTCGCGTCCGGGATCATCTTGAAATTCCGATGCGGAACGATGAACGTCATAACAGGGACGTTCCATCACGCTGCCGGGAATTGCTGGCCGATTACGGATTACAGGATTTGGCGAACCGGTATCCATCCCAATTATCGGGGGGGGAACGAAAACGTCTCGCTTTGGCCCGGGCGTTGGCCCCCGATCCCGCTTACCTGCTGCTGGACGAACCGCTTTCCAGTGTGGAGAGCCTCCTTAGGGAAGCACTCATTCGGCGGCTTCAAGCTTGCCGGGGCGAAGGGCGGACCGTCGTTACCGTAACTCATCAATTGGATGAAGCCTTCGCACTAGGAGACCGCCTGGCTGTGCTGGACGGCGGTTCCATCTTGCAGGAAGGGCCGATTCGCGAGGTGTTTCTTCATCCCCGTTCCCGGGCGTGCGCCGAGTTGCTTGGCTACCGGAATTTCTTTACCCTGCGGAAAGAGAATGGACGGATCGTCTCTGATCTGGGGGGAGTGGAAACGAAGATAGCATTCGATGAGACGGCTTTGGCTACATGCCTGCCTGGCGATCTTGAGGCCGTTTCCGAACGAACCGGAGTAGGATCAGTTGAATCGTGCCAGGCGGACGGGCGTGCGTTCCGGGTTCGGGTTCAGACTGGTGACGCGATGTTCGAGGCCGTGTCGAATACCCATTTACTGCCGGGAGAACGAGTGGCTCTTCGGCATCTCAATTCTCCTGCCGTTATCAAGGAATAATCATGAGAATGCGTTCGGCGATCGTTTGGGTTCTATTGGCGGGATGTTTCTTATTCTCGAGCGGCTGTTCGGACCGTGAGGATTCCACCCCGGCGGGGAAAATCTGGGGATCACGGGGAAAAATGCTTGGACGGTTTTCCACCCCCCGCGCCATCGAAGCCCGCCACGGACTCGTCTACATCATCGATCGGACCGGACGAGTTCAGAAGGCGGATCGGGACGGAAATTTTCTACTGGAATGGAAACTGGACAAAGTCGACAACGGAACCCCGACGGGATTGGCGATCGACGAAGACGGAAACCTGTGGATACCCGACACCCATAATTCGCGTATCTTAAAATACAGCCCGGAAGGAGAACTGCTTTTTTCATTCGGGACGTATGGAGAAGAACCGGGGAAATTCATCTATCCAACCGATATTGCGTTCGGTGACAAGGGGGAGTTATTCATCACGGAATACGGCATTCACGACCGGGTGCAGGTTTTCTCCCGCAAGGGGGAGTATCGAACCGGCTGGGGCGATTTCGGATCGGGGGAGGACCAATTCAACCGCCCGATGGGGATCGCGAAAGGCCCCGACGGCTGCTTGAATATCGCCGACGCGATCAACCACCGAATAAAAACGTACACACAATCCGGCGAACTGATTCGGATCGTGGGCCGCGAAGGTTCCGCGCCAGGAGAGTTGCAGTTTCCTTACGATATCGCAGTTGATGGGGAAGGTAATCTATATGTGGCGGAATTCGGCAACCATCGCGTTCAGAAACTATCGCCGGAAGGCACCCCGATCGGCGCGTGGGGCGGGATCGGTTCCGGTCCGGGACAAATGACGGAACCGTGGGGGGTCGCTGTGGACGGCCCCTGGCTCTTCACTGCCGATACGAAAAACCACCGCATTCAGATTTTCTCCAACGTTCGATGACGGATCGGTAAACCGGAAAACAGTCGTTGACTCGCGGCGATGTTTCCCGATCTTTTCCAATAGATAAAATAAAGATACAATCATCAAACAGTGAAATAGATTTTTATTGAAAAATTGTTTATGATAATTGTAGGCAGGATGGGAAACCGCGAGATTCCTGGGATTTCACGATTCGAGGTAAACTTGTGGCAATCGCGACGAATGGATTAAGGATAATCGATGAAAAGCGCGGCGTTTAATCTTGCATTCAAAGTCCATCGAAATGAATTGCCGTTTCCCGAGGGGTTGTTGAAATCCGTCGAGGCAAAAGCGCAGGAAGATTTCATCGAAGCCTTGAATTCGCTGGGTGGCGAGACGAAATACGATGTCAACAAACTGGATCAGCTGATCGGCGAAGCGCAGCAAGGGGCCACTAAAAAGGGTGGCAGAAAGAAAGTTAATCTCGAAGCGCTTGAAGAGGAAATCAAACAATTAAAAAAACAACGCAATGAATACAACGAATCGATTCAGACGTATCGAAGCAAAATCGGCTCTCTGCATCCCAGGATCATTCCCGGAATTAATTCGGGATTGATCGCCATCGTCGGTTCGGTCATCATGGCTATTTTGTTCATACTCAACCTGGGGCTGATCACCTTGATTATGCTAGCGGTTACTATCGGCACTGCCATTTTCACGTTGGCCCAGGATCTGGATATCCTGAAAAAACAGCAAGCGGATATCGCCCAAAAAAAAATGAATGCGTTGTCCGAAATTAAAATTTTTGAAACCCGCGTGGAAGAACTAACTGAAAAAATCAACGAAAAAAGAAGTGCTCTTAGAGCGGCTCAAGAGGACGACGCTTCCGAAGAAAATACCTCTTCGAAAGCGCCCGATGCCGAACCCTCTCCGCCGATTGCGGCCTCTCCATCCGACGATAACTCGTAGGCTTCCGGCTTCGATCTGCCTTCCCGGATTTTCCCGTTGGCTTTCCCGTAAACTGACATGTAATGATACTCGATCTTATTGCATTGTGAATTTTTTTCTGCTTCCTGCCGTGAACCGGGAAAAAGCATAAACGCGGCATCCGGTGCTCACGGTTCAAAGCGGGGGATGTCGTTCAGGAATCCTTGCTTCAATACTCCCGCCCCGTTTTTGCCCTGCTCGACGGTTTGTGGGCTCCCCGATCGTTCGGTTTCGAGATAAACCCCATTCAGAAAATAACTCAGGTTTTCCGGTGAATTGAAAATGTAGAGTTGAATTTTCCCCGCCACATCCTCGATCGCTTCGTAATCGGGAATGGCGGTTCTTTGAATGGTATAGGAAGGAGTGTAAGGATTCCCCTTAAAAAGAGGCTTTCCACCGGTTGCTTCTTGTATGGATAAAGAAGAAGGTGAAACAACTACTTGTCCACCACGCGGTTGAGCCAATCTGGGAACACGTTTTTCGGAGATTGTTTTCAATAACTGGATATTCGGTTCGACGATAAATCCCGATCTGATGCCCTGCCAAGGGCCGGGAAATGTGCGTAATAGCGTTCCATATTCATCCAATACGAGGTGGGCGTAACGCGTATAACCTGTATTCCCGTCAGGGAGCGTCATTCCGATGAAGCCGGGGCCGTCGATACCGAAATCCAAATCACGCCCCGTTTCGATCAGTTTTTCCTGCTGCCGGTCGTTCGGACCGTTGAATTGGGGGCCGTTGATGATGAGGTTGTCCGGTGTTCCCTCAGGCACGGTAGACAACAGACTGTATCCTTGCAGTAAAACGCCCCACCCTCCCTGCCCGGGATTCCCGATCTGTGGCGGACCACTCTCTTCGGTTTCGAGAAAGTATCCTTCACTTGTCGGCTGCAGCCCATCGGGATTGATGAACACGGCGATTTGAACGGTTCCCAATTGATTCTCCTGCGATCCCGGTTGTGTCGCAACAACGATTCCTTCCGGACCAATGATGTATGACAGATAATCTGCCGGGATCTGAATATTGGGTTCGACGAGATATCCATGTTTGCTTACTAGATTCCCAGTATTGTCCAACCGGAATTCGGATAGGCGGCTGTAACCGATATTTCCGTTCGGCATAGCGAACTGAAAGTATCCCCGGCCGTAAATCGCCAGATCGAGCGGGTGATCGGTTTTCACTAATGCGCCTTGTGTATAGTCGGGATGGTGATAGTATTCCCGCTGCACGTCCAGCATCCGGGGGATTTGGAACATCAACGCCAGCCCCATCACCAGCCCGGCGGCAAAGAATGTCAGATTTTGCTTCAGTGGTTTCGTCATAAGCCCGTATTCACTCCTTTGGAATTGAAATGAAAGCGAGTACTTTTCTCTATTATATGCTATATAGCCGCGCATAAATAGCCAGACAGAAGATCCAAATCACCTTATTATT
>CAZSIZ010000151.1:0-14281 GCA_964606645.1 uncultured bacterium
TCTCTTTTCGATCAATTCGGCTTCACCCTTTCTGCGGCGTAGCCGCTTCGTCCAACGTTTGAAACGTTTGAAATCACAAAACAAACGTCACAAACCGAATGCAATAGTCTCATATAATTCAAATTCATATTTAAATCAACCGAGAATAATCACTTTATCCGTGTACGGAACTCGTTCGATAGAATATCACAACTTGAATTAAATCAATGAATTACGAACATAAAGACGAAAATCCATACTGTGGATGGATTGTGGAAAACACTACATCTTGTATTAGGTAGACTGTAATATACCCAATATATGCTATCTAGGAAATTTCGCCATCACACGCCTAAAAAAAATTCTCGATTCATTTCCAATTAGGTCAAGTTGATATACCATTAATAGTTAATAGAAGTCTATTCGGAAATGGGGAACAATTGGAATAAACCATTCGACATATAATATGAACAATCAATCGGCGGAGCCTGACGGCTCCCGGAAACCGAACGAACGCCAGCTGATCGCCTTATGTCAGGAAGGCGACCACGCCGCCTTTGAAAGGCTGTACCGGTTGTATTCCGGCGATGTCTACACGATGGCGCTGCGAATCACGAATTCGGTAGAGATGGCCGAAGAGGTGATGCAGGAAACGTTCGTCTCAGTGTTCAAAGGTATCGGGAAGTTTCAATTTCAATCGGCGTTTACGACGTGGCTCTACCGAATCGTTTACCGCCGTTCCGCCGATCTGTTCAGAAAAAATAAAAAGCACCGGGACCACACGGTCAGTTTTACTCAGGATAATCCGAACCACCCGGTGCTTGAATTCAAAGACAACGGACTCAGCCCGTCCGAGTATACGGTGATCCGTGAGCGAAATAAATTGATCGAAGAAACCATCTCGTCGCTGAGCGTCAAGCAAAAAACAATTCTCACGTTACGCTACGACCAGAATCGAAGCTACGAAGAGATCGCACAGATTTTACATTGCCGGATGGGAACGGTGAAATCCGGACTAAACCGGGCACACAAATCACTGCTTATGAAATTAAAAAAACTGGATATTTTTTGATTTTCAGATATAAATAGAATAGTACTTATATTCAGGAAAACTTATAAACACCGCTCGAAGATGCGGAAATCCGACCGGTGAGGAAATCAAGTCATGAAAAAATGGTTTTCGTCCACCATTCCCAACGATCCCAGGATGGCTCACGACGCCTTGAGACGATTCATCGAGGGAGAGGGCACTTCCGAGGAACACGAAACGATTCGACTGCGTATAAACGAATCGGAAGCCTGGCGAGAGGAATACGCCCGGATAGAAAGATACGTGGCAAGCCTCCGCCAATTGCCTGCCCACACGCCCCCCGAACGGGTTTGGAACCGAATCGCCGCTCGAATCGAAACCGTCACACCCAAACGGGTCTGGTTTCCCTGGTACTACGCCCGTCCGGCCTGGGCGACGGGTATGCGAATGGGTTCGTTCGTCTTAGTCGCCGCCATTACCCTGACCATGCTGATGCCAGGAAACATCTCGAAGTTCGATCAAGGTTTTGAAATCATCTCTGTCGAAGAAATCAACGGTTTCGGTCCCGAAGCCGAAACCTATATTGCCTATCACGATCTTAAAAACGTATCGGCTGAAAGCCTGATCGCCTTCAATGCGGATGACTGGCCACAATGACAAGACACGCTTTTCTGCTTATTTCAATTATTTGCTTTTGTTTTTCCCTTAGCCCATCTGTGTCTTCGGCAAAGGGAAACCGCGATCCTGCCACGTTGATTCAGAAAGTGATCGAGTCCTCAAAAACCATCCCATACGAGGGAATCCTCTCTTACCGGAAATGCAGCTACGATCCTCACAAGGAATGGATCGCTAAAGTAAAGATTTTCCGCCCCTCGGAAACCGAAAAGCGTTTAGAAATCATCGATATGACGATTATGCGCCCGTCGAAACCCGAAGGGAAGATGGAAACCGTTCCCCTTCAAAGACTCAAAGGAATCGTTCTTCTCCATACTCAGGACAATCTGTGGGGGACTCATCTGGAAAAGGAGGAACTTGATAAACTTCGCAAGGAAATGGGATCTTTTTCCTTATTCCGGCTATTCTGGGAAGGGGACCGGATTCCGTTGGAACATCAGGACCTGCTTAAAAAAAATTACAAGATATCGATTGACCGTTCCAAACCTGTGGCTAAGCGCAAAACACTACGAATCGATTTTCGACCCAAACAAGACAATCGTCCTTCCATGAAAGTTTGGATCGATTCGGAAACCAAGATACTGTTGAAATACGAACGCTATTCGTATAAGGAAAAAATCCTCGAAACTTATGCGTTCCGCCAAATCGAGTTGGGAAAAACGATCGAATCTCGAACTATGAATCCTGAGGGGCTTCATAAAATCTATTCAACCAAACACCAGGACAAAAAAGAGGAAGACCCTCCCCTGGATTTCACGCCGTTCGTGACGACATGGCTTCCTGAGGGATTCGAAAAAGTATCCGAAAGCCGAATAAGAAAAGACCGTTTGGGCATTCACACCAAATATACCGACGGTTTTGCTCACCTCTCCATCTTCCAGCGAAGGCAGACTCCCGAAGAAAAGAAAAAACAGGAAGAACGGGAAAAACTGGAAGCACAGGAACAAAAGGATCAGAAGGATCAAAAGCGCAAACGGAAGGTAAAAAAGTACAACTTCTATGGCCGCGACTTTCTCGTTTGGGAAACAAGAGGATTACGTTTGTCGGGGATCGGAGATATCAATCACCGCGCCATTGCCCGAACCGTCGCCCACCTGCGATTCCCCGAAACAGTCAAATCCGCCACGTCCACTCAGTAAATAATCCCCTCTCCCTCTGGGAGAGGGTTAGGGTGAGGGCGTCGATACGGTTGCTTTGTGTTTGTCAAATCTTACTGTTTCATCCAAATCGCCAAATAAACCATCATCGCCGGGGCGATCCACAGTATCGCGTCCATCATGTCCAGGAAACCGCCGTGTCCCGTCAGGGAAGAACCGGAATCCTTAACGTTCGCGTCCCGTTTCATGGCCGATTCACAGAGATCGCCGACTTGGCCGATCACCGACATCACCAACGCGATACCCAGAATGGGGATATATCGATAGGCGTCCGGCAGCCACAGCGTCCGCCCGATGTATGCACTTTGATACGCCGCCGTTAGAAAAACGATGACGAGCGTCAAGCCAGTTCCGCAGACCGAACCTTCCCACGTCTTCTTGGGGCTGATTCGCGGAGCCAGTTTGTGCCGTCCCAGCAATTTCCCGCCGTAATACGCCCCGCTGTCGGTGATACACGAAACCACGAGAATGAAAAACAGAAAGTCCGGACCGCATTCAAGTCGGCGCAGATAGACGATGGACGCAAGCGGCAAGAGCAGGTAGATCAACACCAATCCGTGAACGCCGATTTCGTTCCGGCTTCGCTCCACGCCGTCCCTCATCGTGATCGAGCAACTGCCCCAGAAAAACAGAAACGCGATGACCACCAACGCCGTATTCCAGCCCATGACAACGGCGAAAAAGAACGCGGCCGCCAGTGCGTTTTGCCAGAAGGCCAGCCTCAGGCTGCGTGAGCCTTGTAGCAGGGATACCAACTCGTCTCTTCCCCCAACGAAACAGAGCGCCACCACCGCCGCTGTCAGCCAATCCCCGTACTGCCAGAAAATCCCCAGCAATAAAACCGGCAAGGAAGCGAAACCTGTAATCAAACGACGTGAGTGCATTGTTGATTGACCTTGGATTGATGAGTTGAAACTAAATTCCCGGTGAGGAATGGTGGGTCGAAAAGCGTGACCCACCCTGCATTCATCGTATCAAGCAGGTTGTTAAACCCTGAACCCTATCCCCTAAACCCTGTTTTTCTATATCGCGCCATCGATGTCCACGCCGCCGAAGCGGCGATGACGACTCTGGAAATCACGAAGCGCTGCGAAAAAGTGTTCTTTTCTGAAGTCCGGCCACAGCACGGGAGTGATCACGATTTCCGAATAAGCGATCTGCCATAGAAGAAAATTGGACACGCGCATCTCTCCACTGGTTCGGATCATCAAATCCGGATCGGGAACGCCTGCCGTGTCAAGGCAATCGGCAAACCGGTCCGGCGTAATATCCGCTTCGGAAATCCGACCTGCGGCGACATCGCGAACGACCCTTTTCACTGCATCGACGATCTCCAACCGCCCCCCATAGGAAAGCGCCAGGGAGAGTTGCATCTTATCGCCGTCCGCCGTTTCCCGTCGTGCCTTGTCCAACGCTCTTTGCACCGCGCCGGGAAGTTCGGACAGATGTCCGATAGCTTCGAGTCGGATTTCGTTCTCTTTCATCTCGGCAATTTCCCGTTTCAGGAAGTTGCACAACAGCACCATCAAAGCGCTGATTTCCGTTGCGGGCCGTTTCCAGTTTTCCGCCGAAAAAGCGTAAAGCGTCAAGTACGGGATTTCCAACCGACGGCAGACGCGGACGATTTCGCGCACCGATTTGATCCCCTGGCGATGTCCTTCGATGCGGGGACGTTTCATCGAGCGCGCCCAGCGGCCGTTGCCGTCCATGATAATGGCGACATGTTTCGGCAAACGGCTCAGGTCCACCCCGGCCGTTTCCGCTTCACGCAGCGTTTCCACTTGATGCTGTGGCCGTGTTTCGATATCCACCACGCTCGACACGATCGGCTCTCCCCCCGAAGCCGGGCGATTCTGCCACCGACGACGGAAACGGTTTATCTGAAACACCCTGCTTTCAGGGTATGACGCTCTAATCGAAACGATATACTTTCTCTATGCAGAATACAAGCACTCCCGCTATCGATCAACGTTCGGCTCTCTCTCCCCCCCTGTTCTGCGCCATTGTCGGGCCAACCGCGTCGGGGAAAACAGGTCTTTCCATCGCGTTGGCTCGCAGGATGGGCAGTGAAATTCTCTCAGCCGACGCCATGCAGATCTATCGCGGATTGAACGTCGGGACCGCCAAACCCACCCCCGAAGAACGCCGCCAGGCCGTTCATCACGGGATCGATCTCGTCTCCCCTCTGGAAAATTTCAGTGCCTCCCGATACGCCGACTACGCCGAACTCCTGCTGATTTCAGCGATGAAACGCAAACGTCCATTGATTCTCTGCGGCGGCACGGGGTTGTACTACCGCGCACTCTTGGAAGGTTTCTTT
This sequence comes from uncultured bacterium, assembly GCA_964606645.1. Taxonomy (GTDB): domain Bacteria; phylum Hinthialibacterota; class Hinthialibacteria; order Hinthialibacterales; family Hinthialibacteraceae; genus CAZSIZ01. The sequence continues at coordinate 5,162 of CAZSIZ010000151.1, forward strand.
ATTGCCCCCGATCCCGATCCCGAACTGCGCCGATCCCTGAACGAACGGATACAAGCCGAAGGCTCACCGGCGCTGCATCGGGAACTCGTCCATCTCGATCCGCAAACGGCGTCAACCATTCATCCCAACGACGCCCGTCGGATCACCCGCGCCCTGGAGATCATCCACCAAACGAACCGAAGCGTCACGGCGCTGCGCCAAACTCAGAAAAAAAAGAACTGGATTCATAATACACTTTTTATCGGTCTGCGGCGAAACCGCGATGAACTGGCCGAACGCATCCAGCAGCGGACCGAATGGATGTACGAAAACGGCTTGATCGAAGAAACCCGCTTCTTGATCGAATTGGGATGCACGGAGAAACACACGGCGCTGCAGGCGTTGGGATACAAGGAATGCTACGACTATTTTCGGGGAAAATTATCCCTCGAAGAGGCGGTTACTCAGACCGTTCTGGTCACCCAACGTTACGCCAAACGCCAGATGACTTGGTTCCGAAAGCAATTCCCCACCCACTGGCTTGATATTTCTCCCCAAAAGGAATTTCAACAAATTGTGAATGAATCCTTGCAACTTTGGCAGAACCGTGGTTACAATATACCATCTGGAATTGACGAATGAATTTTTTTGATATTCCCATCCAAAAGAGGGAGATGCTGAATGTCCGCTAAAAGTGTTATGAATATCCAGGATAGTTTTCTCAATCAGGCCCGCCGTGAACGAATTTCGCTCACCGTCCACCTTGTCGATGGTTCCGATCTGCATGGGAAAATTTCAGCGTTTGACAATTTTACGATCATTCTTCTGAATGACGAGCGGGAAGAACAATACCTGATCTACAAACATGCGATCGCCACGATCATGCCCGCCGCCAAAACCCGTGTCCGTTGGAATCAGATGGGCGACTCACGGCCGCCGGATGGAAGAAAACCGCCTCATCAAACCTGATCGGTTTGATGGATTGCAGAATTCGTCTTGCTTTTCTTCACCAGGGTTGATCGGTTTCCATTCCCGCCACAACGGAAGAAGCACAACGTTGAGGAAACAGCTCTGTATATACTAAACGTCTTGCATAACAAGTTCCCTTTCCCTCCGGGAGAGAACACGATGGATTTTAAGGGTGAGGTCGATAATGTAAAAGCGTACCGATTAATCGAAAACGCTTTCATCATCGGAATAAAAACCCCAAACCCTAGACCCTAAACCTTGTATTGGTTCCACTTTGAAACGAATCTCCTACGTTAAAAAAGAACGGGCACTACTGGTTGCCGCCTATACGGGAACCACCTTGCCTCATCAGATCGACTACCAGATCGAAGAACTGAAAAATCTGGCGCTGACTGCCGGGGCGAAAGTCATCTCCGTCTGTATCCAGAAGTTGAAAACGATCCATCCCGCGACCTATATCGGCAAAGGGAAACTTCAGGAACTGAAAGAGACGATTGGCCAGGGCAGTTACGACATCGTCTTGGTCAATCAGAACCTCTCCCCCGTCCAGCAGCGCAATCTCGAATCCACGCTCAAACGCCGGATCGTCGATCGCACCGAGTTGATCCTCGACATTTTCGCCCAGCACGCCCAGAGCCGCGACGGGAAGATTCAGGTCGAACTGGCCCAGCTGCGCTATCTTCGCCCCCGACTGACTGGCCGGGGGATCGAGCTCTCACGCCTTGGCGGTGGGATCGGAACGCGCGGCCCCGGCGAAACCCAGTTGGAAATCGACCGACGGCGAATCGATCAACGAATCGCCCGGCTGCGAAAAGAGTGGAAGAAAGTCCGTCAATCGCGCCGTCTGCAACGCAAATCCCGCCTGCGGGACAATATCCCCACCGCCGTCCTCATCGGTTACACCAACGCCGGGAAATCGACCCTGCTGAACCGCCTGACCGCCGCATCGGTTCCCGCCCAGGATCAGCTCTTCTCCACCCTGGACACGACCACCCGAAAACTGACGCTTCCCGGGCCGATCAAACTGCTGATCTCCGATACGGTCGGTTTCATCTCCGATCTGCCCGCTCCGTTACTGGCGGCGTTCCGGGCCACGTTAGAGGTCGTCGAAGAAGCCACGATCCTGATTCACGTCACCGACGCCGGATCGCCTTTCCTGGAAGAGCAGGTTCACGCCGTCCACGACGTTCTCACTAACCTCGAATGCGAACGAAAACCCATCCTCACCGTCTTTAACAAGTCCGACACGATCCAAGACGATCTGCTTCTGCGCGAACTCGAACACCGCATCCCCCCCAGCGTCCGATGTTCGGCCCTCCACGACCGGGACCTCTCCCCTTTCAAAGAAGCCATCACCCAAGTGCTGAAACAAACCTTGGAAGCCAATGCTTCTCCAGAATCCACCCCGCAGGATGAATAGATTTCATTTGCCGAAGCCAGTCGTTCCATATTGTCTACTGAACTATCCACAATTCGATAGAACAATTTTGACAAAATCTTCCCTTATAGACGATAATGAGCGAAACGACAATACTGACTTTAACATGCGGCTCAGGGAGAACATTCATGATTCGCTTCATTCAATGATATTTTTTTTCTTGTACCCAAAAACAGACTTGAATGCGTTAACAGGGTGACAATGAATGATGGTCGTGCGACTTTCATAAATACTGAGAAGAGGTGATCATCTTGCCCATCGATCGCGATGAATACACGACACTGATCGAACCGGTTGAACGAGCGTTGTATCGTTCGATCTGGCGAATTCTTCAGGATCGAACCGACGCCGACGAAGCGTTGCAGGATGCGCTCGAGACGATTTGGAAACGGTTCTCCAAAATCCGAAAGCACCCCAATCCCCCGGCGCTAATGATGCGGATCGGGATGAACGCCGCCTACGATCTATTACGACGGAGAACCAGAAGCCGGAAAGTAGAGATGGTCGGATTACCCCAAGAGATCGTGGATGATGTACCAGGAGCGTTGAACCGTCTCGAGCGAAACGAACTGCGCCTCGAAATCTATCGCGCGATTAGCCGAATATCACGCAAGCAGGCCCAAGCCGTACTGATGCGTTTCGTTCAGGAATTATCGTTTCCCGAAATCGCATCGGCGCTGGGATGCCGGGAAGCCACGGCCCGAACACACGTCAAACGGGGGTGCGCGAAACTTCGTTCGATGCTTTCTCATCTTGCCCCCGGCCGTGAACAGGAGGTTTTATCATGAACCATCGAAACGACGATTATAAGGATATTACCCAGTTATTCGATACGGCGCTCGATCGCGACTTACCCCCCGAAGCCGAACGTCAGTTCCAACAGCATTTTTCGGAATTAAAAGCCCGGTGTGCCGAAACGAAGAAGTCGACGTCGCCAAGTTGGAGGTTTTCCTGGCGTCTGGCGTGGAGCGGCAGCGCCGTATTTGTAGCGGCGTTTGTTATCATCATAGCGGTGACAATATTCCGTCTGCCCGGATTTCATGCGTACGCCGCCGCGATGCAAGCGCTGCAGTCCGTGCACTCGATCCATCTTACCGGCTGGACGGAGAATCTGCACTCGATGATCGGAGCCTACTCGAAAGAGTGGGAAGCGAAAAACGAACCTATTCAATTTGAAATTTGGGAATGGCGGAACGCTAAAAGAAAGTATCGCAATTACAAAAAAGGTGGACCGTTTACGGTTGTCGACGACAGCGAGCAGCAGTACGAATACAACCAAGAGACCGGCGAACTGTATATCAAGAAATCTGGAGACAGTTATTTAGAAGATATCCCGGCGATTCCATCGAAATTGCTCGAATCGTTATATCGCCTGACCATCACTCAGACCGATCTCGGCGAACGCACGATCGATGGCCGTCTGTGTACCGGTCTTCGATTGGAGCGGAAAACCCGCCGTAAAGAGTACTGGTTCGACAAGGAAACGAATTTGCCGGTGGAAATCGCTTTCTACAAACCGGCCGAGGGAGAATGGCAGAAATTTACTCACGCCCGGTTTGCGTATAACCAACCGATTCCCCAAAAGATTATGATCTATACCGGGCCTGCCAATCCAAAAAGCACTCATTACGATTGGGATATCGATCCCGAATTAGAGCCGTGGCGGCAGAATTTGCGTCAACTGGCCGCCCGCTATCAGGATCATCCATTACCAGAAACGATGGAACTGGTCCAACGACAAACCCAAGACGATATCATCCGCGCGATTATCAATGGAAAAATGCCTGGCATCGACGGATACAGCGTTTACCCGTTGCCCAGGACGTTAGGGGATTACTTTCGGCCCTGGTGGAGGGGGCCTGGGACGTTTCGAACTTCACAGGACCTTCGGGATATCCAACTGAATCACGATCTGGTACTCGTGCAGGGGATCGGCCGAGACCAACAGACGGATTTCATTCTGGATTTGTTTGGCTTGGAAATAATTTACACTCAGCAGGAACGAACCGTCTGGGTGGCGCGTTACGATGGACGGAAACTGAAGCCGTGGAAGGACGTGAAAGCACCCGTATCGAAAGATGGTGCCCGGGCGCTTCATCCTGGGATGTGTAGTTCGACAGGGCCGAATACGATGGATTTTCTTCTAAGCAATTTCAATTACTGGCAGGATTACGATCTAACGGCCAACGCGATATTTATCGTGAATGAAACCGGCCTGACCGAACCGCACGCCAATCTATTCGATCGTGAAGAATACGCCGTGAGCAACGAGAATCCCTACTGGGGCGGGGAAAAATCCATCGAACTGGCCAGACGCTGGTTCGCGGACGAATTCGGGGTGACGTTTACTGAAGAGAAACGGGTCATTCCCCTCTTTATCATGCAGAAAAAATAACGTGATTACGCAACGAAACAGTCGAGTTGTGTGAACTAAAAGCGAAACACCACCCTATTTTGCTTATCGATTATTCGATGATTTTGATTTGAGACCCTGAACCCTACCCCCTAAACCCTATTTTAATCCCTGTTTTCCATTCAAGTATTATTAAATTTTTCCGACAATAAGAACGAACTCATTGATTGTATTGCTTCTCAAGCCACATTCGGTTTGAGGGCGTTTCCGTGGACTGAATCCAACATATTAGGATGAATTATGCACACGGATACCTCAAACCAAGTCATCGTCGTCACCCAGCATCGTTTCAACCGCCAATGGTACGGAATCATCCGCTATCAGGACGGCACGCAATCCGAAATCTTCGGACCGTATAATAGCAACCGTCAGGCCGTTCAAACGATCCAGGGATTTCTCAGTGAGTCGCCCCAGGAAAAACTGCTTACTCCGCCTTTTCCGGCCACCGTGCCAACGGGTTAGAGCGCTTCCCGAACGTGACGTTCCATGTTTGTCTGAATCAGGATTTCCTGGATGAAAGGATATTCAGGATTTTTTTAATAATTATCCGGTTCATCTTTGAATCCTGGACATCCCGGTATTTCAGACAATTAAAGATTTCCCCAGGCCGTCAGCGCTCGGTTCAGCGCCTGTTCCACCCAGAATTTTCCCCGTGACAACGCGGGGCGGCGATGGCCGGGCAGTATCACGTCCACGTCGATTTTCGACAGCCGCTTCAGGCTTTCGATATATGCCGCCGGATTGAAATCGACGCTCCCGTCCCAGCCCAGGCTTCCCGATTCCGCCACCAGATCACCTGTCACGAAAATCCGGCGATCCCGCCAGGAAAACGAATAGACCACGGACCCGTCGGCATGGCCGGGAGTGAACATCACGTCGATCTCTAAATCGCCGATCTGGAACCGGTCTTTATTCCGGAAGATGATATCCGCTTCGCAGGGAAGAAACGGACGGTGATACAGATAGGGACACGTGCGCTCGTCGCCCGACTGAATCGCCTCGGCGCAAACCTCGTGAGCCGCGATTAATACGCCGTGTTCTTTCAGATAGTGCGCGCCCCCGGCGTGGTCGTAATGGGGATGGGTGAGAAAACAGTGCGTAATCCGATTGGGATCGAGGTTCCACAAACTGAGATTCGACCGGATTTGATCGATGGACGCACCGTTACCACTATCGAACAGCAGAATCTCACGCCCAAGATTGACCGCGAAGACATTACAATCCACATACTCGCAATCCGGGCTAAACCAATCCGTATACGTCAGAAAACAGTCCTGACTTCCAACCATGTAGATATCCGGAAGAATCTGCAACATGCACCTCCTGCGCTGTACAATGGATTCGGTTTCCAAGCCTTGGCTATCATCCCATCACTGCTTGACGAATGCAAGCGTTTCCACTATAACGTGCTCAGTTTACGTGAGAGAAGGAAAGGCTTCTGGAGATGGAATCAGCCCCGGTACGGCAACTTATCAGTTATATCGCCCCAGCGGCCCCCGCCACCCGCCGACCCGCGCAAGGAAACGAACCGTATCTCCGTCCGGAATTCGGTTTCACCCCGCAATGGTATCACACCGCGCTTGGAATCGATTTCGGCAAACGCTGGCACACCGATCCCGCGTACCGGCGGCAAACCATTCCCGCGATGCGGGACAAACTCCAACGCCGCTTTCCTGGTCTGAATATCGGCCGCCCCCACGCCCCGCTCGATTTATTGACGGGAACTTATGGAGCCTGCACGATCGCGGCCATTTACGGAATCCCGATTCGTTATGAGAAAAATCGGTGGCCGATCTGCGAGCACCACTATTTAACCGATGACGAATTGGATGCCCTCAATCCGCCCGATCTCGACGAAAATCCCTTCTTCCAAAACCTGCTGGATCAGATGGACTGGATCGCCGGACGTGAAGGGGGTATCGAAGGCACTATTAACTGGCAGGGTGTGTTGAATAACGCCCATCGGCTGCGCGGTGAAGCCATCTTCACCGATCTCATTGACTGCCCGAACGACTGCCGCCGCCTTTTCGATTGCGTGTGTGAAACGATGATCGACGCCTGTGAGCGGTTGCACGAACGACAGCATCATAGCGGCGTCAACCCCGACTTCTTCACGGTGAGCAACTGTCTGGTCAACATGCTCTCCCCCGTCCATTATCGTGAATTCCTATTGCCGTACGATCGGCGTATCGCCGAACGCTTCGGCTGCATCGGCGTGCATAACTGCGCCTGGAACGCCGATCCCTACATCGCCGATTACGCCACGATCCCCAACCTGGCCTACGTCGACATGGGCCTGGATTCCAACCTCCCCCGCGCCCGCGAAATCATCCCCCACGCCCGCCGGGCGATCATGGTTACCCCGATGGACCTAACAGAGAAACCGCTTAACGAGATTCGAGCCGACCTTGAAACCATCGCCCGCGATTACAGCCCCTGCGACGTCGTCTTCGCCGATATCGAAGACGGCACACCCGATAACCGAATTCTCTTTGTGTTTGAAGAATGTCAAAAAATTTCCGAACAATACACCGTGGAAGAATAACCAGACTTGAAAATCTCTTAATAGTCGCGATATGATGATAGGGTACTAATTGTCTGAAATACCGGGATTACCATCCCGGCCCATCGGGATACCCTGGATGAAAGGATATTCAGGATATTTATTATATGTTATTCCGTTCATCCTTGATTCCTGGCCATTGCGATCCAGACGAAGGAAGGGAATTACTATTCATGAAACCGTCAGCCGCATTCACGTTGATCGAACTGCTGATCGTCGTCGCCATCATCGGAATCCTGGCGGCGATTGCGGTTCCCAATTTCCTCAACGCGCAAATTCGTGCCCGAATCGCGCGAGTGGAGGCGGACATCCGTAATACCGCCGTCGCACTGGACTCGTACCGCCTCGACCGTAACTTCTATCCCATCGACGCCACCAACCGCAATCCCATCGGTCTTTACATGCTGACGACGCCCGTCTCGTACACCGCGTCACTGCCCATCGACATCTTCGTGCCCAAATCCTATTTCGACACCGGTCAGGGTGAAGCCATCGGCCCCTACCTGGAAATGGGAACCGACACTCCCAAGCCGGGTGAAAATATGCGCACGCTCGGAACCTGGTCGCTCTCCGCCGCCGGTCCCGATGCGGATGATGACGTCAGCGGTCAACAGGGCTGGCCCTGGGCCACGCGATTCTGGGAATTCGATCCCACCAACGGCCTCAACTCCAACGGCGACATGATGGGTTACGGCGGCAACTACTCCGGCGGAACGTTCATTCGCAACGGCAAACCGAACCGCTAGTCTCCAATCCCTGAATCATGACTGGCGCTTAAAGATGACCACCACATCCCGCGTCGCGCCATGACCTAGATTCGTATCAAAAGCAGAGACCAGTTCCCATCCCTGTTTCCCCAAACCGTTCATGGATTTCTCTAACGCATCCGTATCGAGTTTCCCGCCGAGAAAACCAGACGTTCCTAACGTAATCGTTTTATATTCCCATCTCACAATCGATACCTCCAATTGGATTTTTCTATCATTAACGATACTCCTTTTAGAATAAACACCTATTGGCTTATCGTTTGAGAAGACGATCGATTACAATTTCCCATTCGATAAATAAACATTCACAAACCGCTTTTCATTATGATAGAATAATAACCAGCATGATCCTGGGGAGGAGAATGTGATGGGAAAAGCGTTTACTTTAATCGAACTATTGATCGTCGTCGCCATCATCGGGATTTTAGCGGCCATCGCCGTACCCAATTTTCTCAACGCGCAGCTCAAAGCCAAAATTGCCGGCACGCAAAGCGATCTGCGAACGTTCGTCGGCGCGATGCAGCAATACCACCTGGACAACGGTTCCTATCACATGCACCGGGGCGGCCCGTTACAGCATTTTCCACTCACAACCCCCGTGCCCTATCTCAACGCATTCATGCCCGACCGATTCCAGACAGTCCCTAAAGTGATGTACGATAATCCCGCCGGATTCAGCACCACCCAAACCTTCTACCACTGGATCCCCTGGGAAAGCCACACTGGTCTCTGGTCGCCCCGCCATCCATTGGTGCGGGACGCGCAAACCACGCGAAACGGCGGGCTGGTGGACGGCTGGGGACCGGCGGGAATTCGCGGCGGCCCCCCGTATGACTCCTCGAACGGATTGATGAGCCTGGGAGGTTTCCTCAAGCGCGTCCCTCCCGGCCAGAACGTCCACGGCTACAACGGAGGCGGTGGAATCTAACCGCCCATTGAATACAGACCTCGCAAATCCACTCCTAAATCGACCCATTTTTTTGGACATCTT
>CAZSIZ010000152.1:0-14218 GCA_964606645.1 uncultured bacterium
GGGCGTTGATGAGTTTTGGACCCGACGGGGATTTCGAAGCCGCTGGCGGTGGAGATTTGGCGCCATTCGAGATTTCGAACGGATTGAATTCCAACGGTGATATTATGCGGTTTGGGCTTTGATAGGATTTCCCTTCTTGTACTCCACTTAATGAAATGAAAAGACTGCATTCATAAATTTGAATCCGATCGGCAACGCCCAAAATTTTCTTTGATATTTTTACACGAATCATCAACAAATCGATTGCCTGAAATGTCAGGAGAAGAGGTTCCATTTCAGCATGGTGAGCTGATCTTTGAGGGTGCAGTTTCTGCCGAAGGCTATGGTCGGTTCGAAGCCGGAGTGGATTTTGCAATGGGCGCATTGGGGATCGTGTCCGGGACCGAGGGAATCCCACTCGGTCGATTCCATCAGGGTTTGGAAGGTGTCGTAATAGACATCGTTGCGGACGTAACAAGGCCCCTGCCAGCCTTTAACCGTACGCGTCGGACTGCCCCACGGCGAACAGGGCAGATCGCGCAGGCCTTGTAAGAAATCGGTGTAGACCGGCGAGTTGTTCAGCCGGTATTTCCCCGCCGATCCATTGGGACCAAAGATTTGCTTGAAGACGTCTTCCACTTCGTCCCGCTTGAGACCGGCGTCTCCCTTTTCTCCCTTCTGAGGATACGCTCCGGACAGAAGAATTCCATCCACCCCTTTTTCCTGAAGAAAGTTCATCATCTCGACGATTTCCTGCGGGTTGGAGCCGTTGAAGAGCGTTGTGTTGGTACAGATACGGTAACCGCGTTTTTTCGCTTCCTCGATGACATCGCAGACCTGGCGGAACGTTCCGGGACGCTTAACGGCCCAGTCGTGAACCTTCTCCATGCCGTCCAGATGGATGCTGAGCGCCAACCGGTTGTGAGGGGGGATTCGGTCCCACCAGCGTTCCATGAAAATCGCGTTCGTACAGAGGTAGACGTATTTTTTCCGTTCGATCAACGCCTGGATAAGCCGGTCTGTGGGTTGGTAGATCAGGGGTTCTCCACCGCAGACGGAAACGATGGGCGCGCTGCATTCGTCCACGGATTCCAGGCATTCATCGAGCGTGAGGTCGGGGCGGGGGGCCGCTTTATGATCGGCGATACGCCCGCATCCGATACAGTCGAGGTTGCAGCGAAGCGTCGGCTCCAGCATCAACACCAGTGGATAGCGTTTCCTGCCGGAAAGAAACTGCTTCAGCAGGTACGAAATCATGGTTGAATACAAGACGGCCGGAAATCTCAAATCAATCCTCCAGGGATCAAACGAGTGTGTGAAGAGTGTGTTGTTTTCCGAAATGGGAAACCAATCGGTTCATGCAAAATAGACAGCGTTTTTCCTGCACTCCGAACGATATTATACACGAGGTGATTGGAAACCTGAGGCGGATCAGGTGTTCTTGAGAGATCGGTTCAGACCCAAGGCCATGAGAGGGAAATAATTCCGGTAGCCGGTGTAGCGCAGGTAGAAAACCTTTGGGAATCCGGTTCCGGTGAATTCTTTTTCGTCCCAGTCCCCTTCCGGTTTCTGGGTGGAGAGCAGATAGTTCATGCCGCGCTGGCAGGCTTCACAATCGATACAGCCGCCAAGCATCAGGCCCATGACCGCCCAGGCCGTTTGAGAGGGGGTGGAGGGACCTTGGCCTTTTTGGTCGGGATCGTGATAGGTGACGCATGTTTCGCCCCAGCCGCCATCGTCGTTCTGGATTTTTTTAAGCCACTCGACACCTCGTTCGATACAGGGATCATCCGCAGGTATGCCGATCTTGACCAAGCCGGTGATGACCTGCCACGTGCCGTAGATGTAGTTGACGCCCCACCGCCCATACCACGAACCATCCTTTTCCTGCTGTTCTTTCAAGAAATCGATGGCTCTCGATGCTGGGGAGAATTTTGGGCTGTAACCGAGTTCGGCGAATAGTTCCAGTATGCGCGCAGTGACATCGGCGGTGCTGGGATCGAGCAGGGCGTTGTGATCCGCGAAGGGGATCAGGTTGAGCACTTCTTTGTTATTGTCCACGTCGAACGCGCCCCAGCCGCCGTCCGAACTCTGCATGGAGAGCAGCCATTCGAGACCGCGTTTCATCGAGGCTTTCCGGCGGTCGTCCTGCGGGATACGCGCGCCGTTGAGCGCCATCAGCACCATCGCGGTGTCGTCGGTGTCGGGATAGAAATCGTTGTCGAATTCAAACACCCATCCGCTGGCGGGTCCATAAGGATTTTTAACCTGCCAATCGCCCCGGATGGTAATCTCCTGATTGACCAGCCATTCCGCCGACCGTTGCAGGGCGGGATGATCCTTCTTCATTCCCGAACGTGCCAGTCCCGCCACAACCATGGCCGTGTCCCAGCAGGGAGAGAAACAGGGCTGGAACCAGAGCCGGTCGTCCAATTCAACCTTCAATTCCATGAATTCGTCGTACGCTTGTTTGAAGACCGGATTGTTGTGATCGTAACCCAGGCAGTCCAGCGCGATGACGGCGTTCAGCATCGCGGGATAGATCGCCCCCAATCCGCCGCCCCGGTTGATATGTTCCAGCATCCACGATTCCGCCCGGCGCAGCGCCTCGCGGCGGGTGAAGGGGGAATAGAATCGATGCGAGCGCTTGACGATGGCGTCCATCGTGAAGAAGAACGTTTTCCACGAGAAAGTGTCCCGAAACGTTTTCCCGTTGCGTTTCGCCGATTTGGGAACCCACCACTCGGACGTATCGACAGTGGCCGGTGCTTTCTTAATGGGTCGGTGTGACCAGATGATGCACATCGGCACGACGATGGCCCGCGACCAGGAGGAGATTTCGTACAGGTTGAAATAGAACGACGTCGGTAGGAACATTAACTCCGGCGGCATGGAGACCAGTTTGCGCCAGGGATACTGACCGAACAGGGCCAGATAGAAGCGGGTGTAACTGTTGACGGCGGTGAGTCCACCGTGCTTGCGGATACACTTCCCTGCTTTGCGAAGTGCTTTGTGGGAGTTTCTCAATCCCGCGAGTTGCAGGGCAAACGCGCATTTCACCGTCGCGTTCAGTTCGCTGGGGCCGCCGTGATAGATGTTCCAGCCGCCATCCTCCAACTGAGTCTCCAATAGCCATTGTATCGATTTGCGTTCGAGGGTGGGATCGTCTTTGTTGACATAGCGGGCCAGCATGACGTAATCTGCTACCAATGTCGAATCCGCCTCGAGAGGAAAAACCCAGTACCCGGCGGTATTCTGGATGGACAGGAAATAGTTCTGGCTGGCCTCGATTGCATGTTCGACGGACCGGGGAGGATCCGAAGCCAAGGTTTGACCTTTGGATAAGGAAGGCGATCGATCGATGTCCAGTACCATTGTGCCGGGAAAACTCCTTGTGATTCCTTCAATTCAACTTGGTTTACAACCTTTTAATTTATTCGATAAATGGACAATTTTCAAGACTTATATTTTGTTATCGAAAAAATGACAGTGGTAGATTGAAAAAATTGAATCATTCAAGCACGAGGGTTTTTTGAATCACGAAAGCACGAAATTTAAGGAAGGGCACGAAAAATAAAAAAATATTCATTTCTTTCGTCTTCTACACCATTTATTCGCACTCTTTATCACGAAAATAATCGATTTTTGGCTTTTTTTCGCGTTCTCCCTCATTTCATCACGTTAGGCCGGGATGGTAATCCCGGTTTATCGTGATTCAAAAAAGAGGATACCTCTTTGCAAGTGCTGGAAGAGTTGGTAAGATATGAACTTGTGAGATAAGAAAATCGGGAACCCAAAAGTGGGATAGTCTCTCGTTTTTTTTGAAAAAATTAAATATTTGCTTGATTTTTTTGAGATTATATGTTTTAATACCTGTAATTTGATTGGTGGAATGGACTGGGGATAGAATATCGAAGCGATGAGCCGAATGGGCATTCTTCCGGTTTATCGATCAAAACTGGGGTATTGTCCATAGCAATTTCAGAATTCATGCTGTATGGTGGATTTAGAATTTTTTCGCTCTGTCATTGTGCTGGAATGCCGGTCGTTCGGTTGTTCGCCCAAACAGAAACGCGGCATACGCGAATGGGTCGCGCGTGTTTGGTTCCAATCGCCTTACCCGGTCCGGAAAACAGTCAGGAGGACGAATTTTTATGAAACGAGTGGCGGTCTCATCACTCAAAACATCCGTCAATGAAGCAAGCGTTTCCGTCCATCCTTCTTGTGTGATCGATCCAAGCGTTCGGATCGGTGAGGGTGTCGTTATGCATGCGAACGCCGTAATCGCCCATGGTGTGAGTATCGGGGCGGGGACGGTGATTCACGCGGGGTGTTATATCGGGGAGGATTGCGTTCTCGGATCGGGAACGGTTCTCTATCAGTTCGTCACCTTGCGCGAAAAAACCCAAGTCGGCAACGGGGTCGTGATTGAATCCGGTGTCGTGATCGGCAGCGACGGTTTCGGTTATGCCAAACAAGACGACGGTGTGAATTTTAAAGTGCCTCAAGTCGGTTACGTCGTGATCGAGGATGGTGTTCACGTTGGAGCGAACACCACGATCGACCGGGCGACACTCGGCCGCACCGTGATTGGGAAGAACGCCCGGATCGGCAATCTCGTTCAAGTCGGACATAACGTTGAAGTTGGCGAAAATAGCGCCGTGGGTGACAGCGTCGGTATCTGCGGATCTTGCATGATCGGCGACCATGTTTCCATCGGCCACGGAGTTGGAATGGTGGGACACATCCGCATCGGTGACCACGCCGATGTCGCCAACGGATCGGGCATCAGTAAAGATGTTTCCGACGGCGCGAAGATGACCGGTATTCCCGCGATGGAGGAAGACGTTCACAGCCTTTATAACGACTACATCGCCAAACTCCCCGAATTCGCTTCACGCCTCAAAACACTGGAAGAAGCGGGTAAGAAATAATCGTAGGATTCCTGACCGCCGTTCGGCGATCTTTCTATTTCTATCTATTTTTTTGGGATAGGAAAACGTGTTATTCCCGCGTACTTATCGAATAAACACCTTTACCAAATCGATGATGCAAGTCATTATTTATTATCACCCCTGAAAATGATGTGGTTTCCCAATCCCGATATTTCAGGACGTTTGGATAAACCCTCCCGGAATCGGGTGGCTGTCCATTCAATACATTAGAAAAACGAGGTCAATCATGGCAATTGAACGAATCATCACGTCCGAATCCGTTACGGAAGGACATCCGGATAAGATCGCCGATCAAATTTCGGACGGCATACTCGATGCCATTTACGAACAGGACCCACAGGGCCGCGTGGCTTGCGAAACGCTAGTCACGACCGGCCTGATTATGATCGCTGGTGAAATCACGACCGACGCGACCGTCGATTATCAGAAAACCGCCCGCGGCGTCGTGGACGAAATCGGCTACAACAACGCGGAATACGGTTTCGACTGCAACACCTGCGCAGTGCTCGTTTCGCTGGACCGCCAGTCACCCGATATCGCGCAGGGCGTCAACGAAGGGGAAGGCAAAGACCTGGAGCAAGGCGCGGGCGATCAAGGCATGATGTACGGTTACGCCACCAACGAATCCGATGAATACATGCCCATGCCGATCATTCTGGCGCACAAACTGACCCGCCAACTCGCAGCCGCCCGGAAAAACGGTCCCCTGACCTGGGCGCGCGCCGACGGCAAATCGCAAGTGAGCGTGGTTTACGAGGGCGATACCGTTAAACGGGTCGATGCCGTCGTGATCTCGACGCAGCATTCTCCTGATGTCTCCGATAAAGATATTGAAAACGGGATCATGGAAGAAGTGATCAAAAAAGTGATCCCCGCCGATCTGCTTCATACAGGCACGAACTATCACATCAATCCCACAGGCCGTTTCGTCACGGGTGGACCGATGGGTGATTGCGGTTTGACCGGACGCAAGATCATCGTGGACACTTACGGGGGCGTGGGCCGTCACGGAGGAGGCGCGTTCTCAGGAAAAGATCCTTCAAAAGTCGATCGCAGTGCCGCGTATGCCGGACGTCACGTCGCGAAGAACGTTGTCGCTGCCGGGCTGGCGGACAGGTGTGAAGTCGCCGTCGCTTACGCCATCGGTGTCGCGAATCCCGTTTCGGTGAACGTTGAAACATTCGGCACGGGCAAACTTTCCGATGAGAAAATCTCGGCTTTGGTTCGCGAAACATTCGATCTCCGCCCCGCCGCCATCATCAAGCGCTTGAACCTGCGCCGCCCGATTTACCGAGCCACCGCTGCCTATGGTCATTTCGGCCGCCCCGAATTCCCCTGGGAACAACTGGACCACGTCGATAAACTCAAACAAACCTAACCCAAACGACCTCAATCAATCCTAAGACGAAACGGCATGGGCCTGAAAAACCCATTGGACTACCTTTGACGAAGAATCCGTTGCGTGTTATATAGTGATTATATAACACGCCGGGGATTCATAAAAATCACTACCACCTGCTGATTTCCCCCATCTTATTTCGATTTTCTCTCTGCGTATTATCTGTAAGTTAGATCCCAATGAGGATTTATCTGGAAACCTTATTAATTGAATTAGCCGAATGAGGAGGAGTATAATGAAACACGACAAATGGCAATGTCCAAAATGTCAAAACAAGGAATTTGACGAAGATCAATTAGCGGCGACGGGTGGCGGTTTGACAAAATTCTTTAATATTCAAAACAAAAAATATACTACGGTTACTTGCATACGTTGCCGGTACACTGAAATGTATAAAACCGATACCAGTACGCTGAGTAATGTTCTGGATTTCTTCGGGAACTAAAAACGGATAACCAATCGCTGAAACTGACGTGGTTGCTTTTCCGGCATTACAGCTGGAGAAATTAATGAAGATACTGATAACAGTTCTCGCAATTGTTCTGGTGATCGTGGTGATTTTTATGTATCGTTATTCTATGTTGGGAGCCCGGTGTGTTTGGGATGGCTCTTTTTGTGTCGATTCGTGGAGAGTCTACGGGAACGTTATCGTTTTCAACCAGGGCGTCATTGAAGATTGTTGAATACCATTAGATTGATGAGAGGTGACTATGATGGTAGGAGTACCAACACACCGAGAGCCTACACACCCAGGAGAAATGCTGCTTGAAGAATTCCTGAAGCCTATGAATCTTACACAGCGAGTTCTTGCCGATGGAATCCATGTTCCTTACCAGAGAATTAATGAATTAGTGAATAAGCGGCGGGGAGTGACTCCGAGCACGGCACTTCGGCTTGCGAAGTTTTTTGGTATGTCTCCCGACTTCTGGATGAATTTGCAGTTACGATGGGATCTCTACCAAACGAAAAAGGTTGAGAAGCAAGAGCTGGGGAGAATTCAAAAGATAAAGGTCCCTACCAAGGCTGCCTGACAAGGCGCTCCACCAGACAAAAAACACTGCGCGTTTTCGACAGGTGAGCTGGTGCGTTATTTATCGTTAATCTGTGTAGGGCCGCCCGTTGCGTTCGGATGGTCCTTTTCGTATCGATCCTCGAACAATCCACACAACCGTTATTGATTTCAACCAGGGCGTCATTGAATTTAGGGGCGGGGCAGTTATCCTTTTAAACTGATCTTGAAGGGGAACCTTGAACCATGCGGCTTCAGGAACTTGGGGAACGGATACGCGGGCAACGTGAAAAACGCGGGCTGAAACAGACCGACATCGCTCACGCCCTGCAAGTCAGTCCCCAGGCGGTCTCCAAGTGGGAACGGGCCGAGAACGCGCCCGATATCACGATTTTGGGAACCTTGGCGAAACTGCTGGGCGTGTCGACGGACTGGCTGCTGGGATTGCACGCCGAAAACGTGGATGTCTTCGAAGCGACCGTCTTCGCGTCGAGTGTCAGCGGCGCTTATAAGAAATCCCTGGATATGGAACCGCGTGACTTTGCATGCTGGGCGAATGGGATTTTTTATCCCCTGACCGAGGCAGTGCTGCGGTACGACGCCGTGCCGATTAAATACATGGGCGATGCCTTTCTCTGTTTCTTCTCCGGGGTGAAGCATCAACAACGGGCACTGAAAGCCGCGCGGCTGGCCTGCGGGATGGTGAACGAAAGGCTGGTCGCGGGATTGAGCGGGGGTGAGATTTACCTCGGCTCCGTCGGCCATCCCGATTACGCCCGTCCCGATATCATGGGTGAAACGGTCAATCTGGCTTTTCTCGTGATGAACTGGGCTGAAACCCATACCGGCAGCCGGATCGCCGCTACACAGAAGACCGTCCGCGATCTTGAAGAGACGGTGACGATCGGGAAGACGGAATCCGTGAACTTCAAGGGGATCAGCCATCCCGTCACGGTTGAGGAACTATTAATTAAAAATGAAAAATAACGGTACGTTATAATCAATAGAAAAATTACTACAGAAAGAGGATAAACCCATGAGTCAAGTACTCGACAAACCCGGAACCACGGAAATCCAACTGCCGGATTACTCCGGACTGCCTAGCAAAGTCGCCGATACGTCCCAAGTGGATTTCGGGCGCAAAGAGATCACCATCGCCGAAGAGGAGATGCCGGGGTTGGTGTCCGTGCGGGGAAAATACGGCCAGGACAAACCGCTGGCCGGTTCGCGGATCACCGGATCGCTCCACATGACGATCCAGACCGCCGTGCTGATCGAAAGCCTGAAAGCGCTGGGCGCGGACGTGCGCTGGGCGTCGTGTAACATCTTCTCAACCCAGGATCACGCCGCCGCCGCTATCGCTGACACGGGAACACCCGTCTACGCCTGGAAAGGCGAGTCCCTCGAAGAATATTGGGAATGCACGCTGCAGGCGATTACGTTTCCCGGTGATAAAGGCCCAAATCTGATCGTGGACGACGGCGGCGACGCCACCCTGCTCGTCCATCGCGGCTATCAGGCGGAAGACGACGCGTCGATTCTGGACGTTCCCACCGACAACAAAGAACTGTCGATCATCAACGCGCTTCTGAAACGGGAACTCAAAAAGAATCCAAAAAAATGGCATGAAATGGTGAAGGAACTTCAGGGCGTTTCCGAAGAGACCACGACCGGCGTTCACCGCCTCTACGAAATGATGGAGAACAAAACACTGCTGTTCCCGGCTGTCAACGTGAATGATTCCGTCACCAAGTCCAAGTTCGATAACCTGTACGGCTGCCGTGAATCGCTGGCGGACGGGATCAAGCGTGCCACCGATGTCATGGTCGCGGGCAAGGTCGTCTGCGTGTGTGGATACGGCGATGTCGGCAAGGGCTGCGCTCAGTCGATGCGCGGATTCGGTGCGCGGGTGCTGGTGACCGAGATCGATCCGATCTGTGCCTTGCAGGCTTGCATGGAAGGATTTGAAGTGACCACGGTCGAAGACGCCCTTTGTGAAGCCAATATTTACGTGACCACGACCGGCAATTGCGATATCATCCGCGCCGAGCACATGGAGAAGATGAAAGATCAGACCATCGTCTGCAACATCGGTCATTTCGACAACGAGATTCAAGTAGGTGCGCTCGAGAAAATTCCGGGCATCCAGAAGAAGAACATCAAACCCCAAGTCGATCAATACACCTTTTCCGACGGACGCTCGATCTTCATGCTGGCCGAGGGACGCTTGGTCAACCTGGGCTGTGCCACGGGCCATCCCTCGTTCGTCATGTCCAACTCGTTCACGAATCAAGTTCTGGCTCAGATCGACCTTTGGAAAGAACGGAAAGAAATCGGTGTCTATCGCCTGTCGAAAGCACTGGACGAAGAAGTCGCCCGCCTGCACCTGGATAAACTGGGCGCGAAACTGACCAAACTGACCCAGGAACAAGCCGACTACATCGGTGTTCCCACCGAAGGCCCCTACAAACCGGAGCATTACCGGTATTAAGTTCTATCCAATTAGTACCCAATGAAAAATTTCTCCCTGCGTTTTGTGTAGGGAGGAATTTTTTTATCTCCAAATTTTGAATCGAGATTAAACCAATTTTCATTCGTAACAGGTCAATCATTATTTTTTGCAATATGCTTGCACTCATTGTATGATGAAAAAGTCGCTATATTTCTTCTGTAGACGGTCCGATAAAAATCAGACCTTGCAGACGAAACGGAAAGATACAAGTTTCATAAGCGAATCTATATCCTATATCTTGTGGCCACTGAAAGTGTTTTCGACTTTTTGCCGTTTCGTTTATAACATCAATGAAAGAGAGAATGTCCTATGGTTAATAAACGGGAGAATCAACAGGAAGAACAAAAAGGAGTTTCCCGGCGGTCATTCGTTAAAGGAGTCGGAACGGGCATTGTGGCGGCTTCCGCTATATCAGCGAGTGTGGTCTCATCGAAAGAGAGTCAGGCACAAACCACGACCCAGGCATCCGGGCCTGATCCAGTGCCAATTTCCTTGAAAATAAATGGGACCGCTCATGAAATAATGGCCGAACCGCGTGAAACGCTTCTTGAGATACTGCGTAACCGTCTTGACATTACTGGCCCTAAACAGGTTTGCGATCGGGGTACCTGTGGGGCATGTACCGTCACCATCGACGGCCAAACCGCTTATGCCTGCATGACTCTGGCTATCGAGGTTCAGGGAGCGGAAATAACGACCATTGAAGGTTTGGCGAATGAAAACCAGCTTCATCCCGTTCAGGAAGCCATCGTGAAGGCGGATGCGGTTCAGTGCGGTTTCTGTACGCCCGGCTTCGCCATGTCGATGGCTGCCGTTCTGGAACGGAATCCTTCCGCAACGCACAAAGAAGTGCAAGAAGGGATTTCCGGTCATATCTGCCGGTGCGGCACCTATTCGCAAATGAACCATGCAATCGAATTGGCGAAACAAAGCATGGAAGGGGGTGGATCATGACCAAACGGCAGACTGTCAAAGCGGGACATGAAGGTTATTACAAAGATGTCACGATCACCTTGGCGGATAACGATCCGGACGTTTGGGACGCGGAGAGAGAGTACTCCATCGTCGATCAACCGATTCCCCGAATCGACGCCATCGAAAAAGTGACCGGTAAAGCAAAATTCACTTATGATATCAACCGGCCTGATATGCTGCAGGCCGTGCTCGTTATATTTCCCTATCCCAATGCCCGTATTAATGGGGTGGATATCTCGGTCGCGGAATCGATGCCCGGTGTCGTGGCGGTCGAAGCAGTTTCGAGATTGCGCAGCGCCAGATATGCGGGCGCGTTGGTCGCGGTCGTGGCTGCGGAGACGATTCAACAGGCACGTGATGCCGCACGCAAGGTAAAAGTTGATTACGTTCCTTCTCCATTTAAAGTGGAACCGCCTCAGTCTTCGGCAAAGATCGTAGCCAAAACCGCTTCTGAATCTCCATTCGGCGATGATAGTGATCCAGAAGGTTTGAATGTCTCTCCCACGGCCACTCGCGGGAATGTTAGCAACGGATTTCAGCAGGCGGATGCGATCGTGGAGGGAAGATACACCACACCCGTTACACCACACTACTGCCTGGAAACCCACGGAACCGTTTCCGAATGGGAAGTAAATGATCTGACGGTATGGTGTTCGACTCAAGCGTTGTGGAACTCCAGAGGAGACGCGGCGTCCGCGGGAAAAGTATCAACCAGTCGAACCCGTCTTATTTGTCAGCACATGGGCGGCGGCTTCGGGAGCAAGTTTGGCCTGGAAAATTTTGACGACATTGGTATCGAAATATCTAAAAATACCGGTCGGCCAGTAAAAATCATGGCAGACCGCTGGGTTGATGCAACAACATGCGGTTATAAACCTGGTGGGATATTGGATGTGCGTATTGGCGCAAAAATGGATGGACAACTGACGGCCATGACGCTTAAAGCCAGCGCCATAGCCAGCCAAAACGGAAGTATGGATGCTCCGATGCTGGATGGATATATCTGTCCAAATGTTTCCACCTCCAATTCAAACATCTCATTAAATATGACATCTCCCCGCGCTTTTCGCGCCCCTGGCCGTCCTCAGGGAACTTTTGCGCTGGAACTGGCACTCGATGAACTTGCGTTTCAACTGGATATGGATCCCCTGGACTTACGGCTGAAGAATGTCAGTTCTCGTGAAACCGACGCACGAGAATATATTCTCCAACGTGGCGCACAACGCTTTGGCTGGAAAGACAAATTCCGCAAACATGGAACATCGCCCGGTCCGGTGAAGCGGGGCGTTGGGCTTGCGATGAGTACTTGGAATTACGGTTCCAGTCCAAACTCATGCACGGCCCAGTGCATTATCCACAAGGACGGCTCCGTGCATGTGGCCACCGGTTCACAAGACCTTGGAACCGGAAACCGCACCGCTATGGCGAGCGTCGCGGCGGAATCGCTGGGGATCGGCGTGGATCTGATCGATGTCGAAATTGGTGACACGGACCTTGGTCTGAACGCTCCTGTCAGTTGGGGAAGCATTTCCACCGGAGCGATTGCTCCGGCCGTGCGAACGGCGACCTACCGGGCACAATTGAAACTCTTTGAACTGGTCGCCGATTCCTGGAATACGGCGGTGGACGATATTTTGTGTCAAGACGGAATTATCTCCAGTAAAAGCGATCCATCCAAAACAATGGCCTGGACACAAGCCACTGGCTTGATCGTTGACGGACCGATCTCTGTGATGAGTTCCAACCGTCATTTGAGCGCATCTGGGATTCAAACCGGTTCACGGATGCGTGGTGCGCAATTCGCCGAAGTGGAAGTGAATACTGAAACCGGACGGATTCGATGCACGAAAATAGTGGCGGTTCATGAATGCGGTAAAGCCATGGCTCGGAAACAGGCTGAAAGCCAGATTTGCGGTGGCGCGATGATGGGAGCGAGTTATGCTCTTCTGGAAGAGCAGATCATGGACCCTATCATTGGACGTCCCCTGAACGCCAATATGGAAAGTTACAAGATTCTCGGACCGCAGGAAGCACCGGATATCGAGCCGCTGCTCATCGATGTTTACGATCCGATTAATTGCGCGTGCGCCAAAGGGCTAGGAGAACCACCCCACATTCCAACCGCGGCGGCGATTGGTTGTGCTGTCTACAATGCGATCGGGGCACCCGTTCGCAATTTGCCCATAACGCCGTACAAGATACTGCGCGCTTTGCAAGAGAAGGAGGGCTGAGATTATGAAAGCATTCCAACATATCATCCCCGGTTCACCCCCTGAAGCCATCGCTCTTCTTAATGAGGATCCCACGAATACCCAATTGCTGGCCGGGGGTCAGGACCTGCTTTGCGAAATGAAAGAATATATTGCCGGTCCGGAGCGGCTGATCGCTATCTCGCGCTTGGAAGCGTTGAAAGGGATTCAGGTGGAGAATGGTTCGGCCCGCATCGGTGCCGCTGTCACGCTCACTGAGATCGCGGAGCATCCAGAAATCCGTAACAACTACACGGTTTTGGCGCAGGCTGCGAAATCAGTCGGATCACCTCAAATCCGCAACCGGGGAACGCTGGGCGGGAATCTGTGTCAACGCCCTCGATGCTGGTATTATCGTGACGAATATTATTCGTGCTTTAAAAAGGGGGGGGATACTTGTTTTTCCATTGCCGGGAAAAATCGATACCACGCAATTCTGGGTGGCGCGCCCTGCTTTATGGTGCATCCCTCCGACTGCGCTCCGGCGTTGATTGCATTGGGCGCCATCATTCATATTCTGGGGCCGAATGGAAGCCGCACATTACCCATGAATGATTTCTACTTGCTGCCGCGTGACGATGTCAGGCGTGAAGCGGCGATTGAACCGAACGAATTGATTACTGCCATAGAGATTCCAGTGAACACTATGAAAAGTACCTATCTGAAATTCAAGGAAAAAGAGAGTTTCGATTGGGCACTGGCGTCCGTTGCCGTGGCGCTTGAAATGGAAGGCGCGCATTGTGTCAAAGCAAACATTATCCTGGGAGGAGTCGCTCCCAAACCCTGGCGTGCAGAGCAGGCTGAAGCACTCATTCAGGGGAAAGAATTGACAAACGCTTTGGCCGTAGAAGCCGCTGAAATCACGATGCAGGAAGCGGTCCCATTAAGCGATAACACCCCGAAGATCGCAATCGCAAAATCGCTTATGGCCCAGGCGATTCGGCAATTTCTCGACACCAATACTGAAGTCGAAGATTTTTCGCTATATTAACCAATGTAGTTCGACCGACATATCTTAACGGGGAACAAAGACACGTAGGGGCAGGCTCCTGTGTCTGCCCAAAACAATCCTCCCCGTCACTTTTTATTGAATACACTACTTTCAGGTTTTAGTCCCTTATCAGTAAAATTGAACACAAA